>NZ_CP157355.1:651575-977363 GCF_040047665.1 Chitinibacter sp. FCG-7
CGTGGCCGCATCGCCGCGCACAATCGGGCCAGTGAGCGCAGCGGCAGCGCCGAGGCTGTCGATATTATTCAAAGTCTGACGTATCAGCCCCAATACCAATTGCTGCGCGATCTCTGGGGCAATACCCGCCTGCTCGGCAGTTTTCAGCGACAAATCGCTGAGCGTGACCAAGAAATTCGCCGCCATGCTCAGCGCGGCGTGATACGCCACTTTCGCGCCCGCCTCGCTACTGAGCGCAAAAGCACAACCACCAATCGCAGCCGTAAATTCGCTCAGTATCGCCACCGCCTTGGCATCGCCTTCGAGCGCACACAAAGTGCCAACGAAGGTCTGCACCGCGCGCGTGGGGTCGGCAAAGGAAAACGCCGGATGCCAGCTGGCGCAATACGCGCCCTGCGCGGCCAGCGGTGCGAGTTGATCGGCCGCCAACGCGCCGCTGGCGTGAAACGCCACCGCGCCTTGCTTGACGAGCTTAAGCTCAGCCAGTTCAGCGGCCACGCCCGCAATCGCGCCATCTGGCACGGAGATGAGCCACAAATCGGCAGATGGTAGATCGCCAAGCTGCGCCACCACCTCACCCGCGCCTATCCACATACCCGCGGCAGTACTGCTCGCTAGGCTACGTGAATAAATGGCTGCAAGGCGATACCGCCCGCTTTGCTGCGCCATCTGCGCAATACTTTTTCCCAAGCGCCCTGCACCGATCAGATTGAGCGTCAGCATGGCTGCGACTCATTGGCGGCCAGCAGTACGCGTTTGATCTGCCCGCACAATAGTGCCACCTCTGCGGTGCTGTGTGCGGCCGATAAAGTGACGCGCAGCCGTGGCGTCGGCACTGTGGGCGGGCGAATTGCGGCGACCAGAATATCGGCGTCGAGTAGCGCTTGTGATAATGCCAGCGCGGTGGCGTTATCTTTGACTATAATGGGCTGAATTGCGGTGTCGGATGGCAGCAATTCGCAGTGCGTGTCGGCCAATTCGGTGGCAAAAAACTGTTTGAAGTATTGGATATGGGCTTGGAGTCGTTCACGCCGCTCAACATCCTGCTCGATGATGTCCAGACTGGCGTGCAGCGCGCAGGCCAGCAGCGGTGGCGCGGCGGTAGTGTAGATATACGCCCTGGCGGTATTGATCAAATAGTCAATCACCACCTGCTCTGCAGCGATATACGCCCCAGCCACACCAGCGCCTTTGCCCAAAGTCGCCATATAAATAATGCGCGGCGAATCAATTTTTAACTCAGCCAGCGTGCCGCGCCCGTCGCCCAGCACGCCAAAGCCGTGCGCGTCGTCGATATACAGCAGCGCGTCGTAACGCTCGGCCAGCGCCAGATATTCGGCCAACGGCGCGATGTCGCCGTCCATACTGAATACCGCGTCAACGGCGATCAATTTGCGCTTGGCAGTCGACTCAGCCAGCAGGCGTTCGAGCTGCACCACATCATTGTGCGCAAAGCGTTTGAAATCAGCGCGTGCGAGCAGGCAGGCGTCGTTCAGCGAGGCGTGATTGAGTTTGTCGGCAAACACCGCATCGCCACGGCTAACGAGCGCCGGAATTGCCGCCAGATTGGCCATAAAACCCGTCGATACCAGAATGGCTGCCGATTTGCCCGCCCAAGCGGCAAGCCGCGCTTCCAGCGTATGTTGCGGCGTGAAATGCCCGGTCACCAGATGCGCCGCCCCGCTGCCCACGCCCCAATCGGCCGCGCCCTGCTGCGCGGTAGCGACGACGGCCGGATGGTTCGCCAGCCCCAGATAATCATTGCTGCAAAAATTGAGCACCTCGCGGCCATTCAACTGCACGCGTGCGCCTTGCGGCGAATCGAGCAGACGGCGGGTACGATACAGGCTTTGCGCCTGGCGCTGCACCAGCTCGGCGGCCATGTCCTGAAATATCGCGAGTGGCGGCATCAGAGCCCTTTGCGGTAGGTAATCGGAAACGGCATTTTACCGAAAATAAATCGCAGCAGAGAAAAAGCCCGCGCCGATAGAAAACCGCAATATTTACCACTTAATATCTGTCGCAATCTCGATTTTATTGCGCAGTGTCATGCTCGATGTACCCCACGGCAGGCCATTTAAGGATATGATTGCCGCTTCTGAAAAATAGCGATTTTATATGCCGAAAATTTAAACAATCGTTTAGATTTTCCTGGGTATAAAGCAGTGGATTAGATTGAATGAAGCGTGTTGATGATTTTCGCCTGACCTTTAAAGACCTTGAAGGGAATGAAAAAAAGTACGTGCCAATCATGATTGGCGGCATGGGAGTTGATATTTCAACCGCCGATCTGGCGCTGGAAGCCTGTCGCCTTGGCGGCATTGGTCATATTTCGGATGCCATGATTAACACCGTGACCGACCGTCGCTACAACACTAAGCACGTCAAAGACAAGCTCAAGCAATACAAATTCAACGTCGCCAATAGCGATAAATCCGTGGTGCAATTTGACCTCGCGCAGCTCGAAGAAGCCACCCGCCTGCACGTTGAAGGCACGATGAAGCGCAAGCAGGGTGATGGCTTGATTTTCATCAACTGCATGGAAAAGCTGACGATGAACGGCCCGAAAGAAACGCTGCGCGTGCGCATGCGCGCGGCGCTCGATGCGGGCATTGACGGCATTACGCTGGCTGCAGGCCTGCATCTGGGCTCATTCTCGCTGATCGAAGATCACCCGCGTTTCCGTGATGCCAAGCTTGGCATTATCGTGTCATCAGTGCGCGCACTGCAGCTATTTATTAAAAAATCAGCCCGCACTAACCGTCTGCCCGACTACGTCGTGGTTGAAGGCCCGCTCGCTGGCGGCCACCTGGGTTTTGGCATGGACTGGGCCGAGTACAAACTTGAGGACATCGTGGCCGAAGTAGTCGCGTGGATTAAAGAGCAAGGCTATGACAATATGCCGGTGATCGCCGCAGGTGGCGTGTTTACTGGCTCAGACGCTGTGAAATTCCTCGAAATGGGTTGTGGCGGCGTGCAAGTGGCGACGCGCTTCACGGTAACCAAAGAGTGCGGCCTGCCCGATGATGTGAAACAGGAATATTACAAAGCATCGGAAGAGCTGATCGAGGTGAATCAGATTTCACCGACCGGCTACCCAATGCGCATGATGAAAAATACACCAGCGATTGGCTCGGGTATTCGCCCTAACTGCGAAGCCTATGGCTATCTGCTCGACGCCAACGGCAGCTGCTCGTACATTCAGGCGTACAACAAAGTCATCGAAGAAAATCCGAATGCCAAGAAAATCTCGGAAATCCACGTCTTTGAAAAAACCTGCCTGTGTACGCATATGCGCAATTTCGATTGCTGGACTTGCGGCCACTACACCTACCGCCTCAAAGACACGACCAATGTCTTGCCAGACGGCCGCTATCAGCTCTTGACTGCCGAGCACGTCTTCAAAGACTACCAATTCAGCACCGACAACCAGATCGCGCTGCCACCACTGGATGAAACCGCGGTTTAATCACCCCATTCAATGCAAAACCCGCTTTCGAGCGGGTTTTTTATTGCAGCTCGGTTTGTATCGACATCAGCCAATTCGCACTCAATCAACTGAATAAGCAGCAAAGTAATTTCACGATGACAAATAAATCCTATCGCCTCATTGCGCTCACCTGCATCACATTGACACTCGTGTTGCAATGCAGTGTCGCCGCTTTATCCAGCTGTGAAGTAAAAGGTTTATTCATCGCTGGCTCGATCACGCTGATTCCAGCGCTAATTTACTCGCTATCACCCAAACCTTGGGCGGGAATTGGCGCTGCCTGTGGCGCTGCACCCTTTTTGATATGGGCCAACTACGTTGAATGTTTTCAGACCTATCAGGGTGGCGGTGCAGCAATGGCCTATGTTCTGGTCTGGTTTATTGGCATTCCAACATCGATGATTAGTGGAGGATTGACGGTCATATTAGTGATGTGGCTACAAAAAAAATGCCTCAACACCAGTTCAAAGAAAAAAATATGAACTGGAAAAAATGGCTGGTACTCGTGATGAGCTCGGTGTGGTTTTTTCCAGTGAGTTGCACGAGCACCATGATCACCGGCATGTACGCATCGTCGTATCTGGGGGCGAATCATCATGAGCAAGGCGATCCAGTCCCACATTATTTCTCGGTCGCGATTTTTGACCAACCCGACGGTAGCTTTCGACTGGAGCGCCTGCGCAAAACCGCCAGCACGCCCATGTCTGCGTTCAAACCCACCGCACAGAGCGCATCACGCCCCCACCCCAGTCATGAACTCGGTCACCAGCGCTACCAAGCCATGGATGCCAATCGCAATCTGATTGAGGTCATTGATTACGATGACCCATACACTTTCTACAGTGTGTACCGCGTAGATTCCGACAAAATCACACCGATTTACAGCCGTGTTTTTGGCTTGGGCGAAGCCATATTGGGATTTTTTATCGCCCTACCAATCGGAATCATTATTCACGAGCTGGGAAGGTGGCTCAAGCGTCGTTTTTATCCAGAGAGTATTGCCACCAAATCCAAATAGTACAATGGCTGGATGGCAATATTTGGCAGGGGATCATTAGCCCAACTCAGCCATCTCACGATCTTTCGCCAGCACCGGCTCCAGGCTCGCCAAATCTGCAGCGCACAAAGGTAGGCGCAACTCATTGCTGGCAATGCGGCCTTGATGATGCATGATGGCTTTGGCGGGAATGGGATTCGCAGCCAGAAACAGCGTTTCCGACGCGGTGCGCAGCAAATCGCCAATCGCCTCGCCCGCCAATCCTTGCTGCACCCAGCGCGCCACTGGTTGTGGCCAAACATTACTCGCCACCGATACCAAGCCCGCAGCGCCCAGTTTGGCGTGTTCAGCAAACAGCACATCGTCACCCGAGTACCACGCAACACTCGGGAACGCAGTTTTCAATTCGGCAAAGCGTGCCGCATTGCCGCCCGATTCTTTCACCGCCCAGCAGTTCGGATGATCAATCAAGCCCGCCAGCGCCACATCCGACAGCGGCACACCGGCGCGCGAGGGGATGTTGTACAGCATACAGGGCTTGCTCACCGCATCGAGCAGCGCGGCAAACCAGCGGCGCTGGCCTTCGGCACCGGGTTTGGCGTAAATCGGAGTCACAAGCAGATAGGCATGTAGCGGCAAGGTTTCGCAAAATGCCAGCCATTCGAGCTGGCTAGCCAGATCGAGCCCGCCGACGCCAACCATGATCGGCACATTTAAATCGAGGCTACAGGCGTGCTGCAGGACAGCCTTGCGCTCGGCCAGCGTGAGATTGCTGCCCTCGCCGGTCGAGCCCAGCAGCAGCACGCCAGCACCAGCGGCTTCCTGCTCGCGCAAGAGCGCGGTTAAGGCTGAAAAATCGAGAGATTCATTGGACGCAAATGGCGTGATCAGCGCGGTCCACAAGGCGGTAGTACGAGGGTTGAGTGACATGCGATTCTCCAAATCAGAAATAACGATTGGAGAGAGGAAAAGTGCGGCAATGACAGGCACCATCAAGGCACCCGAAGAATTCATCGCCAAGAGCACTCCAGCCCGCCAACGTGCAACAGCATCGTTAACCGGCTGACAGTCCAGGGGATTCAGCCCCTGCAACCAGCACTGACTACATCACGGTAGTCAGCACTTCGGCCTTGCACCCCCTGACACTGCTTCACCGGAACATGACTTCCTCTGCAGTGCGACCTGGGCAAGGCGCCTCTCTTGTCGTTTACAAGCGGCAATTTCAACGCGGTTTCACGTAAATGTCAAACATTTTGTCGCATGATACGTGGCAATCGGGTGGGCTTGCTTTGATGTGCGACATGTTGGCGGCACTGCAAAATAGCCCGTCTCACTATTTGCCAGCCTTGTGCATTATCTTCGCTCTTACGCCCTGCTTGATCACTGTTGTTCGCTTGCTTCATACTGAAACGATGAAAACCCAACACCCCTTGCCAGCACAAGTACGTGCTGATTTGTTTAACCAGCTGGCCGCACTGGAACACGCAGGCTTGCCAACGGATCGGGCTATTGCAGTTTTGGCCTTGCCCGCACCGTGGAATCAGCGCGTGCGTGCTATGCAGCAAGCCCTATTACGCGGACATAGTCTGGCAAGTGCAGGCAAGGTGGCGGGCCTGTTTGATCCACTCGATCAGGCGCTGATTCATGCCGCTTGCGCAGCAGGCAGCCCGGAACCAACTTATCGGCAACTGGCTAGGCAGGCCACACTGAAAGCCACCTTGAGACAGCAAGTACGTGCCAGGCTGGCGCTCCCCGCCTTGCTGATTTTCCTCGCTCTGCTGATCAAGCCGCTACCCGCGCTGATTCAGGGCAGCTTGAGCATTGGCGACTACCTATGGGGTATAGCCTCACCCGTCATATTCATCATATTGTTAATGGCAATACTGGGCTGGGTATCCAGACTAATTAGCCAGGGCGGCGTGCTGGCAAGTCTGATTTTGCAGCTGCCTGTCATTGGCAACTTTTGCCTGCAATTAAATCAGCGTGATTTTCTATCCAGTCTAAGCCTGTTGATCAGTGCGGGCGTCCCGGTGTTTGATGCCGTGACGCTGGCACAAAACAGCATTTCGAATGGACATTTACGCCAGCAAAACCGCGTGTTATCGCGCAAGCTGCGTGCCGGCTCATCGCTGGCCGCTGCGGTTGAGCACACCGGCTGGCTGGTCACGCAACGCATCGTGGCGCTGATTAATACTGGTGAGCAGAGCGGCACGCTGGACGCCATGCTGGCAAGGCTGGTCGAGCAGCTCGATCAGGACATCGAACACAGCAGCAAGCAGTGGGCGGCCTGGCTGCCACGGCTGGCCTATGCACTCGTAGCGATATGGATTAGCTGGGGTTTGCTGTCAACGACGGCATTCATGCCGTCTGCAGATCAGTTAGAAATAAGGCAGGAGTTCAGGCGCGATCAAACGGACGGCTGATTGACGACAAAGAGCTCAGGCGGCCATCGGCGCTATAGGCCACATCCGTATGGCGCTGCGCGGCCAACGAAGCCATCAGATGCTGATTGACTTCTTCGTGCGTCTGAATCAGCTGGCCATTGGTGCGATTGAGTGTTTCGGCGTACTTGGCTTGTTGCAGCAACTCGCGCCAAACGCTCGCTTGCTGATCCAGCGTCAGCTCGATCTGCTCGATACTGATTAATTCGTGCTCGCTGCAAAATTGCGCGCGCGCTTTGCTGGCTCGTTCTAGCGCTTGCAGGGCTCGCGTTTTGCCATCGATCAGCACGGAAACCTGATCGAACTGGCGCAAAATCAGCGCATCTTGTTCCTGCGCCAATAAAGCAATTAGCTGCTGAACCAGATCAAGCTCAGCAGCTAACAGGGAATACAGCCCGGATTGTCGTTGTTCAGGGGTCACTTAGCGTGCCAGCAGCTCTTTTACACTGGAAAGCAAGCCATCGGCAATCGCCTCGGGCTTGACCGAAAAACGGCCTTCGGCAATAGCCGAACGGATCGCAGCCACCTTATCGGCATCGAATGTAGCTTCATTGCTGGCCACACCAGAGAGTTTGCTATTAATACTACTTTGCGGTGCAGCCGCCGCTTCGCTTTTGCTGCTGTCATTGGCCCGCACATCGCTGGGCTTACCCGCGAGCGGCGACAATGGCTTGCCTGTATTGTCGATTTTCATGATGTATCCCCTGCCGCATTGAGCGGCGGTCATCGTCCAGTTATTTCACTATTATGCCTACAATCGGCAGTTGTGAGAAATTCTTTAGCGATTCAACCTTTTATCAGATTATTCTAATGCGCAGCCGCACACCTTGCGTCATCAAAATAGCTTTTTGCTGCCTCATAAAGTAGTGTTTATTGCACATCATCATTCCAATATCCAGCATGGAGAGCAAACCTTATGGACGTTTTTCTAAGCCAGTTTGGCCCGATTGAAGTAGACCCCGATACCGTGATTCATTTTCCGGCGGGACTGCCCGGTTTTGATGATTGCAAAAACTACAAGCTGTTGCACGAAGACAAGCCCAACCCCAGTGTTTACTGGCTCCAGTCGCTGGACGACGCCAATGTGGCTTTCTCGATTGTCGGCGCAGAACGCCTTGGCTTTAATTATGTACTGACTTTAAATGACGACGAATGCGCGGCACTGCAATTGAAAGACGCTAGTGAAGCCATGCTGTTTCTGATTTTATCCCGCCCTGATAATCAGCCCATTCGCGCCAATACGCTGGCACCGCTGGTCATTAATCTGCAATCGCGAAAAGGTTTGCAAAAGATCGACGTCAAAGCGGATATCGTTTTCAGTAATACCTGATTTTGCTGCGCAGCAATAACAATGAAGCACTGAGTTTGTTGCTTGGGTTTGCCAGCGGCTTGTTGTATGATTGCGTCCAATTTTTGGGGCGGCCATGCTGGCTGCCTGTTCGCGCTAACAAGCGCCTCTGGAGTTTTAGAGCATGAAAACCACCTTCCTTGACTTCGAGCAATCGGTTGCAGAGCTTGAAAACAAGATCGAAGAGCTGCGCTACGTGCAGGATGATTCGGCAGTTGATATTTCGGTTGAAATTTCTCACCTTGAGAAAAAAAGCCTTGAACTCACCAAAAATATTTATGCAAAACTGACCCCCTGGCAGATTTCGCAGGTATCGCGCCACCCGCAACGCCCGTATACCTACGATTATATTTCCGGTCTGTTTACTGATTTTCAAGAGCTGCATGGCGATCGTGCTTTTGCTGATGATTTGGCGATTGTGGGTGGCTTGGCGCGTTTTAACGGCCAGAGTGTCATGGTCATTGGCCATCAGAAAGGCCGCGATACCAAAGAAAAAATCGCGCGCAATTTTGGCATGCCACGGCCAGAAGGCTATCGCAAAGCCTTGCGCTTGATGAAACTGGCCGAAAAATTCAATATCCCGGTGATCACGTTTGTCGACACGCCGGGCGCTTACCCTGGCATTGGTGCTGAAGAGCGTGGCCAGTCCGAAGCCATCGGTCGCAATCTGTTTGAAATGGCGCAGCTCAAAGTGCCGGTGATCTGCACAATTATTGGCGAAGGCGGCTCAGGCGGCGCGCTGGCAATTGCCGTGGGCGACGTCGTACAGATGCTGCAATATTCAACCTACTCGGTGATCTCGCCCGAAGGTTGCGCCACCATTCTGTGGAAAACGGCTGAACGCGCATCTGACGCTGCTGAAGCTTTGGGCATTACCGCTTCGCGCCTGAAAACCCTCGGCCTGATCGATAAAGTGGTGCCAGAGCCGATTGGCGGCGCGCATCGCGACCCGCAAGCGATGATGGCGACGATGAAAAAATCTATCGCCGATTCGCTCAAGGCACTGAAAGCTAAAAGTGTCGACGAATTGCTTGAATCCCGCTTTGACCGTTTGATGGAACATGGCAAATTTAAAGAAGAAGCAGCCGCTTAATGGCTGGCCAGAAGCCTTTGAGCTGATCGAAGGCTTTAGCAAACACGGGAGCTTAGGCTCCCGTTCTAATTTTCAGCGTACAAAATTATGCGTGGGGCTCTCTGGCGGGCTCGATTCGAGCGTGTTGCTGCACTGGCTGGCGCAATGGCGGAGCGAATTGGATGTCGAGCTCAGCGCCGTGCATGTGCATCACGGACTCTCGCCCAATGCCGATCACTGGGCTGCGCAGGCACAGGCATTGGCAGCCAGCCTTGATATCCCCTGCGCCATCCATCACGTCCGGCTGGATTTAACTCAAGGTCGCGGTGTCGAGGGCGCGGCGCGCAAAGCGCGTTATGCCATTTACGAGCAGCAGGACTGCGACGCGATTATTCTGGCGCATCATCAGAACGATCAGGCCGAAACCATTCTGATCAATCTGCTGCGCGGCAGCGGCCCGGCAGGTTTGGCCGCCATGCCGCAACAGCGCAAGCTGACTGATTCCATCACATTATTGCGCCCCTTGCTCAGTATCCCGCGCGCAGAGCTGCTGCGCTACGCGCAAGAGCAAGCGCTGAACTGGGTTGAAGACGAAAGCAATCTTGATACGCAATACAAGCGCAATGCGATCCGTCATCAAGTCATGCCCGCCATCACGGGTATATCGCCACAAGCCTTGACCACCTTGACTCGCAGCGCGATACATCAGTCAGAAGTCAACCAACTGATGATTGAAATTGCCGAGCTTGACCTCGCGCAATGCCAAAATGGTGATGCACTGGCGCTGGCACCGTGGCAACAGTTAAGCGCCGTACGGCAAAAAAACGTGCTGCGTCACTGGCTGGGTCTGGTGGGCGTCGTGCTGGAATTGCGCGCATTTAATGAATTGCTGCGCACGGCGATTGACGCGGCCGATGACACGCATCCGGCGCTGGTCTGGCGTAACGCCGCGGTGCGCCGCTATCGCGACCATTTGCACATCACGCAAGCCAGCCTGCAAGCGGGGCCAAACCAGAACATGACGCCTGATTTTGCCAATGGCAATGATTTACCCGACTGGCGCGGCATCTTGCGCTGGATAAAATGCGAAACGGGTGGCATCGCCGAGCACTTCCTTAGTGGCGCAGCCATCAGCGTGCGCGGCCGTCATGGCGGCGAGCAATTCAAGCTGGCGGCCAATCGCCCGACCCGCTCACTGAAAGCACATTGCCAGGCCGCGACCATTGCGCCATGGCTGCGCGAAACCACGCCGCTGATTTATATTGGCGAACAGCTGGCGGCCATGCCTGGGCTGGGCGTTAATCACGTATTTCAGCCAGAAGCAGGTGAACCAGGCTGGATGCCTCAATGGCACCCTTACCCTGCCAAGGTATAGCCCTACAGAGCAAATTTAGCATAGCCTTCAACCATATACCTCAATACAGAAAAACCATGGCTAAAAAATCAGCAAGCGAAGCCCCAACCCACACCCCGATGATGCAGCAATATCTCGCGCTCAAGGCCGATCATCAGGACAAGCTGGTTTTTTACCGCATGGGCGATTTTTACGAGCTGTTTTACGACGATGCGATCAAAGCGGCACGTCTACTCGATATCACGCTGACCACACGCGGCGCCAGCGCGGGCGAGCCGATCAAGATGTGCGGCATTCCGTTTCATTCGCTCGAACCCTACTTGGCCAAACTGGTAAAACTCGGTGAATCGGTCGCGATTTGCGAACAGGTCGGCGATCCGGCCACCAGCAAAGGCCCGGTTGAGCGCAAAGTGATGCGCGTGATTACGCCCGGCACCTTGACCGACGCCGCGCTGCTCGACGACAAACAGGAAAACCGCCTGCTCGCAATCCGCATGGTGCGCGGCAAAATGGGTATGGCGTGGCTCTCGCTCGCTTCCGGTGACTTTGCGCTGATGGATACCGACGTTGAAAAGCTGCCGTCCGAGCTGGAGCGCTTGCGCCCCGCCGAGATTTTAATCAGCGACGAAGCCGAGCTGACGCTGTTTGATCAGCTGCGCATCCCGGTGCGCCGCGTCGCCAGCTGGCAATTTGATGCAGCCAGCGCCGAGCGTAATCTCACGCGCCATTTTGCCGTGCATGATCTGGCAGGCTTCGGGCTTTCGTCAAACAATCGCGAGCCGCTGTTAGCGCTCGGCGCAGCTGGCGCGCTGCTTGAATATGTGCGCAGCACGCAAGGCGGCGCACTGCCTGCGCTGGCAGGATTGCGCGTTGAGTCACACAGCCAGTACATCGAGCTTGACGCCGCGACACGCCGAAATCTGGAAATCACCGAAACCATCCGTGGCGAAGCCGCGCCGACGCTGTTCTCCTTGCTCGACAACTGCGCGACCGGCATGGGTTCGCGCCTGCTCGCGCAATGGCTGCATCACCCGCTGCGCAATCACGGCAAGATTCTGGAGCGCCAGTCGGCAATTGGTACGCTGCTTGACGTCGGCAGCAGCGAGAATCTCTACACGCAGTTACGCGAAATCGCCGACATCGAACGGATTGTGTCACGGATTGCCTTGAAATCGGCGCGACCACGCGATCTGGCGAGCTTGCGCGATAGTTTGCGCGTACTGCCCGATTTGGCCGCACAAATGCCTGACGGCGGCTTGTTCAGCGGCCTTGCGCACGCCATGCAGGCCGAGCCGACGATTTATCAGCTGCTTGCAGCCGCCATTTTGCCCGAGCCGGGCGTACTGATTCGTGAAGGCGGCGTCATCGCCGATGGTTATTCGAGCGATCTGGACGAGCTGCGCGCGATTCAGAATAATTGCGGCGAATTTCTGACCATGCTGGAATCGCGCGAGCGCGAACGCACTGGCATTGCCACCTTGCGGGTGGAGTATAACCGTGTAGCTGGCTTCTTTATTGAGGTTACCAACTCATACGTGGGGCAGGTACCTGACGATTATCGCCGTCGCCAGACGATGAAAAACGCCGAGCGCTATATCACGCCCGAGCTGAAACAATTTGAAGAAAAAGCGCTGTCGGCCAATGAGCGTGCCTTGGCGCTGGAAAAACAGCTCTACGAATCGGTGCTCGACGCACTGCAAAGCTATCTGGCAACGCTGCGCCTAACTGCGCAAGCCGTCGCGACGCTCGACGTGCTGGTTTGTCTGGCGCAACGTGCGCAATTATCCGGCTATATCGCGCCGCAATTTTGCGACGATGCAGTCCTGAACATCGACGCGGGTCGCCATCCAGTCGTCGAAGATCAGATCGACGATTTCATCCCGAACAGCGTCGATTTTCATCTGGCGCGCAAACTGCTGCTGATCACCGGCCCGAATATGGGCGGTAAATCGACCTATATGCGCCAAGTGGCGCTGATCGCGCTACTGGCTCATGTCGGATCGTACGTTCCCGCCACCGCAGCCAAAATCGGTCGCCTCGATCGAATTTTTACCCGCATTGGCGCGAGCGACGATCTGGCTGGCGGCCGCTCGACGTTTATGGTCGAAATGACCGAAACGGCGAATATTCTGAATAACGCGGGTGAACATTCCTTAGTTTTGATGGACGAAGTGGGTCGCGGCACCTCAACCTTTGATGGCTTGGCGCTGGCGTGGTCGATTGCCAAAGCGCTGATCGAAAAAAACCGCTGCTACACGCTGTTTGCGACGCATTATTTCGAACTAACGCGGCTGGCGCAGGATTACGCGCAAGTGGCCAATGTGCATCTGGATGCGGTTGAGCACAAAGACCGGATCGTCTTTTTGCACGCAGTGCAGGAAGGTCCGGCCTCGCAAAGTTATGGTGTGGCGGTGGCCAGCTTGGCTGGCGTGCCCAAAGAAGTAGTTCGCGGCGCGAAACGCAAATTGCAGGAGCTGGAGCAAGGCAGCTTCAATAATGGCTTGCAAGCCGACCTGTTTGCCCCCATTTTCACGGCAGAACCCGAAGTTGAATCACATCCGGCGATTGAACTGCTAGCTGCGGTTATCCCTGATCAAATTAGCCCGCGCGAAGCGCTGGAGATGATCTATAAACTCAAAGAACTAATTTAGATCAAGCTAGGGTAATATTTACCTTCTGCATCGACAAAAAATGGCTAGCCTGTCTGTAAGGAATCGACCCTAAGTGATTTTTAGTATTGCTCCGCTTGGCAGGGCACTAAAAACCCTGGGTCGAAAAGTTACGTACACCCAGCAATAAAAAGGATAAATCATGAATTCTGCTACCGAACTTTCAGCGCCGCAGGCTGATCAGCAAGGCACTACTTTACTGGATTTGGCGCGGATGATTTCCGACTCTGGCGAGCAAGATGCCATAAAGCTTAACGATTTGAAGTCGAGCGTTGACCATGAAATGCGCCGTTTTGGTGACGATTTGTCCGGCCACCTGAGTGCGCATGCACAAGTGAAAGTACCACCAGCCTACCAGCTGCGCAGCGCAGAACAAGGCAAGGTGATGGTGGTGGGCGATCACCCGGACAAAGCGGCGATTGAAAACTATCTGAACAACGACACCCGCTTGCTCAAGTGGTTTAAAGAGCTTGAGGTTTTGTTCGAAATCCAGCGCCGTCTTGAACTTGATGCGGCAGGCGAAAGCATGGAAGGTCAGGTATTCAATCTGGGCATGACCAGCCTGGGCTGCATTGCCTTCTTTACCAGCGAACAATAAACACTCCGCATCACCCCGAAGCCGCCCGCCAGCGCTACGCTGGGGCGGCTTCTGCCGTTTTGATGCAGACGCAGCCGACTCAAAAACATCGCGAGTGCTTCGACGATCTGGCCAAAATAAAAAATGCCCACCATTGTCTAGCGCAAGATTCGAATCTGCTCATCGTTTTTCAGCGGTCTGTTCATGGCATAAGCGGTATAATCATTCCTTATTCAACAGGCACATATCCCATGAAAACCACTAAAGCTCGTCGCCCGCAACCGGCCATTCGAGAAGCCAAAGCGAACGACCAACAGCGCGCAACAACCAAAATCGGTGCTCGTGGGCAGTCCGCTGCCGGTGAATCACGTTTTGGCAATATCAAGAAAAAGAAAACCTCGGGTCCGGACATGGGGCGCTCGTCCACGCCAGCCACCAGCAAAAAGCGCAGCTCGCCCACCAGCGGAATGAGCCGCATGGTGGCTCAAGCCATTGCCAAAACAGCCATCGCCCGCGAAGTACAAGGCATCAAACCGGCTACCGAGAACAGCACAGCAGCAGAAACCCAAACCACGATTCGCGATAGCAAATTGCGCCCAAGCGCCAAGCGGGCCAAGAAAATGCCGCAGCGCCATGGCTCACAGCACGAAATTTCAGCGCAGAAGCAGTTGCGTGAAAAACGGCTGACCACTGATCAGATTGGCGACGAGCGCCTGCAAAAGGCGCTGGCCTTCTCCGGCATTGGCTCGCGCCGCGAAATGGAAGAAATCATTGAAGCCGGTCGCGTTAGCGTCAACGGTAAAATCGCCGATCTGGGCGCCAAAGTCAGCCCGGGCGATGAAGTACGGATTGATGGCAAACGTATTGCGCTCAAATGGCAGGATCGCCTGCCTCGCGTCATCATGTACCACAAAGAAGAAGGCGAGCTGGTTAGCCGTGATGACCCGGAAGGCCGTGTCACCGTGTTTGACCGTCTCAAGCGGATTTACTCAAGCAAATGGGTCGCCATTGGTCGTCTGGACTTTAACACCTCGGGTTTGCTGCTGTTTACGACCTCGGGCGAGCTGGCCAATCGCATGATGCACCCGAGCTTTGAAGTCGAGCGTGAATATGCAGTTCGCGTTCATGGCCAGCTCACGCCAGAGCAAATGAAAGAAATGGTCAATGGCATCGAGCTCGATGACGGCCCGGCCAACTTCAGCCGCATCGAAGATCGTGGCGGCGAAGGCCAGAATCACTGGTATCACGTCGTGCTAAAAGAAGGTCGTAATCGTGAAGTGCGCCGGATGTTCGAGCACTACAACCTGATGGTCAGCCGCCTGATGCGGATCCGCTTTGGGATGTTCAATCTGCCGGGGCGTCTCAAACGCGGCCAGTTTTATGAATTGACCGAAACCGAAGTGCTGGCCGTGATGAAATGGGCTGACCTGACCATGATGGGTCAGGTGAAAAGACGATAAACGGACAGCAGCGCAGACATGAGCAAAGCGTTTACCAAAGAAAACGACGGCGACGATGACGAGCTGCCCGCGGAACTCGCCGTTCCAGCGGGCAGTAAAAACTATATGACGCCACAGGGCTGGCAGCGAATGAAAACCGAGCTTTACGAGCTGGTTAACAAGGAGCGTCCGCACGTCACCCAGGTGGTCAATTGGGCGGCCAGCAATGGCGATAGATCGGAAAACGCCGATTATCAATATGGCAAACGCCGCCTGCGCGAGATTGACCGTCGCATTCGTTTTTTAAGCAAACGACTGGAAAACGCCGAAGTCATCGACCCGGAAACCCGCGAAGCCACCGACCAGATTTTCTTTAGCGCCACCGTCACGTATTTGCGTGAAGATGGCCGTGAAGAAACGGTGGTGATTGTCGGTGTGGATGAAACCAATTTGCCCCTCAATCACATCAGCTGGACTTCGCCTGTAGCGCGTGCGCTAATCAAGGCGCGCGAAGGCGATGTGGTGCATTTGCGCACCCCGGCAGGCAGCGAAGAGCTGGAAGTAATACAAGTATGTTATGTAAGAATTGAAAGCTAAGTGTTTGCTTTACAACGACAACATCAACATACAGCTTAAACGTTTTGCCAGATACAAAGTGCTACTGGTATTGTTCTGGCATGAATTCACATAACCACGCGACCAGCAGCCTTTTTCGGCGGGTTCTGCGCAGCATGGCGCTGCGCATTGCCATTGCCGCCTGCCTGATTTCTGCGCTGAGCTACTACTACAGCTACGTGCGCCTGCAAGAAGAAGCGCTCAGCAATCTGTCCAAATACATTGATACGCGCAGCCAGCTCGAAAGCGAGCTATTTATCAATGCCGAATCGAACACCAAACTCATCCGCGACGATTTCCTTCGCCGCTATGCCCAGGCGCAGACTCAGGACTTTAGCGCTCAATTTGGCGCGCTCGTTCGTCAGGATAGAGACGGCATGTGGCGGGTCAAGGCTGAAATTGACCACTTTGAGCATCAAGCCACGATTGCCCTCTTGCCAACCGTCAAGCAGACGCCGGAACTGAAGCGCCAGGTCGTTCTGGCGCACCAGATTCTGAGCCAGTACGGGCCGGCCTATCGTGGCCGCAGTTACGATACCTTTATTGACCTCAATGTCTCCGATGTCAGCCTGATGTATCTGCCCATCCTTAACTACGCCAGAAATGGCTCGGTGGATGATTTTGCCGAAGATCTCGAAACCGAACTGGGTGCACTCCCCGAGCGCAATCCGGCGCGCAAAACCTTCTGGACCGGCATTTACTACGACAAACAAGCGCTGGAATGGATGGTCTCGGTGGTCACCCCGATTGACTATCTGGGTCAATATATCGGCGGCGTCGGCCAGGATATACCGCTCGATCAGCTGATTACGCGCACCAATAATGTCAGCATTCCGGGCACGCACAATATGATTTTCAGCCGGGACGGCATGCTGCTGGCTCACCCGGACTATATGGCCAAAATCCAGGCCAACAATGGCACACTGGATATGCGCAAGGCCGACCCAGTGCTGCAGGGCATTTTCAATGTGGTCAGCAAAGCCGCCGCCAAAGATCGATTTATTGAGAGCAGCGATGGTCGATCATGGCTGGGCATCGCGCCAATCAAGGGGGCAGACTGGCTCTTTGTCACCGTGTATCCCAAGCGCCTGCTTGAAGAAAAAGCCGCTCTGGCCGCCAGCATGGTGCTGGTGCTAGGCATCGTTGCCTTGGCTGTGGAGCTGGGCTTGCTGGCCATGGTGCTGCGCAATGACGTTGCCCGCCCGCTGGAGCGCCTGAAAAACGCAATTCGCGCCCTGGCCGCGGGCAAGCAAAGCAATCAGCTCGATTTGCACCGCAGCGACGAAATCGGCGAGCTGGCGCGAACCTTCAATGAAATGTCGCATACCGTCCAGTCGCACCGCATCCATCTGGAAGATCTGGTGGCCGACCGCACGCAAGAGCTGGCCACGCGCAATCTGCAACTGGAAGCGGCTAACGAAGCACTAAAATACCTCAATCAAGAGAAAAACGAGCTACTGGCGATTGCCGCGCACGATCTGAAAAACCCGGTAGCCAGTATCCAGGGCATGGCTGGCCTGCTCAATGAGCGGCTAGACAGCTGGCCGACCGAGAAAATCAAAGACAGGCTTGATGGCATTCACCTACTGGCAGGGCGTATGCAGCGCATTATCAGCAATCTGCTCGATCACGACGCGCTGGAAGCTGGATCGGTGCAGATGCAGATCGAAGAGATTGATCTGGATGAGCTCATTAGCGACACGCTGATCACTTGGCGCGAGCGCCTGCATAGCAAGCAGCAAACCATTCACTACAGCCCAAGCCAGCTTATCGTGCATGCCGATCGGCAAGCGCTGTGGCAGATCTTGGATAATCTGATCTCCAACGCAGTGAAATATTCACCTAACGAACAAAGTATCCTGATCAGCGCCCAGCTCACCGACGATGGCGTCGAGCTCACAGTGAGCGATCATGGTCCCGGTATTGCGCCACATGAAATCGGCATGCTGTTCAAAAAATTTAGCCGCCTGTCTGCGCGCCCCACCGGCGGTGAGCACACGACCGGGCTGGGTTTATCCATCGTTAAAAAGTTGGTCGAAGCCATGTACGGGCAAATCCGGTGCGAGAGCCAGTTTGGTCAGGGTGCCCGCTTTATTGTAACGCTGCCACCCGTTCGCCAGCATCTTGCCGCAAGCAGCGCCCATCGCCAGCAGGAACAAGCCTGAGTTTTGCGTTAGAATCACGAGCTGCATTGCGCCACGTCGGTGTGATGCAGTTTTTTTTACGGCTAGCCCACGGAGTTTTCGATGCGCCAATATCTGGATTTACTGCAACACGTTTTGGATACTGGCGTTGCCAAGGAAGACCGCACCGGCACTGGCACCGTGTCGATTTTCGGCCATCAGATGCGCTTTAATCTGGCCGAAGGTTTTCCGCTGGTCACCACCAAGAAAACGCATCTGAAATCGATCATCAATGAATTGCTGTGGTTTTTGCGCGGCGACACCAATGTGCGCTGGCTGCAGGAACACGGTGTGACGATCTGGGACGAATGGGCGCGTGAAGACGGCGAACTAGGCCCAGTGTATGGCTACCAGTGGCGCAGCTGGCCAACCGCCGATGGCCGCCATATCGACCAGATTAGCGAAGTGGTGAAGCAACTCAAAACCAACCCTGACTCGCGCCGCATCATTGTGTCGGCATGGAATGTTGGCGAAATCGAAAACATGGCTTTGCCACCCTGCCATGCTTTTTTCCAGTTTTATGTTGCGCCAGCGCAGCCGGGCGACGCGGATCAGCGCGGCAAATTGTCATGCCAGCTGTATCAGCGTAGCGCCGATTTATTCCTTGGCGTGCCGTTCAATATCGCCTCGTACGCGACGCTCGTGCTAATGCTGGCGCAAGTATGCGATTTACAGCCGGGCGATTTTGTCTGGACAGGCGGTGATTGCCATATTTACCGCAATCATTTTGATCAGGTCAAAGAGCAGCTGTCACGCGAGCCGCGCAGCTTGCCCACGCTGAAACTCAATCCGGCCAAAACCGATATTTTCAGCTTCGAGTTTGAGGATTTCACGCTTGAAGGGTACGATCCGCATCCGGCAATCAAAGCGCCCGTTGCCGTTTAAAATTGCAAGGGTATATCTATATAGATCAAATAGTAGTTACTCTACAGAGATATACCCCCAGTAAGCCGTACAATCAGATCGTCTTCGATGACGTAGTGACAAGCCAGTCGCACTTGCTGCGGTGAATCAAAAATCGTCAGTGGCATATTGATTGGCATCCGGGCGTGGCGCACCAGTACATTGCGCTCCTTGCTGCCAATCTCGATCCAGCGCCGGCTGGCTGCGTGTTCGCAATACACCTGACACGCGCCGCACGTTCCCTGCCCGCAGCGCCAGGCCAATGCCAATTTCCCTTCGCGCACCAAGGGGCGAACAGCATCGATCAGCAGAGAGCCTGCCGCCACTTCAACGGCGAGATCAGCGCGCTCACTCTGGATAAAAGTCACAATCGGCATGACTGCTCACGTTAAAATTAGCCTGTTGAGAATATAGGACTTCCACATGAAAAAATCGTCATCCGGCGGCCTCGTTTACTCAACTGAACATGGTCGCACCTGCCCCGATTGCCGCCAGCCCATCGCGCAATGCAGCTGTAAAACCCCTGCCCTACCCACCGGCGATGGCATCGTGCGGATTGCACGCGAAGTGCGCAGCGGCAAAACCATCACCGTGATCCGTGGCGTGCTACTGGCTGCGCCCGAGCTGGCCAAACTCGGGAAAGAGCTCAAAAACCTCTGCGGCAGCGGCGGCACAGTGAAGGATGGCGTGATTGAAATCCAGGGCGATCACCGGGAGCTGATCGCCAAAAAGCTCGCCGAGCGCTGGAAAGTAAAACTGGCAGGCGGCTAGTGCAGGGTCGTCTTTAGACGGGTTGAGTTGGTGAGAGATACAAGTACAACAGGCCAATAATCAGGGTATTGCTCTGTAGATCAATCTCTACTTAGATTACAGGGCAATACCCATCAATCGACCCGCTCAGGAAACAACACGTCGGTAAACCCAAAGCGCGTCATATCGCCAATGCGTTGCGGATAGAGCACGCCCCATAGGTGATCGCATTCATGCTGCACAACGCGAGCATGAAACCCGTCCACCGTACGATCAATCCGATTGCCGAATTGATCAAACCCCTGATAACGAATCCGCGCATAGCGTGGCACTTCGCCGCGCAGGCCCGGCACCGACAGACACCCTTCCCAGCCCAGCACTTCTTCATCATCCAGCGGCGTAATCACCGGATTGATCAACACCGTTTCGGGCACCGCCTGCGCGTCGGGGTAGCGCTCGCTGTGCGTAAATCCAAATATCACCACCTGCAAATCAACGCCGATTTGCGGCGCAGCAATGCCGACGCCACCGCTGGCGCGCATGGTGTCAAACAGGTCCGTAATCAGCTGCGCCAGCGCCGGCGTATTGAAGGCAACAATAGGCTGCGTCTGCTCGGATGTATTGAAGGTAGTGGCAGGCTGCGCCAGTTGGGATGTATCGACGGTCGCGACCGGCTGCGCCAGTCGCAGCAAACGAGGATCGCCCATTTTCAAAATGGTGCGTACGGCCATATTTTCTCCTTGCTTTGCAAGCCAATATCATCAATTGCGTTTCAATCCCATACCAAACAGCCCACCACAGCCAAGCCAGGGCAGCGTATCATGGGCAGCTTTGCCACTGCCTGCCATTTTGCCGTATGTACGACGATTATCAAGCCCACAATGAGATGGACGAAACCACGCTGCACGCTTGGCAGTTTTATCTGGCCGTCGCCCAGCTGGCGCTCTCGCATCTGGCGAGCTGGCCCGCAGGCAGTATTGCCATCACCGACGATCAGGAGCACGCCTACTGGGTCTGGCAAGGCGCAACAGAAAATCATCTGGCTTGGGCGCCGGTGGCTGAAGGTATGGTGTGTTTTGACAGCGCGATACTAGTAGCCGAGCTACTGGGCCTGAGCGCCGAAGAAATCGATTATCGCCGCGACTCGCTCAGCCGCTTGTTGCAAAGCGATTCGCCCATTACGCTGCAATGGCCCAAGGCTCAGCTACAGCGCGCCATCCGCAGCCCAGGTGAATATTGAACCGTTCATCCTTACAGCAAATTTATGATGTATACCCCTATAGATCAATCTACATAAAGCACATAGAGCAATACCTAATAGCAGTATAAAAATAAATCCCTTATAGGCTTGATTTTGTAAGCATTTAGCGCCATCTTTCCGACATTGCATCTCCCACCTTGTTGCACAGGATCACTCATTATTGCCATGACCTCTGTACTACCGCATCCCGAGAGCCTGTTTATCAGCGCCAGCGAGCGCGCCCAGAATACCGCCAATCCGGCCGAAGCCAAGCCAGCGCCCAGCGTTGGCGACAAAATCAAGCGCTTAAAACAAAAGCGCGAGCTGGCGCAGGATTTGCAGCAAATGATCGCCAACAGCGGCTTGAGCATTGAAGAGCTACGTGAAGCGCTTGCCAGCCAATCCAGTTAAACACGATTTGCGCTGCCATCACGACACCATCCGTTCTCTAGGCGGCACCTTGCGGTGCTTCGGCTAACGCCAGTGGCAGCTGATGCGCCAAAAAATCGTACACCGCCCGAATACGGGCGCTGGTGTGCAATTCGCGGTGCACCGTCAGCCAGATCGGCAATCTGGGCAAAGGCAACTCGGGCAGTAGCATCTGCACCTGTGGATCGGTGCGCAGAATAAAGCTGGTCGCAAACCCCACGCCCAGCCCCGCGCGCACGGCCTGCCATTGCGCCAGCAGATCGTCCGAGCGCAAGCCAAAACGCAGTTTTTCCACCGTCAAACCATACGCAGAAATGGCTGGCGTGACTTCATCATTCGCATCGCCAGTAATCAGATCATGCTCCAGCAAATCGGCAAACTGCAGCGGCACGCCGCGCTGACGCAGATACTGCTGATGCGCACAGGCATAAATCGGGATTTCAGCGATTTTGCGCGCGACCAGCGTGCTTTGCTGCGGGCGGATCATCCGCAGCGCAATATCGGCTTCCCGGCGCAGTAAGTTGGACACCGTATTGCTCACCAGCAACTCGATCTCAATGTCCGGATAAGTCTGCCGCAATTGCGCAAGCACGGGCGGCAGCAATACACAGGCTACGGTTTGGCTAGCTGTCACACGCACCCTGCCCTGCAGCGAGCGCTCTGCCCCAGTGGCCAGCCGCCCCAGCTGCGCGGCCTGCTCGGCCATGGCACGCGCCGTTTCGGCCAAGCGCAGTGCGTGCACCGTGGGCGTCAGCCCACGCCCGGTGCGCTCAAACAACACAATGCGCCAGCGTGCTTCCAGCTCGGCAATATGCCGCCCCAACGTAGGCTGGCTAACGCCGCTGGCACGCGCCGCAGCCATCAGGCTGCCATGCTCTAGCGTCGCCAGAAATGACTGGACGTGATCCCAGGGAAAATCATATTCATTCATTTTTGAATAACTGAGCAGATAGTTTATTCCATTGTAAATAGATGACCGGGATTTCACAATGCAAGCTTGCATTCAGCACACCCGGCCTATCGAGGTGGCTTGAAGCATCAGCCTTACCCGCTTCATCATCTACTTTGGGAGAACACCATGCATCGTCGTGAATGGCTTCGTTTATTTGGCGGCGGCCTGATTGCCGCCGCCACTCTGCCGCTGGTCGGCTGCAGCTCGGCCTTGCCTGCTGAGGCCATTGCGGCCTGGCAACCACCCTCAGCATCGCTAGACTTGCGCCACTGGATACTTTCGCACGCGCTGCTGGCGCCTCACTCGCACAATCTGCAATCGTGGCTGGTGAATCTGGATATACCGGATAGCATTTTGCTGCGCATGGATCAGCGCCGCTTGCTGCCGGAAACCGACCCATTTGGCCGACAGATGGTGATGAGTCAGGGCACTTTTATCGAAATTCTGGCCATTGCCGCTCAGCAGCGCGGCTACCGCGCCGAGGTCACCCCCTTTCCCGAAGGCGAATTTTCAGCCAACCAGGTCGATGAACGCCCGACCGCCCGCATCCGGCTGATTGCCGATCCGGCGCTGCGCCCCGATCCGCTGTTTGCACAAATCTTCCAGCGCCACACCAATCGCTCGCCCTATGAGGCCAGAGACCCGGATGCCAAAGCGCTGCAGGCCATCGCGGCCAGCACCACGGCCTATCCGGTTCGCTGTGGCTTTATTCTCAGCACCGAGGCCAATATGGCTCGCCATCGGCAGATTGCCAACGAGGCCTGGCGCGTCGAACTGAGCACGCCGCGCACCTTGCTGGAGTCGTACAAGGTGCTGCGCGTCGGGCCCGCAGAAATTGCCAAGCATCGTGATGGGTTGTCGCTCAATGACCCCTTCGTGCGTGTACTCACCGCAACCGGCCTGTTTGACCGCAGCAAAGCGTCTGCGCCCGACAGCTCGGAAATTACCGGCCAGATTGAGAAATTCCAGGCCAAAATCGCCGCCACACCAGCATTTTTCTGGCTGCTCAGCGAGCGTAACGATAGACAAACGCAATTGCAGGCGGGGCGCGCCTATGTTCGCGCTCAACTGGCTGCCACGGCGTTCGGGCTGTCGATGCATCCCTTGCAACAAGCTTTGCAGGAATACCCCGAGCAGCGCGACAACTATACCGCCATTCATCACCTGCTCGACGCCAGTCAACCGGGCCAAACCGTACAAATGTGGGCACGCCTGGGGTACGCGCCAGCAGTAGAGCCAGCGCCACGGCGCGGGCTGGCTGCGCATCTGTCGCAGGTCTAGCGGCCGGGGAGATCAAGAACGGCTTTCTTCTTAAAGGTGTCACGCAGAATATTTGCAGGTAAATAGCCTGCGTGGAGCTCGCTGGGCTTATAGCGCACAAGATTCCAGATAGTAGAGGTATATTTATCAAAATTAATAAATACATAGCCCGCGAACACATACCCCCAGTAAAATTTTCGGAAAATTGAAATGGTGGGAAATATTCGGAAATGGCGGTATTGGAGGTATAACTGGTCTGGACTTAACTGGTGTCGTGCTCAAGACGAGACTCTGAGCAGCTAAAAAGCAAAAAGCCCAGCTTAGCTGGGCTGTCCGGATTTGAGCATTCCGGTTTGCTGCAGTGATGGTGCCCAGGGTCGGACTCGAACCGACACACCTTGCGGCGGGGGATTTTGAGTCCCCTGCGTCTACCATTTCGCCACCTGGGCAGGTAACTGGTTTAGAGGCCGGATTATTCATCAAGAGCGCCGCTTTGGCAAGACTTTGACCGAAATAATTAGCTATTCGTTTGAAAAATAAACACAAATATTGCACCGTCTTAGGCTCTATTGCAAAGGCTTCACCACCCATTTCAAGCCATCGTCATCCGGGTGCGGGCCAATGCTGAAGCCAAGGTGCTTCATAAATGCCAGCATGGTTTTATTGCTGCTCAGCACTTCACCTTCAATCACTTTCAGATTCATATCGCGTGCGGCGTTAAATAGCGCATCCATCAAACGCCCGCCCAGCCCCTTGCCCTGCCAGCGGTCATCGATCACCACGGCAAATTCGCAGCTATCGCGATCCGGGTTGGCGGTAAAGCGCGCCACGCCGATGATCATTTCTCCGCCGCCAGTTTCCACGGTGGCCACAATCGCCATTTCGCGGGTGTAGTCGAGCTGGGTAAAGCGCGCCAGCAAGGCTTGCGGCAGGGTTTTGAGCGTACTCATAAAGCGGTTGTAGCGGCTTTCGTCGGATAGATTGCTGACAAAAGTGGCGACCAGCTCGGCGTCTTCCGGGCGAATGGGGCGCAAGGCCATCGGCATGCCGTTTTTCAGCTGCGTTACGCTGGCCAGATGCGCCGGATAAGGGTGAATCGCCATATGGCTGTAGCGGCGCGCCTGCTCGGAAACCGGGGCGATAATAATGCGGGCATCCACCGCAATCACACCATGCTCGTCGGCAATTAGCGGGTTGATGTCCATTTGCTGGATTTGCGGCAATTCGCAGACCATTTCCGAGACACGCATCAACACCATTTTCACTGCGTCCAGATCGACGGGCGCCTGATTGCGAAAAGCGCCCAGCATGGCCTTGACGCGGGTACGACGAATCAGGTTATCAGCGAGGTATTCGTTCAGAGGCGGCAGCGAGACTGCCACATCGTTAAATACCTCCACAGTCACGCCACCAAAACCAAAGGTGATCACCGGGCCAAATGAGCGATCGCGTGACACGCCCACCATTAGCTCGCGGCCACTTTTTTTACCGTGCATGGGTTGAATCACCAGCCCGCGAACATGCTCGGGTCCCAGCAAGCTGTGCGCACGGGCGAGCATTTTATTGGACTCGGTCGCCACCTGAACCAGACTATTGAGGTTAAGCACCACGCCGTCGATATCGGTTTTATGCAGCACGACTTCGGCGTCGATTTTCAGCGCGACAGGCAATCCCAGCCCCATCGCGGCAGTGACTGCATCATCGGCGGTTTTGGCGCGCACGGTTTGCGATACAGGAATGTGAAAGGCGCGCAGCATGGCTTTGGATTCAACTTCGTCGAGCACTTCGCGGCCACTGGCCAGCACGCCATCAATAATCATCCGCGCCGTATCAAAATCGGGAGCTTCCATCTCGCCAATCGGCGATGGTGTTTGCAGCAAGAGCTGCTGGTTGTACTGCCATGATGCGAGCGAGTAAAACACCTCGACCGCGTTTTCCGGTGCGCTGAAATGCGCGCACTGCGCCTTCGAAAGTAGTTTTCGGCTGGCCTCGACTTTTTTGCCGCCAATCCACGACAGCAAAATTGGTTTGTCATTGCATTTACGCAGCTCGATCATTGCTTGCGCCGTGGCGATATCGTCGGTGCCCGCCTGCGGGGTAAACACCACCAGCACGCCATCAATGCCCGGATCGCGCAAAACGATCTCGGTCGCAGCCTTGAAGCGATCCGCCCCCGCATCACCCAGAATATCGACCGGATTATGGTGCTGCGCCTGTGGCGGCAGCAGCGCGTCCAGCTCGGCGATGGTGGCATCGCTCAGGCGCGGTAGTTGCACATGCAGATCATGCGCACGGTCAACCGCCATCATGCCCGCTCCAATCCCATTGGTGATAATCGCCAGTCGGCGGCCTTTGGTTTTGTACGAACCATCGAGCACACGTGCCGCAGTAAAGAGCTGGTTAATCGAATGCAGGCGCAAAACCCCTGCGCGTTTAAGCGCCACATCAAACACATCATCGCTACCAATCAGGCGCTCCGAATGCGTGCGCCCGATGCGCTGCCCGCGATCATATCGCCCGACCTTGAGCGCCAGCACGGCTTTGGAGCGCGACGCTGCCCGCAGCGCCGACATAAAAAGCCGCGCGTCTTTCAAATCTTCGATGTAGAGCAAAATTGATTTGGTTTTCGGGTCGGCCACCAGAAAATCGAGCACATCACCGACATCAATATCGGCGGCGGTTCCCAGTGAGACGACCGACGAGAAGCCCAGATCGTGTGACTCGGCCCAATCCAGAATCGCCGAGGTCACGGCTGACGATTGCGAGACCAGCGCCATGCTGCCGTTTTTCACCTTGCCCTGATAATTGCACGCGAGCAATTTGCTCGGCGCACGCACAAAACCAAAGGCGGTGGGCCCCAGAATCCGCATGCCATACTGGCGCGCGCGCGCCAGCAATTTATCCAGAATCACTTTGCCTTTGGCGTCGGTGCCGACAAAATCCCACGACATAATCATGACAAAGCGAATGCCCAGCTTGCCACAGCCTTCAATCAGCTCGGGCAGTGTTTTGCTGGGCGTCGTTAAAATCGCCAGATCCACTTTCTCCGGCACTTTGGCAATTGTTTTTACCGTATTGAGGCCAAATACCGTCTGGCTGCGCAAATTCACCGGAAAAACCTTGCCGGTGTAAGCCGATTCAACCAGATTGCGCATGACCTTTTCACCCACCGAACCGGGCGTTTCCGAGCCGCCAATCACGGCAATCGTACGCGGGTCAAACAAAGGGGCTAAATAATGAGGTTTCATGCGGGTATTTCCAATAATGCGGCAGGCTTTAATTGTATATGCTGCGCCCGATTTTCCATATCGGCTTTGCCATATATATTGTTGCAGTGCAAAAGCCAGCGCGGCACATTGAGGGTGAACAAGTTTTAAAGTCCACAATCACACGCCATTTACGCGCTCCGCCGCAAGCCGGCAGCCCACCATCCTGATTTGGACGCAAATTCCGCCCCAAGCTGCACGCCGCGCTATCGGTTTGCGCAACGGCGCGTATATAATCGCGGGGTTTTTCAAACTTAAAACCTCAGGATTTGAAGCTCATGGACATCAGCAAAATTGCAGCGGGTAAAAACCTGCCGGAAGATTTCAACGTCATCATCGAAATCCCAGCCAATGCACCACCGGTAAAATACGAATTC
Source organism: Chitinibacter sp. FCG-7 (assembly GCF_040047665.1). Taxonomy (NCBI): domain Bacteria; kingdom Pseudomonadati; phylum Pseudomonadota; class Betaproteobacteria; order Neisseriales; family Chitinibacteraceae; genus Chitinibacter; species Chitinibacter mangrovi. The sequence continues at coordinate 678,938 of NZ_CP157355.1, forward strand.
GACAAAGAATCCGGCGCGATCATCGTTGACCGTTTCGTGGGTACTTCAATGTCCTACCCGATGAACTACGGTTTCGTACCGCACACGCTGTCACTCGATGGTGATCCTGTTGACGTTTTGGTTTACACGCCATTCCCATTGGCACCCGGCATGGTGATCAAATGCCGCGCGATTGGCGTATTGGGCATGGAAGACGAAGCCGGTATGGACGCGAAAGTGATCGCCGTGCCAGTACCGAAAGTGTGCGCAATGTTTGCTCACATCGAAAAACTGGAAGACTTGCCAGAATTGCTGCTCGCGCAAGTAAAACATTACTTTGAGCACTACAAAGATCTGGAAAAAGGCAAATGGGTTAAGGTAACAGGCTGGGGCGACAAAGCTGCAGCTGAAGCCGAGATCATGAGCAGCTACGAGCGCGCGCAACAAGCTTAAGCGGAGTACATGGCACCTGATTTAATCTAAGTGGGTGTCATCCTCCCAATTCATTGCGGGTAAGCCAGAACAACTGGCTTGCCTGCAAGCCGCGAAATTTCTCGCATATTGAAAGAAATTCAATATTCCTTTGCAATCATTAAGCCCATCCTTAGACCCAATAAACCGCACTCGAACCTTCACTAGAACGAAGAAGGGTCGGGCTTGATCCGGCTATTGAATTCATCCAGAACTTTTTGTTCGCGCTGGTTTTCTTTTCTCATTTCGTTTTGCTCATGGCGGACGCGCAAAGCATCAAAGGCTTTGACCTTCTTTTCGCACGCCAGCCAATCGGTTTTTCGGCGCTCGTACTCCAGCTCAAGGCGCGTGACTTCATCACCTTGCTGAATGGCTGCGGCATCCAGCTTGGCGAGAAACAGCTGAAAATCACGCCATTGGGTCACCGAGATGCCTGTTTGTGCGCTGTTGGCAAGTCTAGCCCGATATTCGGTGCGAAAACCATCGACTTGCTCTAGCTTGGATTTGGCGAGCAGCCAGGCTGCTTGGGCGCTTTGCATGGCCCGTGAAGCTTCTTCGCGTTCATCCTGCGCAAGCTGCAATAAAAAGGCAAAACGAAAAGCGGCCACAATCAGTATTCACCCAATCAAAACTGCGGTCTATCAACTACTAAGCAAAGAGCTGAGCCAGCTTCATTCTAGCGCCGTCGTAACCTTCCTGCTCATTGATCGATTGCTGCAGAAACGCCTCAAAGCTGGGGTGACGACGAATGGCTTCATCGAGCACAGGGTCGGAACCGGGCACATAGGCACCAACGCTGATCAGGTCTTTGCTGCGCTGATAGCGCGAGTACAGGAATTTGAAACGACGCACCATTTCAAACTCCTGATGGCTGATAATGTCGTGCATCACCCGCGAAATCGAGGCTTCAATGTCGATTGCCGGATAATGCCCGGATTCTGCTAGCTGGCGACTCAAAACAAAGTGGCCGTCCAGAATGGCGCGGGCATTGTCGGCAATCGGGTCTTGCTGATCATCGCCTTCGGAGAGCACGGTATAAAACGCGGTGATCGAGCCACCACCTTCCCGGCCATTACCGGCCCGCTCGACGAGCTGCGGCAAGCGGGCAAAAACCGAGGCGGGATAGCCTTTGGTCGCGGGCGGCTCGCCCACCGCCAGCGCAATTTCGCGCTGCGCCATGGCGTAGCGTGTCAGCGAATCCATAATCAGCAGGACATTCTTGCCCTGATCACGAAAATATTCGGCAATACTGGTCGCGTAGGCGGCACCATACAGACGCAATAGCGGCGGCGTATCGGCGGGCGCGGCAACAACAACACTGCGCGCGCGGCCTTCGTCGCCCAGAATATTCTCGATAAAGTCTTTCACTTCGCGGCCACGCTCGCCGATCAGGCCTACCACCACCACATCGGCGGCGGTATAGCGCGCCATCATCCCCAGCAACACCGATTTGCCCACCCCTGAACCAGCAAACAAGCCCAAACGCTGGCCGCGCCCCACCGTGAGCATGGCGTTGATAGCGCGCACACCGACATCCATCACAGTGCGAACCGGCTCTCTGTCCATCGGGTTATACGCGCGTGAAAACAGCGGGTAATACGCTTCATTATTCACCGGCCCCTTGCCATCCAACGGACGGCCCAAGCCATCCAGAATCCGCCCGAGCAAGCCCCAACCGACAGGCACCTGGCGGCCGTGATCTTCAACCCGGCGCTGGACGGGCCTTGGGTTGCCCAACTGCGGCTTCCAGGCGGCAATATCCTCGCGTGGCATGACGCTGGCACCAGGTTCGATACCATACACTTCGGCAATCGGCATCAGGAACAGGCGCTGCTCCTGAAAGCCGACGACCACCGCTTCCACCGGATGCCCACCGGGCGTCATCACATCGCATGAAGCGCCAATTGGCAAACGCAGCCCCACAGCTTCGAGCACCAGCCCGGACACCCGGGTCAGGCGGCCACGCGGCAGCCAAGGCTTTACCGTGGACAGCGCCGAAGCGCAATCTTGCAGATAGCTGCGGATCGAATTAAGTGTTGGCGTCATCGACGTCAGGACGAGCAGAAGGTGTAATGATGGACTCTGCGTCAGAGGTGCTGGCTGCGATGTCCAGCGTCGTTAAAGCGGCAAACTCGGCAGGCAATACATCACCCCCGTATTGCCCTACAGGAAAATCAGGGACTGACTTAGCGCCTAATACCCCGGTTATTTTTTTCCAGCGGCTAGCCAGTGAAAATTCCAGCTGGGTATTAGGCGTTTCAATCCGGCAACTGCCGGACGACATTTGCTGATCGGGGAGCAGTTTCCAGATGTCTGCCGCCAGCTCGTAGTGCAGATCTTGCTCCAGCAGCTGCAAATCATCAGGCGACAGAAACAGCTTGGCTGGGCTAGTGGGGGTAGGGATTGCCGACAGCGCTTCACGAATCGGTGCCAGCAGTTGCTTGGGATGTTGGCGCAGCTCATCACCAATCATTTGCTGAGCCACCAGCAACGCCAGCTCCAGCACCGAGTCAGCCAACGCTGTTTCTGTCTGTTGCATGGTTTCTGTCAGCGCAGCGAGCAAGGCCGTCAGTTGCTGCAACTCGGCCGCAGACTGCACGCGCCCTTCTGCTAAACCCGCCTGATAGCCTTCTTCATGAGCCTGCTGCTGAATCGCTTCAATTTCTTCAGCCGTTGGGTACGGCATGGCGTTAGCAATATCTTGCGTCGAAACTGGCTCAGCCGACAGATCGATTTCCGCCTCGATCGGCGCTTCGGTTTCGGCCTGCCCGAGTCCAAGCACATCCTCGGCGGAGTCGGCAGCAATGAATTCTGGCTCTTGCTGTACTTCTGGCACGGCTTTATCGAGCAGCGAATTGAACTGCCAGCGTTGAAACTCGGTCAGCTCTTCACTGGGAATAATACGACGTTGTGGACCTGACACTACTTATCCTTACTCGATCATGCCTTCGCCGCCGCTACCACCAAGGACAATCTGCCCTTCATCAGCCAGTCGACGAACGATTTTAAGAATTTCTTTTTGCTCGCCTTCCACTTCGGAGAGTTTAACCGGGCCTTTGGCCTCCAGATCTTCACGCAACATTTCTGCGGCCCGCTGCGACATATTTTTGAAGATTTTTTCTCGCAAAGCCTGGCTCGTGCCTTTGAGCGCAATAATCAGCGAGTCGGACTGCACCTCACGCATCAGCAGCTGGATACCGCGGTCGTCAATATCCAGAACATTGTCAAAGGTGAACATTTTGTCCTGGATTTTTTGCGCCAGCTCGGGATCGTACTCGCGGATATTGGCGACGGCTGAAGCTTCGACCACGCCGCCCATAAAATTGAGGATATCGGCGGCCATTTGTACGCCACCAATAGCACTTTTTTTGAGTTTGTCCGAACCGGATAGCAATTGCGTCAGAACATCGTTCAGCTCTTTCAACGCAGCCGGCTGCACGCCTTCGAGCGTGGCAATCCGCAACAGCACGTCATTACGTACACGCTCGGGGAAATTGCTCATGATTTCGGATGACTGATCTGGCTCCAGATGAACCAGAATCGTTGCGATAATCTGCGGGTGCTCGTTGCGAATCAACTCGGCTACGGCGGCAGAATCCATCCATTTAAGGGATTCGATTCCGTTATTATCATTGCCTTGCAAGATACGATCGAGCAGATTGGCGGCTTTGTCAGTGCCTAGCGCTTTAGTCAGAACCGAGCGAATGTATTCATCGGCGGCACCCAGATTGGCACGGTTTTGTGTCGCGGCGATAAAATCGCCCAATACAGCATCCATCTCTTCGCGCTTGACCGAATTCATATTGGCCATTTCAAAGCCGAGTTTTTGGACCTCTTTGGGACCCAAAAATTTGAATACTTCAACCGCAGCATCTTCACCCAAAGACATCAGCAGCAGCGCACTTTTGTGTACGCCATCATCATTCAAATTGGCAGCCATCCTGTGTGCTCCCGCTTAGGATATTTTATTGGGGTTGGATTTATCGTCTTGCGGCGTCATCCATTCACGTAAGATGGTGGCAACCATGCGCGGATCATTTTTAGCCAACTCTTTGGCCTGCTGCAGCAAATCGGCAAAGGCCGCCATTTTATTTTGCTCTTCAGGGCTATCATCGGCCCCGCCTTCAATGGCGAACATATTGCCTGAGCCCGGCTCGCCCAAGTCAAGCTCAATCGTACGCGCTTCTTCACGCGAACGCGTGAGGTCTTTCATCAACGGCCGTATGACAAAGAACAATAAATAAAGCGATGCAATCGCAATGACCAACATCTTTAGCACATCCATGGCATTGCTTTGGATGTAGTTCAGTGCCTTATCGGGGAGCGCTTTTTCTTCCAAAGGCATGGACTCGGCAAAGGCAGCATTGACCACATTGACCGAGTCGCCCCTGTCCTTGTTGTAACCGATTGCTTCGCGAACCAGATTATTAATCTGGGTCATTTCTGCCGCAGTAAATGGCACATAGGCCACTTTGCCATCCTTGTCTTTGCCCGCCTTGTAATTGAGCACAACCGCAGCGGAAAGACGCTTGACGATACCCACAGGCTGCTTGACATGCTGAATCGTTTTATCGACTTCGTAATTGGTGGTTGCTTCTTTTCTGCTGTTGGCGGCAACACCCGTAGTCACTGCCGATGCACCGGCTTCACCCGGCGCAGCCACAGGCGCAGTAATCGGTGCTGCAGCAGCACCTGGTGGCTGATTGGATAAAGCGCCGGGCACCCCCATTGCCGCATCTTCTGCCGAACGACCACTCTGGTCCATGGTTTGCTGACTGCGGATGGCGGCTGCATTGGGCGGCGAATTGGGCTTGAAACTCTCTGAAGTTTGCTCTATTTCAGCAAAGTCAACTTGCGCAGTAACTTCGGCCCGCACATTTTCTTTGCCGACAATCGGTGCCAGAATCGTCTCCAGCCGCTCAACAAAACCACGTTCAATCTGCCCGACATACTGCAATTGGCGTTGATCCAGATTACCGCGTGAATTCAGATCGGCTGATCTTGATAACAGATTACCATCCTGATCCACCACGGTCACATTCGCTACTGGCAGACCCGGAATGCTGGAAGACACCAGATGAATAATCCCGGCTACCTGCCCACCATCCAGTACACGGCCTGGATGTAAAGTCAGCACTATCGATGCCGAGGGCTTTTGCTGATCACGCAAAAAAACCGTTTGTTTAGGCGTGGCCAGATGGACGCGAGCTTTATCGACAGCGGAAATTGATTCGATCGAACGGGTCAATTCACCTTCAACTGCTCGTTGATAATTGACTTGCTCGGTAAATTGCGAAACGCCAAATTTTTGATTATCGAGCAATTCAAAGCCGACATTTCCTGCTTTGGGTAGGCCTTGAGCGGCCAGTTTAAGACGCACGTCGTAGATACTCTCGGCAGGCACAGAAATCATGCCGGCATCGAGTTTGTAGGGGATTTTCATCTGCTCAAGCGACTGGACAATCGCGCCGCCGTCTTTGTCTGGCAGATTGGTAAATAGGATGCGATAAGCGGGTTCACGCGACCATAACAACGATCCGGCGATGGCAGCAATAATGACCGCGACCATAACCATCGCCATCATTTTGCGCGCAGGCGGCAGCATATCGAAGCGTTGCCTCAGCCCACCGATATTACTTGCTGTCACCAAGGTGTTATCTGCTGCGACGCCCGCTTCTGCCATACCCTACCGATATCAGTGCTGCAGTTAAACCTGCATATTCATGACTTCCTGATAGGCTGTAACGAGCTTGTTACGAACTTGAACCATGGTTTGAAAACTCAAACTGGCCTTTTGCAGTGACACCATGACATCCTGCAAATTAGCATCCGGGTCACCCGCTTGAAAAGCGACCTGTTTTGTTTGAGCTTCTTGCTGCACTTGGTTTACCTGATCAATGGACTCTTTCAGCACATCGGCAAAATTCGGCCCATCCACTGCCTGATTGGGCTGATTGACCGATTGGCCTGATGCCAAGGCGGACATTGATCTTAATTCACCGAGCAGCTGGTCGATTCCTTGCACGCTCATGACTACCTACCTTCCTTGCAAAATTGTAGGGGTGCAAGCCAGTTGCAGCAAGCACTTCCTACACCTTGTCGTGTTAAATTGGCAAACCACCATCTTCTTCGCGGTACTGTGCCAGCTTGTAGCGTAATGTTCTTTCGCTCATTCCCAGTTTTTCTGCTGCGATTTTTCGCACGCCGCCTGCAGCCTTGAGCGCCTCAAAAATCATGTTTTTTTCCATGCCTTTGATATTGCTTGGCACGGCAATTTCTTCCTGCGCCGATTCAGCAGCGGCAATTTTTGCCGCCTGAGCAGGCAAGAAAAGATGTTCCGCGGCAATTTCATCACTTGGAGACAAAATCAAAGCCCGCTGAATGACGTTGTCCAACTCACGGATATTACCGGGCCAATGATATGCAACTAGCGTTTGTTGGGCTGATGCAGACAGAACGGGTGAGCGTTTTTTCTGCACCGCTGCATATCTAGCAAGCAGATTACGTGCCAATGGCAAAACATCGGCGGATCGATCACGCAAAGCCGGAATCTGCAGCGGGAACACATTCAAACGGTAATACAAATCTTCGCGAAAAGTACCTGCTGCAACCTCTTTGGCCAGATCTCGGTTGGAAGTCGCCAACACCCGAATATCGAGTGCAATCGGCTTCACCCCCCCCACTCTTTCCAGCTCACGCTCCTGCAATACCCGCAATAACTTGGCCTGCAAAGCCAATGGCATCTCTGTCACTTCGTCCAGTAAAATCGTACCACCCTGCGCCTGCTCAAACTTGCCGATATGATGGGTAGCTGCACCTGTAAACGCGCCTTTTTCGTGGCCAAACAGGGTTGATTCGAGTAGTTGCTCAGGAATCGCAGCGCAATTAATCGCTACAAACGGTTTCGTGGCCCGTGCACTATGGCGATGAATAAAGCGCGCCATGATCTCCTTGCCAACACCCGATTCACCAGTGAGCATAATCGACGCATCCGATTGTGCCGCGCGCCGCGCTACATCAAGTAATTGCTGCATCACAGCCGATTCGGCCACCAAGGCATCTTCACCCAAATCAGGCAATAGATAGCGTTGCACCTGCTCAAGCAATGCGGCAGGCTCAAATGGTTTGGGTAAATAATGGCTAGCACCTGCGTGCAGTGCATTGACCGCCTGTTCAATTAGTCCATAAGCCGTCATCAGAATAACTGGCAAACATGGATAGCGTTTTTTGATTTCAACTAGCAGGGTTTCGCCGTCCATGGGCTGCATTTGAACGTCAGAAATCACTAGGCCAACTTGCTGGCTTGCCAAAACAGCCAGAGCAGATACACCATCCTCGGCGACAACCACCCCGTAGCCATCCAGCTCCAGGGTATCTACCAATGCTTCACGCAAATCATCATCATCTTCAACAATCAGTACTGGTAAAGCCATGCCTATCCTTTAAATTCTCAATGCTCGACTACTGTTGGCTGAAATCCAGGACAAGACCCTTTGTGTCATATCTTTAAGCGGCACAATTTCATCAACACCACCCGCTGCAATCGCCTCTTTGGGCATGCCAAATACCACACAACTGGCCTCGTCCTGGGCAAAATTATGCGCGCCAGCCTGGTGCATTTCCAGCATACCCACCGCACCGTCCTTGCCCATACCCGTTAAAATGACACCCACCGCATTTCGCCCGGCAACATTGGCGGCAGAGCGAAACAGCACGTCGACTGATGGGCGATGCCGATTAACCGGAGCGCCATCGGACAACTCACAAATATAGTTGGCGCCAGACACCCCGAGCAGCAAATGGGAGTGTCCAGGCGCAATATACGCATGACCGGGCAAGATCCGCTCCCCGTGCTCTGCTTCTTTAACCGAAATCCGGCACAATGAATCAAGTCGTTTGGCAAATGAATTGGTAAATGATTCGGGCATGTGCTGCGTAATCAAAATTGCTGGCGCATCAGGCGGAATCGGCATCAAAAAATCTTTGAGTGCCTCTGTTCCGCCAGTAGAAGCACCCACAATAATCAGCTTCTCCGACTTCAACAGGGGTCGTGAGGTTTTGGGCAAGACTGCATCTGCAGTATGGCTGGGAGGGATTGGTTCCCGCATTAAACATTTCACCTTTGCTTTGGCTGCCATCCGGATTTTGTCCCGAATTTCATCGGAATACTCATTGATTTTACCTGCAATATTCATTTTCGGCTTAGCGATAAAATCAACAGCGCCCAGCTCCAGCGCACGCAGAGCCACTTCGGAGCCTTGCTCGGTCAACGATGAAATCATCAATACCGGCGTTGGTTTAAGCCTCATCAGACGCGCCAAAAAGTCCAGCCCATCCATTTTTGGCATTTCAACGTCCAGTGTAATTACATCCGGGTTGAGTTCGCGAATAACTTCACGTGCCACCAGCGGGTCAGGTGCCGTAGCAACACAAATCATGTCTGCACTCTGGTTGATGATCTCTTTCAACAAACTCCGGATCAAGGCCGAATCATCAACCACTACCACCTTCAACTTGCCCATATTTCTATCTCCATGCCGAGTTATTCAAATAACTCGACTTCACCGCCACGACCAAACTGGATAAGGCGGGAACCATAATTTTTCTCCCGCTCAATAATCGTATTGTTATGTACCGATTTCAATTTTTTTACCAAGACCCTGCCGGTTTTTGGAAAGAAATAGACTTTCCGTGGAAATATATCCAGCAGGTCCTCGGCTACAATTGGAATTTGCTCAAAATTCAGAAATGATTTAACAAAATCAGCATTCTTCAAACCAATATTCGAAACAGTAAATCCACGCAAAACATTTCCACCACCAAAAACCTTGGCCTCCAGCCTTTTTTTGTTAGCGCCTTGCTTGAGTAACTGGTTAATCAGAACTTCCATGGCATAAGTACCATACCGTGTTGAAAGTCCGTTCACAGTGGCCAGATCATCTTGCGAATCAGGCAGCATAAAGTGATTCATCCCGCCGATACCACTCACCGAATCGCGAATACACGCCGCAACGCATGACCCCAGCACAGTCACCAGAAGCATCTCTCTGCCTGTTACAAAATATTCTCCCGGCAAGATTTTTGCCGCTTCTACTGCGAAATTTTTATCGAAATAGATCGTAGGAGCCAGAATCTCCTCTACAGGATCACTCATCGTGATTTGCCTTTGTGTTGCATGTTTTTATCTATCATTTTATAAACAGTTTTACCAACAGATTGATAGTAGTCCGCCATGTAATGCAGATTTTCTGAATGTCCAACATATAGCAAACCGTCTGGCTTTAATAAAAGAGCGATCCTCTGCAATATCTTTCGCTGAGTTTCCTGATCAAAATAAATCATTACATTACGGCAAAAAACAGCGTCAAACAGCCCTTCCAAAGGCCAAGTAGCCGCGAGCAAATTGATTTGACGAAATTGAATCAAATCACTTAATGGTCGCTTCACTTTTACCTTGCTTTGATTGAGCGCTTTGCCTTTAAGAAAAAAATTGCGGCGACGTTCAATTGAAAGGCGCTCCAGAATCTCTGCTGAATAAATACCTTGCGCAGCAGTCGACAAAACCTGCGTGTCCAGATCGGAAGCAATAATTTGTACAGGCGGCACAAACGACTGATAACTTTCTATTGCCGTCATGGCCAAGGAATAAGGCTCCTCTCCAGTGGATGAGGCAGCACACCAGATCCGGAAGGGATGCGATTGGCTGCTCTGCATCTGCTGGGAGAGCAAATCAAAGTGATGCGATTCGCGAAAGAAAGAGGTTAAATTCGTCGTTAAGGCATTAATGAATTGTTGCCACTCGCTTGACTCGGCATCACGCTCCAGCAAATTCAAATACCCCGCAAAGGTATCGAGCTGCAAAGCACGCAACCTGCGGGATAGACGGCTATACACCATTTGCTGCTTACTATCATTGAGACGAATACCAGCACGCTGGTAAATCAGGTTTACCACTCGGGAAAAATCGGCCTTGGTATAAGCGAACTCATGCTCATTTTGCATAACTCAACACTTTCGCCATCCAAATCTGTGGATTTGATTAGTCAATCTGACCGCCCCAGAGAACGGTACTGATATGCGGAAATGAGGGGCAAATGCCCCTCAGTACATAAATTAAAACTCTTCCCACTCATCATCGGAGTCAGAGCGCTTTGGCAAAGGCACATCGAGTTTGCCCGACGCTGGCTTGGACTTACCTGTCACAGAAAGTGCCTGATTGGCTCTGACGGGCGCTCGGCCCAGCAAGGAACGCCCCCCGGCTAACTTGAAAATACCAACGGTCTGCGTCAGATTATTGGCCTGATCTTCCAGACTCTCTGCCGCAGCAGCGGCTTCTTCAACCAAAGCTGCATTTTGCTGGGTGTTTTCATCCATATGGGTAATGGCCTGATTAACCTGTTCGATCCCTGCACTTTGTTCGTTGGATGCAGCAGAAATCTCGCTCATGATGTCGGTAACACGTCGTACCGCGCTAACGACATCCTGCATGGTATGGCCAGCCTGATCGACCAGTTTTGAACCTGCTTCAACTTTCAAGACCGAGTCACCAATCAAGGTTTTGATTTCCTTGGCCGCGCCTGCCGAGCGCTGCGCCAAATTACGCACTTCGGAAGCCACTACCGCAAATCCACGCCCTTGCTCACCTGCACGGGCAGCCTCTACCGCCGCATTCAGCGCCAGGATATTGGTCTGGAAAGCAATCCCGTCAATCACGGAAATAATGTCGACAATTTTTTTCGCCGAATCATTAATTTCGGACATGGTAGACACGACCTGACCGACCACTTCACCGCCTTTGATTGCAATATCTGAGGCGCCAATCGCCAATTGATTGGCCTGACGAGCATTCTCTGCATTCTGTTTCACGGTACCGGTCAACTCTTCCATACTCGACGCGGTCTCTTCAAGACTAGCGGCCTGCTGCTCGGTACGGCCAGATAAATTATTATTACCCGCAGCAATTTCCTGCGAAGCGACATTTATCGTACTTGCCGCCTCTTGGATGTTGGTCACAATCTCGGACAAGCGCTCGCACGTTGCATTACAGTCATCCTTCAATTGCCCCAGCAAGCCACGATAATCGGCACTCACCCTCTGCGTTAAATCACCTTGAGCCAAGGCCCCCAGAACACGGCCAACGTCTTTCATTCCTGACTCATTCGAGAGCAAAAGCTGATTCATGCCCTCCGCCAGCTTGAGCATAAAGCCCTCTTTGCCCTGCGGATTGATACGTCGACTGAAGTCGCCGTTCACCGCCGCTTCAACCAGAGCGTTGACCTCGGATTCGACAGCCACTTCTGCAGTTCGGTCAATCCATTCCACCACCGAACCCAGTCGTTTACCTGCTGCATCAAAAACAGGGTTGGCAATCAGCAAAAAGGTCTGCCCAGCCACGGTAATTTGCGAGCGATAAGTCGTCGTTAAATTGGCCAGCAAACTGGATTGGTGACTTGGGTTACGGTGAAAACTGTCAATATTGGTCCCGATCAGTTTATTCACTTCAAAGTGAGGCAAAGCTTTGCGCAATTCATTCTGAACGCGTGACAACATTGAAGTCACTGCTTTATTCATATAAACAATTGTGCGATTTTCATCAGCCAGCATGACATTGGTTGAAGTCGCCTCCAGTGCCCCCAGAATGCGGGCATTTTCATCTGCAAGCTGCTTTTCTCGCGCTTCAAAAGCCAGCGCATCGGTACGGTCCAGCCATTCAACGACAAAGCCAATACGGTGATTTTTTTCGTCCATCACCGGATTGACGGTTAATGCAAAGGTTCGCCCCCCCACCATGATGCTGGCTCTATGCTCTGTGCTCAGATGCTCAAGCATATTGCGCTGATGATTGGGGTTTTTATGAAATCCATCAATGTTAGCGCCAATAATATTGCGCGCACTAAACTGTGGCAGATCTTTCCGGATATCCGCCTCCGCATTTTGTAACAAACGCTCAACAGCTCGATTGCAGTACACAATATTTCTTTCTGCATCGGCAATCATGACACTAGTTGACACCGTATCCAGCGCAGTCCTCACTCGTGAATTTTCTTTTGCAATATCCGCAGAGGTCCGCAATTGGGTTTGCAAGGAGCAAATCTGGGCCAATAAACTGTCTTCTGTTGCCGAATTCAGGCTGATTTGAGCAGACAAATCACCGTTGGCAATCTGTTGCACGCAACCTTTTACAAACTCAATTTCTCCACCTAATTGATTTCTCATTTTCCGCAACAAGAACAACCCAATCACAACAGCCAAAACAACTGCAACAATTGCAGAAAACAGTACTTGTACTCTGGCTGACTCGGAAACACTCAGTAGCTCCTGAGCATTTTCAGAAACACTAGCTTGCTCTTTATTTCCAAATTCTTGTACCACATTCTGATAGGCAGAAAACTGCTCATGCAGCTCACCCAAAATAAACTCACGACTTACAACAACATCACCAGAAACAAACAGCTCATGAAATTTATTCTGGGCTGCAACAAAATCACTGCGCTTTGTTTTAATTTTTTCCAGAAACTCCAGCGTTCGTGTGTCACCTGCATTCTTTGCCTGCAACTCTATTTCTTCTATCTGCTTGGCTATTTCTGCACGGGTTTGCAATACATTGCCCCATTCTCGATCAGATTTAGCTTTATCCTCAGGCGTAGCAATTCCCGTAACCTGCATATTCTTCAAGAACTGAGAAATTGAATTAATATCATCAAGCACATGCTGAACTTGAATCAGGTGTGGTAACTGATTCTCGGCCAGTCCGTGCATTCTCTGATTTGTTTCTGTGCTTGTCCGATATGCAGAAAATGCAATCAGCAGCAACATGAGTACAATACCCACAATGCCCATCACAAACTGTTGATGCAGCTTTAATTTATTCATAGATCCTCCTATGCAGTAGCAGCCTCAACAAGTGCCATGTCGGCACTGGTCATTAGCTTCTCTATATCGACCAGAATAATCATTCTTTCTTCTATGGTCCCAAGGCCTAGAATATAGGCAGTGTCCAACGCAGAACCAAACTCAGGCGCATTTCTGATTTGCTCTGGTGTTAAAGTCATTACATCGGAAACACCATCAACAACAATACCTAATGTCCGCTGCGCCACATTAATAATAATGACCACAGTAAACTGATCATAGCTCATGTTGCCAATATTGAACTTTATTCTCAAATCAACAATAGGCACAATATTGCCACGCAAATTGATAACGCCTTTAATAAAAGAGGGCGAATTAGCAATACTGGTCACAGCATCATAGCCTCTGATTTCCTGCACTTTCAGAATATCAATGCCGTACTCTTCTTTTCCAAGGGCAAAAACCAGCAACTCCTGATTTGCCTCTTCCTTAATCAGTGATTCCATAATTCCTCCTAAGCCGCTATTTTTTCCGGAGTTGCTGATGCAAGATGCTGCGCCATATTGACAATGGCAGCTACATCAAGAATAAATGCAACATGGCCATCACCCATAATAGTGGCTCCCGCCACACCATTCACCCGTCGATAATTGGTTTCCAAATTTTTAACAACCACCTGGTGCTGCCCCAATAAATCATCAACAAATAAAGCAATTTTTTGCCCTTCTGCCTCCAGGATAATGACTAATCCTGCTTCAAACTGATTAATGGCTGGATCAAGATTGAATATTTCATGCAATGCAATTAATGGTAAATATTCGCCACGCACATTAATGACATTGCCGCGTCCCGCCATGCTTTTAATCTCGGCAGATTTGGGTTGCAGTGACTCGGTAATAAAAGTCAATGGAATAATATAGAGTTCGCCCGAAGCACTGATCGACATCCCATCCAGAATCGCCAGGGTTAATGGCAAACGAATACTCATCGTCGAGCCAACGCCAGTCATCGATTGAATCTCGACCCGTCCACCCATTGCCTGAATGTTTTTACGAACCACATCCATTCCCACTCCACGACCTGATACATCAGTCACTTCGGTCGCAGTAGAAAAACCAGCTTCAAAAATCAGTTGCCAGACTTCACTGTCACTCATATTGTCATTCACATTCAGGCCACGCTCTTTGGCTTTATTCAGAATACGTTCGCGACTCAGCCCAGCCCCGTCATCACTGACTTCAATGACAATATTGCCGCCCTGATGAAATGCCTTGAGTGTCAGCGTCCCTTGAGCCGGCTTATTTCGGGCGAGCCGTACCTGTGGCGATTCGATACCATGATCCAGACTATTGCGTACCAGATGCGTCAGCGGATCACTCAATTTTTCGATAAAGCCTTTATCCAGCTCGGTATTTTCACCAATCATGCGCAGCTCAACCTGCTTGTCCAGCTTGCCAGCCAAGTCACGAACCAGCCGTGGATAGCGGTTAAAAACAAAGGAAATGGGCATCATCCGGATCGACATGACTGACTCTTGCAGCTCGCGCGTATTGCGCTCAAGCTGGGCAACACCGCTGAGCAGTTTTTCGTGCAAAACAGGATCCAGCTGCAATGAATTCTGCGCCAGCATGGATTGGGTAATGACCAGCTCGCCGACCAAATTGAGCAACTGATCAACTTTCTCCACGCTAACCCGGATTGAAGACTCGGCCGCTTTATCTGTTGCTCTTTCGTTCTGGGGACGACTGATCGGTGTGACTGCAGCAGGTGTTAAGCTAACGGCTGCGACTACAGGAGCCTCTACGATGGGTTGGAAGAATCCATAACCAGCCTCCTCTGCCGTCGCGGCAGGGGCTTCAGGCGAGGCAACATCTGGCGTGTCATCAAAAAATCCAAACCCTTCATCAACGCTTAAATCCGGCTCGGCTGGCGTCAAAAAGAGGCCAAAATCAGATTGGCACTCGGCACTTGGTGTAATTGAAACCCGATTTGGCTCGATCATGAACGACATTGAATCAAGTATTTTTTCAGGGTTATCAGTGGTTTTGATGCGGTACAACCAGGGTGAATGGGCGTCGCCAGGGGTAAAATCGTCAATAACCCCAAAGCGATCAAGCTCACGACATAGCAGCGTTTCATCAAACGGCTCACCGGGCTGAATCACAATAGTCAGCTCACTCGGCTCTGCCGTAGTTGCGCCGTCCTGCGAGCTTAGTAATTGAGTGAGCCTAGCCTTGATGTCGCTCATCGCCAATTCATCTGGCTGGCCCTGCCCACGATGCGCGGCCAGCATGGCTTGCAACACATCCCCTGATTGCAGGAAAGCATCAACCATTGCCGCTGTTAGCGTAATTTCGTTTTTACGGATTTTATCGAGCAGGTTTTCCAGCACGTGCGTCACATCGGTCAAATCGGCAAAACCGAATGTTGCTGCCCCCCCTTTGATCGAATGTGCCGCGCGAAAGATGGCGTTCAAATCTTCCGCATCAGGTTCGGCCACATTGATATTGAGCAGCAGGGACTCCATATTGGCCAAGTGCTCGGCAGCCTCATCAAAAAAAACCAGAATAAACTGGCCCATATCAATCGACATAGCTCCCCCTCGCTAGAGACCACTAGCCGATGACTTTGCGGACAACTTCCAGCAGTTTTTGTGGATCAAACGGTTTCACCAGCCAGCCGGTGGCACCGACTGCACGCCCCTGCTGTTTCATCGCATCGCTCGATTCGGTGGTGAGCATCAGGATGGGCGTAGTGGCATATTGAGGCAGCCCGCGCAAGGTGCGAATCATCGTCAAGCCATCCATGCCCGGCATATTCTGATCGGTGAGTACCAAATCCACCTGCCCAGTCTTGGCCTGTGCAACACCTGCATTGCCGTCAACGGCCTCGACCACCTCGTAACCTGCACTACGCAAGGTGAAGCTCACCATTTGCCGAATTGATGGCGAATCATCTACCGCCAATATTTTCTTTGCCATATGCCCCCCATTCACGCTGATAGAACCAGATACCACTTTGTACTCAGGTATAAATTTCTTGAGCCGTTTCTTTTTATAGGCAAGACTTGTCATGATCGCCATTCAAAACCTACATGGAACAGCAAAATTATTTTCAGTCAACGTCATTGAAAAAATATGATTTGCAATAAACAATCAGGCAAAACAGCAAACAATGAAAGATAAAAATCAGCTAATTCTGTACTCATTTCGCCGTTGCCCGTATGCAATGCGGGCCAGACTGGCCTTGAGTCTGTGCAATATCGAGGTGCAGTTGCGCGAGGTGGTGCTGCGCGACAAGCCAGCCGAGCTATTGCATATCTCGCCCAAAGGAACGGTACCGGTTTTGTTACTGGGCAATGGCCAAATTATTGAACAGAGTCTGGACATTATGTTGTGGGCTGTCGGGCACAAGGCAGCAGATAGCAGACTGACTTTGGCGCTGGACGCGCAGCTTCAGTTGATCGCATTGCACGATCAAATCTTCAAACCTTTGCTTGATCGCTACAAGTACCCCGAGCGTCATTTGGAGCTATCAGCACAACAGCATCAATACAATGCCATGTATTGGCTTGAAAGCCATATCAGCAATAGGCTAGAAGGACATACCCATCTATTTGGCGATCACTTAAGTCTGGCGGATCTGGCGATTGTGCCTTTTGTCCGCCAATGCGCAGCAGTCGATAGTGCAGCATTTGTGCGCAGCACCAGCGCCGCCTTGCAAGACTGGCTGGCACGGCTGACTTCATCAGCCCTGTTTGAATCGGTCATGAGCAAGTATCCGCAGTGGCGTGCCGGTGATCCGCCGATCTGGTTTGGTGGCGCCTCAACGCCGTCAGCGTGAACGTCGCAAGCTTGGCGGTAAATCGCCATAGGCCTCGCGCTCGAAATAATTATCGCGATAAAAACGCCGCCCACGCAGCCATTGCCAGCAGCTTGATCCCAGATACAAGGGCCAGAACAGAACTCCCCAGCGCTCATACTGACGGACGTGTACCCGCTCGTGCGCACGCAAGCGCGCCATTTGGCTGGCGTCAGCAGCAATCACCACATGACCGAAAGTAATCGCGGCAAAACGCCAGCGTGCACAACGCCAATGCGCAGGCGCGCTCACTTCGCATACGCCGCAATACCAGACGCAACGAGCACCAAACAGACACAGCGGCAAAGCGAGCAACGCACCAACCAAAGTCAGCGGCAAAGCCCACACATATCGCAACACACGCTGACCACGCCAATTCATCATTTGTCCTTAGTCAAAGCCGGTTTCTGTTAAGCCCGAATACGATATTTTGACCTGCTCACGCTCATGCTAGAATAGCGCCCAATTAATTAAACCAGATTGAACGGGTGCAGCATGGCAGGTCATAGCAAGTGGGCAAATATTCAGCATCGTAAAGGCCGTCAGGACGCCAAGCGCGGCCAGATTTTCACCAAGCTGATCAAGGAAATCACCGTTGCGGCCAAAATGGGTGGCGGCGATATCACGATGAACCCGCGTCTGCGCCTGGCCATTGATAAAGCCAAAGCGCAATCGATGCCCAAAGACAATATCGAAAGCGCGATCAAACGCGGTACCGGTTCGCTCGACGGTGTTGATTACATCGAAACGCGCTATGAAGGTTATGGCCTGGGCGGCGCGGCGGTGATGGTCGATTGCCTGACCGACAACCGCACCCGCACTGTTGCCGACGTTCGCCACGTGTTTTCAAAATACGGCGGCAATATGGGCACCGACGGCTGCGTGAGTTTTCAGTTCAAGCATTGCGGCTATCTGATTTTCGCGCCGGGCACGGATGAAGAAGCACTGATGGAAGCCGCACTTGAAGCGGGTGCTGACGACGTAACGACCAACGACGACGGCTCGATTGAAGTCATCACGCCGCCGTATGAATTCGTTAACATCAAGGAAACGCTGGAAGCAGCAGGCTTTAAAGCCGAAGTCGGCGAATCGACGATGAAACCGCAAGGTGAAACCGAGTTGACTGGCGATGATGCGATCAAAATGCAAAAACTGATCGACATGATGGAAGCGCTCGACGACGTGCAAAACGTTTACACCACGGCGGTGTTTGACGAAGAGGGCTAATTAACCCGGCCAGAGTCGAGCTAACTGATCAGACTGCCCAAGTAAAAGCCCCGGTTTCCTGAATGGAAGTCGGGGCTTTTTCATTCATGTGATTGAAATAGTCGCGTGTCTTAGTCGATTGCAGCACTTTAAAAAGCGCGAAATTTCGTATCGTAAACACAGTTAGCTTGCTAAATTATCAGGGAGAAGTCAGGTTTCAACCGCGTACTTGCAGATAACCATTCCGGGCAGATCATTCACTTTCAGGAGAAATTGCAATGCATGAAGCAGAGCTTAAACCCACGATTCTGCTCGTGGATGATGACCCCCTTATCCGCAAGCTGATCAGACGCCTACTTGATACCCACTATCAAATTATCGAAGCTGCTGATGGCGAAGAAGGGCAGACAAAAGCCCGTCAGCATCGGCCTGCAGCAGTGATTGCCGATATCCAGATGCCCAAGCTCGATGGCTTTGGCTTATGCAAAAGTATTGTTGATGATTTTGACCTATCCGAGACGCCAGTCATGCTGATGTCCGCAGTTGAAAACCTGGACGAACTGCTCAATGTTTACGATGTCGGTGGTCAGGGTTTTATCACCAAGCCAATCAATCCAAAACTGTTAAGTACGCGCATTGCGCGCATGCTGCAATTGCGCGACGAACGGGATCAATACAAGTCACAAATCCGGTTTGCCACGTCTACGGCTTTTACAGCGATGAATAGCATGGGCGAAACCGGCATTGTCTTGCAAACCATTCAAAGATTTGCCAGCAGCCACTCAGCCCGGGAGCTGACTACTGAATTGCTCACGGCCCTGACACAGTTTGGTCTTGATGGGGTGGCCGAAGTGAGGGTGGGCGAGAATATCGCTACTTTGGGTCATAAAGGAATCGCCACCGATGTTGAACAGGCGGTGATCCAGAAAATGGCCGAGATGGAGCGCTTGGTCCAATTTAAAAACCGGCTTTCGGTTAATTTCCCGTCCATTAAACTGCTCATCAACAATATGCCAACCGATGATGAAGAACGATGCGGGCGTTTGCGCGACCATCTGGCCATTTTGGCTGAATCAGCGGAATCACACGTCGCGGCGATTCGTGCCAATAATGCGATTAGCGGATTTCAAACCAATCTGGCCAATGCACTGATCGCCATTGACGAACAGCAGCGTTCAAGCAAGCAAAAACGCACAATCTTGTTTGGCGATGCCATGATGGCGCTGGAACAATCCTTCACCGCCCTGGAGCTCAGCGATCAGCAGGAACAAATGCTGCTTGATATTGTGCAAAACACCTGGAATTCAATGTCCGCAACTTATGATGAAGACGCGGCTTTACAGGACGAGCTCACACATATTGTCAAAAGGCTCAAAACATTACTCGATTAAAGCACTCAGCTTTTCCAGCAAAGCGGCATAAAGACGGGTGTTTGACTCTTTAACTTGCGAGCCTTATTTAAACAGGAAATAGTAAATCACATAAAACCAGCTGCAAAAGCCATGAATAATGGCCCACAGTATCGAATGATTGGCGCTCCAGGAGAGCGCTACGGCAATCACGGTGCCCAGACTAAAACCGCCGAAAATCTTCATTGTTCACTCCTTGCCAATCGTCGCAGCCTCATTCGGCCATCCGCTACCAGATGGGGTCAGACATAAAAAAAGCCACCGGGTTCGGTGGCTTTTTTGCTTTTTATCACGCTTAGTTAGCGCGTTTTTTGAATTCCATCGTACGAGTATCGATCTCGATTTTGTCGCCGATATCGATAAATGCCGCTACTTGGATATTCATTTCTGAACCCACCAGTTTTGCTGGCTTCATTACTTTGCCTGAAGTGTCGCCACGTACTGCTGGCTCGGTGTATTCAACTTCACGGACAACTACTGTTGGCAACTCAACAGAGATGGCTTTGCCATCGTAGAAAGTAACCTGGCATTTGTCTTCCATGCCGTCAACGATCAGACCCAACGTGTCGCCGAGGTTGTCAGCTTCAACTTCGTACTGATTGAACTCTTCGTCCATGAACACGTACATTGGGTCAGCAAAGTAGCTGTAAGTACAATCCAGACGGTCGAGTACAACCACTTCCATTTTGTCGTCGGATTTGTAAACGACTTCAGAACCAGAACCTGACAACAGGCCTTTGGATTTGATTTTAACTACTGAAGAGTTACGACCTGATTTTGAGAATTCGGTTTTTTGAACAACCAGAGGTTGGCCGTCAACCAAGATAACGTTACCAGCGCGAACTTCGTGTGCAGTTTTGATTGCCATTGCGTATTACCCGAGTTTTAACGATTCTGATGCAAAATCGCTGTTTGAAAATAGAAAAATCCCGCTATTTTACCTTGGAATTGACGAATCTGACCAGATTAGTCGCGACATCCCCCAGTTCAAGCAAATTTTTCCGCCAGGCGTGAGCGTGCTCTTGCAAGAGATGCCGTCCGGCAACCAGCTCTTGCCACGCAGCACTGAGATCGCCTCCGTGATTCCACGCTTGCATCATGGCCGCCAGCGCCATCAGTGCAGGCGTGGGCTGATCGCCCAGATAACGCGCTAGAAATGCATCCAGTTTGTCGCGATGTGCATCATCTTCTTGCGGATAGATATGCCAGACAAACGGTTTGGCCGCCCATTGCGCACGCAGGAAAGAATCTTCGCCACGCACAAAATTAATGTCGCAGCTCAGCAGCAGGCGATCATAGTCATCCTGTGCCAGCATGGGCAGGGGAATGATCTCCAATGCGCCACGCCTAGATACACCACCAGAGTATTGCTCTATAAAGAAATCTGCATCATTTATAGCGAGCAATACCCTACCCTCTGGCACAAAAAGCCGGATGGGCTGATTGCTATTTTCCAGCACAGACAACCATTGCTTCAATGCAACAGGCTCATAGGCAAAAAGCGAAATATTCAAAGCAGGCCCCAGATGCGGCGGCCATGCGGGCGACAGGCTGGCCAGAAACTGCGCAGAATCAGCATCACGCCAGGCCAGCTGCAAGGCTCTTTGCCTTTGCTCGCTGAACACACCACCAGTGCGCTTGGTAAAACCCGGAAAGAAAAAATACTTGTTCAAGCCCTGCACCGGCGATGGCAAACCGTGGCAGCCCTCAACCCAGTCTTCAGCACTCAGATATTCCAGATTAATCCAGATCGGAGCGGTGGCTTTGGCCTGCATCTGGGCCAGATAAGACACCGGAATCTCGCAAGCAAATGCTTCAATCACCACATCGGCGGCCTGAACAAGAGGAGGGAAATCGGCATCCCAGCGCAGCACTAGGACGCCTTCCAGCTGCTGGCGCGCTTGAGTCGGATCGATTTCGGGGCGGATTTGCGCAAAACTAGCCAGATCATCGACCCAGAGTGTGACAGCAAGGCCAAATTCCTGATGCAATTGCCGGGCAAGTCGCCAGCACACGCCAATATCGCCAAAATTGTCGACCACACGACAAAAAATCGCCCACTCAACTGCTTTTGTCATCACCATGACCTACTTGACCCACCCAAAGCGGCAGTTTACCAGCAGGCGATGGATGGTGGCCTAGGGTCTGTTGACATTTGGTTTGCCGCCGCGCTGGCGCGAGTTTTTCGATGAGGTAAGACGTAGATCGCGCCACATAGTCATTCTATGTCAGCGGTCTACAAACCAAACGTCAACAGACCCTAGCGCCGCTGCACTGCATAGCGCTCGCGATCAGGAATATGGATGAGCGATGGGTAGAGACGCTGGATTTTGATGACATACTGGCGGGTTTCTTTATAGGGCGGAATACCGCGATAGCGATCCACTGCGCCCTCGCCGGCGTTGTACGCCGCTGAGACCAGATCAATCCGCCCCTGATAGCGATCGAGCAACAATCGCAAGTAGCGCACCCCGCCTTTGACGTTTTGGCTGACATTGAAAACATCCTGCACATTAAATCGTGCTGCCGTGCCCGGAATCAGCTGCATCACACCCATTGCCGATTTGGGTGATACCGCATAGGTTTGCAAGCGCGATTCCACCAGAGCAATACTGAGCGCAAAATCCGGGTCTACCCCGTGCCAGCGGGCAATCTGGGCAATAATACGCGCGGTTTTCTTTTGCTCGTGACTTAAGGTAATCCGCTGAACGGCACCGTGGGGCAAGGGAGATTTTTCCGGTTTAACATCGGCCAGCAGACAAGCGGGAAGCTGGTGATTTTTCAGCAGAATGGTGTCGAGCATATCCTGCGCCTGTCTATGGCCTTGCTCGGCGGCAATCGAAAACAGGCTGGCGGCAGCCTGGCGGTTTTCCGGCACGCCCAAACCAAAGGCGTACAACACGCCCAGCCGATACTGCGCCTCGGTATTACCATGGCGCGCGGCGACACAATAATGCACCGCCGCTTGCCACGGATCGCGCGATTCCAGATCAGGCCGGGGCAGAAACTCGACAATACCCGCCCTTGCAGTCACGCTCAGGACGGCCATACCCAGCAGGAATAATAAAGAGCGAAGAATCAATGACATAATTGGCAACTACGTCAAGCAGATTCTTCAGATTATGCCAATCGAGCAACGATGTCAGCCCGGCAAGACCAATGGTCTTCTCCGATTTAAAGCACCGGGGCGACATCACCGCTCTGTAAAGCCACCGCTTGCGACGCCGTGCTGGAGCGGATCGCAATTTGTTCCCTGCCAATCGGGAAATAGCTGATTTCTTCGGCCTTCATCCGTTTGGGCTCGTACAGATTGCGCCCGTCAAAAATCGTCGCCGAACGCAGCGATTTCTTAATGCTGGCAAAATCCGGGCTGCGAAATGCTTTCCACTCGGTCACAATCACCAGTGCATCGGCATTGTGTAATGCATCCATATACATAGGTGCAAAACCGACTCCCTCGAATCCGGCAAACAGTTGCTGGGCCTTGGTGTTGGCCACCGGATCATGCGCGCAGACTGTAGCGCCCCGCGTCAGCAAGCCCTGAATCAGCGTCAGGCTGGGCGCTTCGCGCAAATCGTCTGTATCGGGCTTGAAAGCCAAACCCCAGACGGCAAAATGCAGGCCACGCAAATCCGGGCCAAAATGCGCCAGAATTTTATTGAGCAGCACATGCTTTTGCTGATTGTTCACCTCATGCACGGCCTGCAGGATTTTGAGTGGCTCGCCGCATTGCTGCGCAGTTTGCTGCAGTGCCAGCACGTCTTTTGGAAAGCAGGAACCACCATAACCCACGCCGGGATAAAGGAAATGATAGCCAATACGCGGATCAGAGCCGATGCCCTTGCGCACCAGCTCGATGTCCGCCCCCAGCACTTCAGAGAGATTGGCCAGCTCGTTCATAAAGGAAATCCGCGTCGCCAGCATGGCATTGGCCGCATATTTGGTTAGCTCGGCCGAACGCAAATCCATGCATAAAATACGATCATGATTGCGCACCAGTGGCGCATAAATGGCCTGCATCAAATCTTTCGCCGTTTCGTCCTCGGTGCCGATCACAATCCGGTCCGGACGCATAAAGTCATCCACCGCTGCGCCCTCTTTTAAAAACTCGGGGTTGGAGACCACGCTAAAACTGCTGCGCTGGCCACGCTGATCGAGCTGCGCCTGCACCGCGCGCCGCACCAGATCGGCAGTGCCGACAGGAACGGTCGATTTGTTCACAATCACTTTGTATTCGTTCAGGTGGTGACCAATATTGGCCGCTGCCGCCAGCACATATTGCAAATCGGCCGATCCGTCTTCGCCGGGCGGCGTACCAACGGCAATAAACTGGATCGTGCCATGCGCCACCGATTGCGCCACATCGCTGGTAAAGCGCAAGCGATTGGCCTGCACATTGCGCCGGATCAGCTCGTCCAACCCCGGCTCATAGATGTGCACAATGCCTTCTTGCAGCTGCTGAGTTTTCTGAATATCCAGATCCAGACACAGCACATCATTGCCATATTCCGCCAGACAGGCACCTGTGACCAAACCGACATAACCCGAACCAATCACCGTAATCCGCATTTGAGCTACTCCACTGTAGGCTGATGCGTTTTTACCGGACTTGAATGACGGTTCTGCGACAAAATCGGGAAATCTCGATGACAAGCGCCCAGAGTCAGGCAGCGGTTGGCCTTCACGCCTACCCTTTCATCCAATTGACAACATAGGCATGACAAGTGAAGCTAGATTAAATTTGCTGGAAGGCAATCAACAGATGTGAGTTCATTCACTGGCAGAGCGGCAATTTGATACAGATTATGTCATCGCAATATGTTTAGATTCGTCTACCCACTTGGATTGGATTTTTAATAAGGATGCATACAATGAAAAAACTCATGATGCCAGGACTACTGGCCATTAGCCTGAGCATGGCTGGTTGCGCGAATATGACACCTGAGCAGCAAGGTGCCACCATTGGTGCTGTCGGCGGAGCGATTGCCGGTGCGGTCATCAGCTCGGCCACAGGCGGCAAACACGTGGCGCGTGATGCGGCCATTGGTGCAGCGATTGGCGGCATTGGCGGCTACGCTTGGTCGGCGCATATGGAAAAGCAGCGCAAGGAAATGGAAGCGGCCACGCAGGGCACCGGCATTGAAGTGAGCAAAACGGCCAATAACGAACTCAAGATTGACGTTCCAAGCGATTTTTCCTTCGATACCGGCAAATACGCCATCAAACCAAATATGCGCCCGGTACTCGATAAACTGGGCCAGACGCTGAATCAAAATCAGGTGACGCGCGTCCGCATTATTGGCCACACCGATAGCACAGGCACGGACGCCATCAACAATCCGCTTTCGGTGAATCGCGCAGGTGCAGTGCAAGCGTATCTGGTCAACCGTGGTGTGGCAGGCAACCGGATGAGCATTGATGGCCGCGGCTCGTACGAGCCCGTAGCGGACAATAACAGCGCAGCGGGCCGCGCACAAAATCGCCGCGTCGAGATTTTTGTTGCCGAACCGGCACCCGCCAGCAAGTAAGCCCTTTCGCTCGGCTGAGCACGCTTAATTTCCAAAAACAGTCTGCCAAGGCAGGCTGTTTTTTTATTCACGAAATATTCATTTTAAAATCATTTACTTAAGCAAAATCAAACTCCAACCACCCTGTGCTTGAATTTCAAATGCCTTGCATCCATGTATGGGTTAATCACACTTTCATGGAGGCGCAAAATGCGTATCGACAAACTCACGACCAAGTTTCAACAAGCGCTCGCTGACGCACAAAGCATGGCTTTTGCCAATGACAATGCCTATATCGAGCCACAACATTTATTACTTTCGCTGCTAAACGACAACGACTCGGGCGCAGCCGCCCTGCTCGCCCGCGCTGGCGTCAATGTGCATCCGCTCAAAGCAGCGCTCGAAAGCGCCGTTCAGCGCTTGCCAAAGATTCAAGGCGGCGACGGCGATGTGACCGTCGGTAAAGACTTGGGGCGCCTGCTCAATCAAACCGATAAAGCCGCAATGCAGCGCAATGATCAATTCATTTCCAGCGACCTATTCCTGCTCGCACTGTGCGACGACAAAAGCGAAACGTCACGGCTGCTGAAAGAAAATGGCGGCAAGAAAGAGGCGATTGCTGCCGCTGTTGAAGCAGTACGTGGCGGTGAAAACGTCAGCAGTGCCGATGCCGAACAGCAACGTGAAGCGCTGAGCAAATACTGTCTCGATCTGACCGAACGCGCCCGCGCGGGTAAGCTTGACCCGGTGATTGGCCGCGATGACGAAATCCGTCGCGCGATTCAGGTACTGCAGCGCCGCACCAAAAACAATCCAGTGCTAATCGGCGAGCCCGGCGTCGGTAAAACGGCGATTGTCGAAGGCCTGGCTCAGCGCATTATCAATGGCGAAGTGCCTGAGTCTTTAAAACATAAGAAGGTATTGTCGCTAGATCTAGCTGCGCTGCTGGCTGGCGCGAAATACCGGGGGGAGTTTGAAGAGCGCCTGAAAGCCGTTCTGAATGAACTCGCCAAAGAAGAAGGCAATAATATTGTCTTTATCGACGAGCTACACACGCTGGTTGGTGCGGGTAAAGCCGAAGGCGCGATGGACGCTGGCAATATGTTGAAACCCGCTCTGGCGCGCGGCGAGCTGCATTGCATCGGCGCAACGACGCTCGACGAATACCGCAAATACATCGAAAAAGACGCCGCGCTCGAACGTCGTTTCCAGAAAGTGCTGGTCGGCGAACCAAGCGTTGAAGACACCATCGCGATCCTGCGCGGCTTGCAGGAAAAGTACGAAATCCACCACGGCGTCGATATTACCGACCCGGCGATTGTCGCTGCGGCCGAGCTGAGCCACCGTTACATCACCGACCGATTCCTGCCCGATAAGGCCATCGATTTGATTGACGAAGCGGCGGCCAAAATCAAAATGGAAATCGACTCCAAACCTGAGGTGATGGACAAGCTCGACCGCCGGATTATCCAGCTCAAAATCGAACGCGAAGCGGTGAAACGTGAAAAAGACGAAGCGAGTAAAAAACGCTTGGCGCTAATCGAAGAGGAAATCGCCAAGCTCGACAAGGAATATTCCGATCTGGAAGAAATCTGGAAAGCCGAAAAAGCCAGCGTGCTCGGTAGCCAAGCGATCCGCGAAGAAATCGACAAGCTGAAAAACCAGATGGAGAGCCTGAAACGCGCAGGCGAATGGCAGAAAGTATCCGAGCTGCAATATGGTGAACTCCCTGCGCTTGAAGCCAAGCTGAAAGCCGCCGAATCGTCGGAAACGTCTGGAAGCACAAGCAACAAACTGCTGCGTACGCAAGTCGGCGCCGAAGAAATCGCCGAAGTCGTCAGCCGCGCGACGGGCATTCCGGTCAGCAAAATGCTGCAGGGCGAGCGCGAAAAACTGCTGCATATGGAAGACGTGCTGCATGATCGCGTCGTCGGGCAGGACGAAGCCGTTCGCCTCGTATCGGATGCGATCCGTCGTTCACGCGCCGGTTTGGGCGATCCGAACCGCCCGTATGGTTCATTTCTGTTTCTGGGTCCAACCGGCGTCGGCAAGACCGAGCTGTGTAAAACGCTGGCGAATTATTTGTTCGATTCCGAAGAGCACATGATCCGCGTCGATATGTCCGAGTTTATGGAAAAACACTCGGTCGCGCGGCTGATCGGCGCGCCGCCGGGATATGTGGGCTATGAGGAAGGCGGTTATCTGACCGAGCTGGTGCGCCGCAAACCGTATAGCGTGATCCTGCTCGACGAAGTCGAAAAAGCGCATCCGGATGTATTTAATATCCTGCTGCAAGTGCTCGACGATGGTCGCCTCACCGACGGCCAAGGCCGCACGGTCGATTTCCGCAACACCGTCGTCGTGATGACGTCCAACCTCGGTAGCGATCACATCCAGCGCCTGGCCGATTCGGATTATCAAGTGATCAAGCTGGCGGTGATGGCCGAAGTGAAAACGCATTTCCGGCCAGAGTTCGTCAACCGGATCGATGAAGTCGTGGTTTTCCACGCCTTGGCGCAGCAGCATATTCGCAATATCGCCAAAATCCAGCTGCAAAAACTCGTTGGCCGTTTGGCGCATATGGAAATCGGCATGGAAATCAGCGATGCTGCGCTTGATCTGATTGCCGAAGCGGGCTTTGATCCGGTCTATGGCGCGCGGCCACTGAAACGCGCGATCCAGAGCGAGCTGGAAAACGTGCTGGCCAAACGGATTCTGGCCGGTGATTTTGCCGCCAAGGATACGATACGGATTGACGCGAAAGACGGCGCCATGCAGTTGAGCAAAGCTTGAGTTGGGCAATCATTCAAAAAGCCCGCATAAAGCGGGCTTTTTTATTTCGTTTGAAGTTTAATCAGGCAGTCGGCGCACCGGGCGGTTACTGATTTTGTCCGATGGCCCACGCGTGGTGTCACTTTGGCTTGATGGACTGCTGACCGAGCCCCCACCCGCCGGGGTCGCCGCCTCGCCCATGCTGCTCACTTTGCCGCCCTTGCTATTGTCCTGATAAGCCGGAACAAACGGTCTTTCCGGTATCACCACGGTACTGATAGTACCCTGATCATCCATTGGCACTTCGAGCCCCGTGCAGGGCCGATCCGCATAAACCACGCGCCCTTTTTCATCCAGACATTTAAATGGCTCAGCCCAAGCCAGCCCCGGCAACAGCAGCACAATCAACAGCCCGAAAATATATTTCATCATGCACCTCCATTCATCCATGTTCCAGCGTGGCTGCGATCTGGCTGATATGCGAGTGGATTGGCCGATCCGTATAGCCAAACGGTCAATGCATGGCAGACTTGATAATATGAGCCCATTGCAAGCACAGGTATATCGCCAGAAGGCAATTTTTAATTGACTTCTAGCAATATACCCTTAACTATCTGATAAAAGCAAAATCCATTACCATTGCCATCCCCCACCGTGAGCGCAAACAGACTTTATGCATACTCTGGAGCAATTGCAGCAAGGACAGCTTAAGGGCCTGAGCCGCCTCGATCTCAGCTGCAATCTGCGCGAATTTCCGCGCGAAATTTTTGCGCTGGCCGATACGCTGGAAATCCTTAATCTTTCCGGTAATCAGCTCGCCAGTCTGCCCGACGATTTGCCGCGTTTGCACAAGCTGAAAATCATTTTTTGCTCGAATAATTGCTTTACCGAGCTACCCGCCGTGCTGGGGCAATGCGCCAATCTGGAAATGATCGGTTTTCGCGCCAACCAGATTGCCCACGTCCCCGCCGCCGCACTGCCGCCCAAGCTACGCTGGCTCACGCTCACCGAAAATCAGATTACGCAATTGCCTGATGAGATCGGCCGCTGCACGCGGCTGCAAAAGCTGATGCTGGCGGGCAACCACCTCCATACCCTGCCCGCCACGCTGGCGCTGTGCCACAATCTGGAGCTGGTACGCATCGCGGCGAACCAATTTGACGAGCTCCCCGAGTGCCTGTTCAAACTGCCCAAGCTGGCGTGGCTCGCGTTCGCAGGCAATCCGTGCACCGATCGGCTTGCGCCCGCGATGCAGGCGCGCGATAGCGTACCGGAAGTGAAATGGTCTGAATTGCACCTAGGCCAACAATTGGGCGAAGGCGCATCGGGACAGATTTTTGCCGCAACATGGCAACCCGCGGATGCAGCCGAACCACCTGCAGTGGCGGTAAAGCGCTTTAAATCGGCGGTGACCAGCGATGGCGTACCACGCTGCGAAATGGACGCCTGCATCGCAGCGGGAGCGCATCCCAATCTCATCCCGGTGCTCGGTCAGATCAACGATGCAGACAAGCCCGCATTGGTACTGGGCTTGATTGATCAGAACTATCAAATACTCGCCGATCCACCCAGCCTGCAAAGCTGCACCCGAGATATTTTCGCACCTGATGCGCAATTTACCATGCCGGTGATTTTAAACATCCTCAGGGGTATTGCCTCAGCAATCATGCAGATCAATAGCTGCGGCCTTATACATGGTGATGTATATGCGCATAATATTCTGGTGCATGCCGATGGCAGCTGCCTCCTTGGCGATTTTGGCGCAGCGTCAATCATGCCTGAAGCACACAAAGCACAACTGAGCGCCATCGAAATGCGTGCGTTTGCCTGCCTGATTGAAGATCTGATTAGCCGCTGCAAACCCGTCGAGCCAGATGGCTTGCAATCACTTGCCGAGCTGCAAGGTTTACAACTGAAATGTGCGAATAAAAACCCAAGCCAGCGGCCAAGCATGGCGTGGGTGGCTACACACTTAACAGAGATCGCTGCCCGCATAAGCAAATCACGAGTTGACGCAGGCTAATTTAGGCCAATGAAATGAAAAACTTGCTTCCATTTAAACCGATAAAACAAAACTATTTTAAAGTGGGCGAGCTTTGGCGAGGGGCAGATGGAAATCTAAATTACACAATCGGAGCAATCAACACACCCGCGAAGTATTTTTCAGCCAGAGACAAAGTTGCAAAACATTTTCATTTGATGCCAATTGGATTTACCTGCTCACCGCTAGATGCTCTGACAAGACCCTATTTTTGCTGGCGCAATTTTGCAGTCATCCGTTTGGAATGGGATATTTGGTGTGGCTTCTTTGTTAGCGCCGCTAACCCGCGAAGTGAATGGCTACTTATGAAGATTGCGACTTTTTGCGAGAGTGAGTTTAAGTAAATAAACACCGCAACTTGAGTCAAATCAAAGCAATAAAAAACCGGCCACCAGGCCGGTTTTTTTGGGTATTTCCCTACAAGCCATACAATATATAGCTTACAACAATATACCCTTAGTCCTGCATCGCCAGCATCAAACCATTCAGGCGTTTGACGAATGCTGATGGGTCTTCCAGTTGGCCGCCTTCGGCGAGCAGCGCTTGATCGAACAGCAGTTGCGTCCAGTCGCCAAATTTGTCGCTCGCTGATTCGGCTTTCAGTTTGCCTACCAGCGGGTGCGTTGGGTTGATTTCCAAGATTGGCTTGCTACCTTTCACGTCCTGCCCTGCCGATTTGAGCAGACGCTCCAGATTTGCGCTCATGTCTTGGTTTTCAACGACCAAGCAAGCCGGGCTGTCGGTCAGGCGGTGCGTGACGCGGATGTCTTTGACTGATTCGCCGAGCACCGATTTCATTTGTTCGAGCACGTCTTTGAGCTCGGTCGCTGCGGCTTCCTGCTGTTGTTTTTCAGCTTCGTCGGTAAATTGCTCCAAATCGAGTTCGCCTTTGGCGACCGATTGCAGTTTTTTACCTTCAAATTCGGTCAAGCCAGAGAACGCCCACTCATCAACGCGGTCTGACAACAGCAAGACTTCGATGCCTTTTTTGCGGAAAACTTCGAGGTGTGGGCTGTTTTTTGCTGCGGCGTAGCTGTCTGCCGTAATGAAATAGATCTGCTCTTGGCCTTCTTTCATGCGGCCGATGTAATCGGCGAGCGAGACGATTTGTTCGCTGCTGTCGTTCGCAGTTGACGCAAAGCGGCACAGACCGGCAATGCGTTCTTTATTGGCGAAGTCTTCGCCGACGCCTTCTTTGAGCACTTTGCCAAATTCAGTCCAGAATTTAGCGTATTTGGCTTTTTCGGCTTCGTCATCCGAGTTCGCCAAGCCTTCGAGCATGCCGAGCACTTTTTTCACGCAACCCGATTTAATCTGCTCGATGTCTTTGCTGTGTTGCAAGATTTCGCGCGACACGTTCAGCGGCAGGTCGGATGAATCGATCACGCCACGGATAAAACGCAAGTATTGCGGCAGCAATTTTTCGCTGTCTTCCATGATGAAGACGCGGCGCACATACAGTTTCACGCCATGGCGACGCTCGCGGTCGTACAGATCGAACGGCGCGCGTTGCGGTACATACAGCAGCTCGGTGTATTCCTGGCGGCCTTCGACTTTGGCGTGGCTCCACGCCAGCGGATCGTCGTAATCATGCGCTACGTGTTTGTAGAATTCGGTGTATTGCTCATCAGAAATTTCAGACTTGCTGCGCGTCCACAAGGCGTTCGCCTGATTAACCGTCTCTTCCCCCTCGGCGGGTTTGATCGAGCCGTCTTCGTTATAGCCGGCTTGCGCTGGCATCAGAATCGGCAGCGTGATGTGGTCGGAATATTTGCGGATGATGCTGCGCAGTTTCCAATCGTTCAGGAATTCCTCTTCACCTTCTTTCAGGTGCAAGACGATTTCAGTACCGCGGCTCTCTTTGGCCACGTCTTCCAGCGTGAATTCGCCATCGCCCGCTGAAACCCACTGCGTCGCGCCTTCTTCACCGGCACGGCGAGTCGTCAGCGTCACTTTGTCAGCGATGATAAAGGCCGAGTAGAAACCCACGCCGAATTGGCCGATCAGATGCGCGTCTTTTTGCGCGTCGCCTGAGAGCTGGCTAAAGAATTCTTTGGTGCCCGAGCGCGCAATCGTACCGATATTTTTGATCACTTCTTCGCGGCTCATGCCGATGCCGTTATCGGCGATCGTGATCGTTTTGGCGTCTTGATCAAAAGACACGTGGATTTTGAGCTCGGAATCGTTGCCGTACAGGCTGTCGTTGTTGATGGCTTCAAAACGCAGTTTGTCGCAGGCGTCGGATGCATTCGAGACCAGCTCGCGCAGGAAAATTTCCTTGTTCGAATACAAAGAGTGAATCATCAATTGCAATAATTGTTTAACTTCGGCCTGAAAGCCTAGGGTTTCTTTACTCATGGTTTTATTTCCCTAATAAGTGGGTTACAGACAATGGTGGATAAATGGGGCTAGTCGGCAGCTCTTCAAGACCCTGTATGCAGCAGGGAGATTGATTTGGGCCGATTGAGGGTAGGTAAATGATTTAAATCGTTGTTTTGTCGCGCACTGGCGGTTTACTGACAAGAGTTGTGAGCAAAAGCTTGATATAGTGTCGTCAATCGGGGAAAACGGCAGAGGTCGGTATGTTGCGACGTGTGGTGTTCAATCAGAAAGGCGGCGTGGGTAAATCGACCATCACCGTCAACCTAGCGGCAGTGGCCGCAGCGCAAGGCAAGCGGGTATTGGTGGTAGACTTAGATCCACAGGGCAATAGCAGCCATTACCTCCTGGGGGCATCCGCTGGCGAGGCCACACCGACGCTGGCCGATTTTTTCGAGCAGGTGCTCAATTTCTCGCTGTATGCCAAAGGGCCAGCCGAGTTTATCCACGCTACGCCGTTTCCCAATCTGTATCTGATGCCCTCGCATCCGGGCATTGCCGAGCAACAGGTCAAGCTGGAATCGCGCTACAAAATCTACAAATTGCGCGAAACGCTGGCCGAGCTGACTGGCCAATTTGACGAGGTGTATATTGATACACCACCAGCGCTGAATTTCTTTACGCTGTCGGCCTTGATCGCCGCTACCGGCTGCCTGATTCCGTTTGATTGCGATACCTTTTCACGCGACGCGCTACTGGGGCTGATCGCCCGGGTGGAGGAAATCCGGCAGGATCACAATGATCAATTGCAGATTGAAGGCATTGTGGTCAATCAGTACCAACCGCGAGCCAGCTTGCCGCAGCGCCTGGTGCAGGAGCTAGAAGCACAGCATTTGCCGGTGCTCAAAACCCGGCTTTCCAGTTCGGTTAAAGTGCGCGAATCGCACGACAAGGCCGCGCCGCTGATTGCGCTGGATGCCAAGCACAAACTGGCACAGGAATTTGCCGCCCTCTACGGCGAATTGTCAGCTGCGGCGCAAGGCGAGTATATTAACGAATCATGATATTGAGTGGACTAGCGAGATGACACCATTGAGCAAACCGGGCCGCGTTCTGATTGTTGACGATGAACCGTTTAATCTGGAAATCCTGTCCGAACACCTGAACGATGCCGGCTACGAGACCGCCACCGCGATGGACGGCGAAGAAGCGTGGGAAGTGTTGCAGGCCGACCGTATCGGCTTTGACACCATTCTGCTCGACCGCATGATGCCACGGATGGACGGCATGCAGGTGCTGGCCAAACTCAAGCAGCACCCGGAATTCCAGCATATTCCGGTGATTATGCAAACGGCAGTGGGCGCCGCCGAAAACGTGCAGGAAGGCCTGGCCGCTGGCGCGTATTACTATCTGATCAAGCCTTTTCAGCGCGAAATGCTGCTGGCAATTGTGGCCGCCGCCGTTGGTTTTCATACCGAACGCAGCCAGCTGGAACGCGAGATTTCGGAGCACGCCGACTCGTACAAGCTGCTGGTCAATGGGCATTTCCGCTTTCGCACGCTCGATGAAGCACGCCAGCTCACGCTACTGCTCTCGCGCGCCTGCCCCGACCCACAACGCGTTGCATTGGGGCTGTCCGAGCTATTGGTCAACGCCGTCGAACACGGCAATCTGGCGATCAGCTACAGCGAAAAAACCCGCCTGCTGCAAACCAACCGCTGGCAGGACGAAGTGGAAGCGCGTCTGCTTGATCCGAAATACAAGGATAGAGTTGTGAATGTCAGCTTCATTAGCAGTGCCGAAGAAGTGCAAATCCGCATCCAGGACGAAGGCGCTGGTTTTGAATGGCAGCCCTTTCTGGAATTCTCCCCCGAGCGCGCGTTCGATCCGCATGGCCGCGGCATCTCGATGGCACGGATGATGTCGTTTGATAGCGTGGAATATCAGGGCAAGGGTAACGATGTGCTGGTGCGGGTGAGGAAGTGAGGTGTGAGGTGTGAGGTGTGAGGTGTGAGGTGTGAGGTGAACATTATGCCGCGATATCAACGCCTTGCATGTCAAAGCACCAGCTCAGAATTTAAACGCCTCCGCACAAAAAATAAGCAGAAATAAAAAAACCGCCAGTTTGATCACTGGCGGTTTTTATTAGGTATTGCCTTGTAGGCCAATCGGTGATTGGCTTAGCGAGCAATACGCTCAAGCAGATACGCTTTGATCTGGGCTGCATCCGCATCAATCGCATCAAAACGCTGTGGCAAATCTTCCAGGCCTACTAGGCCAGCTGGGCGTGCTGGTGGCTGGTTGAGCGCTTCTACCATCGTCGTTTCAAATTTGGCTGGCAATGCGGTTTCCATAATCACCATCACGACGTCATTGCGGCGATGCGCTTTGGCGGCTTTGTAGCCGTCGGCAGTGTGCGGATCGATTTGTACACCGAATTTTTCAAACACTTCACGAATATGCGCGACGCGGTCTTCGTGCGTGCTGGCTTCAGATTTAAAGCCGTATTGATCGCGCATTTGCGCAAACAATTGCTCACCGATCTCAAAGCCACCACCGGTTTCGACTGATTTCCACATCGCCGCCAGTTTGCCCGCATCGCGGCCGACCAGATCGAATACAAAGCGCTCCAAGTTCGATGCTTTGGTGATGTCCATCGACGGGCTGGATGTCTCGTAAGTGCGATCCAGACCACGCGGGTGGTAACCGCCCGTTTTGAAGAATTCGTCGAGCACGTCATTTTCATTGGTCGCTACAACCAACTGGCCAATTGGCAAGCCCATCTGGCGCGCGATGTGGCCCGCGCAGATATTGCCGAAGTTGCCTGATGGCACACAGAAATCAACCACATCGCCAACGTTCTTGGCTGCGGCGAAGTAGCCTTTGAAGTAATACACCACCTGCGCAACGATACGGCCCCAGTTGATCGAGTTCACCGCGCCGATTTTGTATTTGGCTTTAAATTCGGCGTCTTTATTAACGTCTTTCACGATGTCCTGACACGCGTCGAAAAAGCCATGCACTGACAGGTTGTAGATATTTTCATCCTGCAAGCTGAACATCTGCGCGCGCTGGAACGGGCTCATTTTGCCGAATGGGCTGAGCATGAATACGTTGACGCCTTTTTTGCCGCGCATCGCGTATTCGGCCGCCGAGCCGGTGTCGCCCGAGGTCGCGCCCAGGATATTCACTTGCTCGCCTTTGGCCGCCAGCACGTACTCGAACAAATTGCCGAGCAATTGCATCGCCATGTCTTTGAACGCCAGCGTCGGGCCATTCGACAATTCCTGAATGACTAGCGTGTCGTCCAGTTTGATAATCGGCGTAATTTGATCGGCATCCGCCGCATTGCGACCATTGCAATACACTGCTGCGGTGTAGGTTTTGTCGATCAGCGCTTTCAGGTCGCCAGCAGGAATATCGTCTACAAAACGGCTGATCACGGCAAACGCCAAATCGCGGTAGTTCAGTTTGGACAGCGCGACCAGCTCATCTTGCGAGAACTGTGGGTAGCTTTCTGGAATCGACAAGCCGCCGTCGGCCATCAAACCACCAAGCAGGATATCGCTAAATTGTTGTGGCGCAACGCCACCACGGGTAGAAATGTATTTCATGGGTATAGGCCCGTAGATATTTATATGATTGGTCTGCGTGTTTATACCCATTTGGGTATTGAGCTGCGTAGGGCGGGTTAGCATCGCGTAACCCGCCTTTCAATGCCGATGGTGGGTTACGGCCTTTGGCCTAACCCACCCTACGATGCAATCAACCGTTCAGGTGTTCCAGACGCAGCTTCACCACTTTGCCATTGGTGCTGCTCAAGGCTTCGATCTTCGCAATCGCGGCGTTGACGTTTTTCTCAACCGCCGTGTGCGTTACGATGACGATTTCGGCCGAATCACCGGCTGGTTTTTGCAACATCGCATCGACCGAAATCTGACCTTCGGCAAGGATAGCCGTGACTTCGGCCAATACGCCCGGCAAGTCTTTCACGCTCAAACGCAGGTAGTAGCAGGTTTCGACATCGTCGATGCTCAGAATCGGCAGATTCGCCATCGCTGTTGGCTGGAATGCCAAATGCGGAACGCGGTGTTCTGGGTCGGCGGTGTGCAGACGAGTGATGTCAACCAGGTCGGCAATCACCGAAGAAGCCGTTGGCTCAGCACCAGCGCCGGGGCCGTAGTACATCGTTGCACCAACCGCATCGCCTTTGACCAGCACGGCATTCATTACGCCATCCACATTAGCAATCAAGCGGCCAGCCGGGATCAGCGTAGGCGATACGCGCAATTCGATGCCGTTGGCGCGGCGGCGAGTCATGCCGAGCAATTTGATGCGGTAGCCCAATTCCGCCGCGTATTTGATGTCGGCAGCGTCAAGCTTGCTAATGCCTTCCAGATACGCTTTGTCGAATTGCACCGGAATACCAAACGCAATCGCGCTCATGATGGTGAGTTTGTGCGCGGCATCGTGACCTTCGATGTCGAAAGTTGGATCGGCTTCGGCGTAACCAAGGCGCTGTGCCTCAGCCAGTACGTCAGCAAACGCCGAGCCTTTGTCGCGCATTTCGGTCAGGATAAAGTTCGACGTGCCGTTGATAATGCCAGCCACCCATTCGATTTTGTTGGCAGTTAGGCCTTCGCGCAAAGCCTTGATCACAGGGATGCCGCCCGCCACTGCAGCTTCAAACGCGACGATGACGCCTTTTTCCTGCGCTTTGGCGAAAATTTCATTGCCGTATTCGGCGATCAGTTTTTTGTTGGCAGTAACAACGTGTTTGCCGTTTTCAATCGCCGCCAGTACCAAGTCTTTGGCGATAGTCGTGCCGCCGATCAATTCAACGACGATGTCGATGTCGGGATTGTTCACGACATCCATCGCGTTATCAGTCAGGGCCACGCCTTCGCCAACCAGCTCGCGCGCGCGATCCAGATCGCGGTTCGCCGCCATGGTTACCACAATCGGGCGACCAGCGCGGCGGGCGATTTCTTCGCCGTTACGCTTCAAAACGGTGGCAGTACCGCCACCTACAGTCCCCACGCCACACAGGCCGACATTGATTGCTTTCATGAATAAACTCCAAATGTAGGGTGGGTTAGCGCAGCGTAACCCACCAAAATAAACATTTTTAATGGTGGGTTACGCCTTCGGCTAACCCACCCTACGTTATTACTTCGTGGCAAATTCGCCCGTGCCGTGGCGTTTGC
The DNA here is from genome assembly GCF_040047665.1 of Chitinibacter sp. FCG-7. NCBI lineage: Bacteria > Pseudomonadati > Pseudomonadota > Betaproteobacteria > Neisseriales > Chitinibacteraceae > Chitinibacter > Chitinibacter mangrovi. Next base: position 716,562 of record NZ_CP157355.1, read on the forward strand.
GCCAGTTCTGCAAGAAGCGGGCAACGCGGTTGATCGCTTCGCTCAGATCATCCAGATTGGGTAAAAACACCACTCGGAAATGGTCGGGCTGATGCCAGTTAAAGCCGGTGCCTTGCACCAGCAGTACTTTTTCTTCGGTCAGCAATTCGAGCATCAATTGCTGATCGTCGCTCACCGGGTAAATCGCCGGATCAAGGCGCGGGAACATATACAGCGCGGCTTTCGGTTTCACGACGCTCACGCCGGGAATCGCGCTGAGCATTTCATACGCCAAATCGCGCTGCTTGGCCAAGCGCCCGCCTTCGCGCACCAGATCATCGATGCTCTGATAGCCGCCTAGGGCAGTTTGGATCGCGTATTGCGCCGGTACATTGGCGCACAGGCGCATTGTGGCCAGCATATTGAGGCCTTCGATGTAATCCTTGGCCGGTTTTTTATCGCCCGACACAATCATCCAGCCCGCGCGGTAGCCGCAGGCGCGATAGTTTTTCGACAGGCCATTGAAGGTGAGGAACAGCACGTCGTCGGCCATTGAGGCAATCGACGTATGCGTTACACCGTCGTACAGCACTTTGTCGTAAATTTCATCGGCGTAAATAATCAGGCCAAACTCACGCGCCAGATCGACGATTTGCTGCAGCAGCTCGTCCGGGTACAGCGCGCCGGTTGGATTATTCGGGTTGATCACCACAATCGCGCGCGTTTTATCGGTGATCTTGGCGCGCATGTCTTCAATCGACGGATACCAGTGATTTTGTTCATCGCACAGATAATGACGCGGCTTGCCGCCCGCCAGACTCACCGCCGCAGTCCACAGCGGATAATCGGGCGCAGGTACCAGCACTTCGTCGCCATTATTAAGCAGCGCCTGCATACTCAGCACGATCAGCTCGGACGCGCCGTTGCCGATGTAAATGTCATCCACTGTCACGTCTTTGATGTTTTTCTGCTGCGTGTAATGCATCACTGCTTTGCGCGCCTGGAACAAGCCCTTGCTATCAACGTAGCCAGCGGCGTTGCTCAGATTGCGGATGACGTCTTGCACCACTTCTTCGGGCGCATCAAAACCAAAGTTGGCCAGATTGCCGATATTGAGCTTGATGATGCGATGGCCGTCTTCTTCCATCTGCCGGGCTCGCTCAGGAATTGGCCCGCGAATTTCGTAGCAGATATTCAGTAATTTGTTCGATTTGAGGATGGCTTCCATCGTCACGGCCCACGCAGGATTATTTTAGGGGAAACCACGTATTGTAACGAAAGAATCGTTTGCTGGAACAAACAATTAAGTATCAAAACGCACAGCACAGCGCTTTTGCAATGATTTAAAATGCGCAAAACAAGATCAAGGCCAAAAGTTCTCATCCAAGGCGCAAAGCCACAGCTGCTACACAGCGACGGCAAGCCCAGTAATAATTCGGAGAACGTTTTGCCAGACTACCTAATTGAAGGATCACCATGAAGCTGCACCAGTCCAAAGTCGATCATCTGAACCAGATCACCGCCTACGATCACGAATCCGTACACGTGAATCAGGAGCGTTTTGCCGGCAGCCTGCTGGTACTGCCCGACGCGGTGCATGCTTGGCGGCCCACATCATTTAGCGATCTGACGGCAGAAGATTTTGCCGCTCTGCTCGAATTCAAACCCGAGCTGGTTCTGCTTGGCACAGGCACGAACATCCAGTTTCCGCACCCTAAACTTTACGCTGCGCTCTCCGCCCAGCACATCGGCGTCGACACCATGGGTACGGGCGCGCTATGCCGCACATTCAATGTACTGGTCGCCGAGGATAGACGCGTGATGGCGCTAGTGTTGCATGGCTAGGGGTATAAGGCCAAAGCCATTTATCTAATTGCCATTCAAGAACATACCCACGCACAAAATCGGTTACACACCTGCTGGAGTATTCAATGCGCTGCATGCCTTGCTTTCAAGCAAGGACTAGAGAATACTTACAAAAATGTAGCGGTCGTGAATTCACCCCCGACTATCCATTGCAATACGGGATTTGAAAATGCAGGAAAATGTGATTCCCACGCTGGCCACTGCGCTTGAAACTGAGAAAACGTTTGAAGGCGTGGTGCGTCAATTGCTCGGCATGCTTGAATTGGTCACCGATCTTGAGTCAACCTATCTGACCCAAATCGATCTGGACAAAGGCGTACAAAGCATTTTGTATTCCCGCAACAGCAAGTCGATGCAAATACCCGAAGGATTGTCCGTCCCCTGGGGCGATACCTTATGCAAACGCGCGCTGGAAGAAAAAATCCCGTACACCGATGACGTCGCCCAGTGCTGGAGCGACTCTGAAGCCGCCAAAGCCCTGGGTATTGCCACCTATGCCAGCACGCCTATTTATCTGGAAGATGGCAGCTTATACGGCACTTTGTGCGCCGCAAGCTCTGAACCCAAGCCGCTGACAGGCAAAGGCCAGCAGTTTCTACTGCTATTTGCCCAGCTGATTGCGCAATACGCGCAAAAAGAGCAACTGGTGCAGCAACTGCAATCGGCCAACTCGGCGCTGATCACCTATTCCTACACCGATCCACTCACCGGCCTGCATAATCGCCGCGCCATTATGCAAGAGCTGACGCGGCTTTTCGCGCAAGCCCAGCGCACCGGGCAACATATCGTACTGGCCTTTATTGATCTGGATGGGTTTAAACAGATTAATGATGTGCACGGCCACGATGCGGGCGATGTGTTTCTTGTGCAAATCGGGCAACGCCTCACCAGCGGATTACGCGCCGGCGATTTGCTGGGGCGCTTGGGTGGCGACGAATTTATTGTCGCCGGGCTGGCGGCCACAACAGGTGCTGCGGTTGACGAGGTCACTGCCAGCCTGCAAGCACGCATTGGCCCGCTGCTGATCGGCCACTATGATCTGGGCACCAGCCAGCTGCAATATCAGGGCGCCAGTATCGGCGTGGTCATGGTCGACCCGCACATCCACACCCCACAACAAGCCATGCAACAAGCTGATGCCGCAATGTACGTCAGCAAAAAACAAAGAAAAAATACCCACTAGACCGACACCCTGCCATGCTGGTCGCAATGCTGGGTGCAAGCCAACGCCAATCTTGGTCACAGGCTAAATACTCAATCCCAGTCAATAGGACACACCGCTTTCAACACGGGGGCTTAACAAGTCTATCCAGACAGACCTAGCGATTTGTTTTGCAAATCAGTCTATCGAGTTCAAGATCAAAAAGGCCACTTTCGATAGAAAGCGGCCTTTTTTGGCTTTTGACCTAAGCCACAACAGATTGCTTGGCCACACTTGAGTCTCAATCACCGCCCCAGCAAATGAAATCTTGAGTTTATTTGCTAACAGTGCAATAAATTAGTCAATTTTTTATAAGTGCACCACTCACCGCCTTACTTGAGTCAACACGTAGCTCAATACCTTCAGGGGATAATGCATGAGGCTTAAACCTCGCATTTTTATACTCACGGTTCTGATTTCCTGCATCTCGGCACTGGGGGCTTTGTGGGTAACCCGAATTCTGGCAGAGAACGTGATTGAAACTTGGGCCGTTCGCTATGCCAATCTACAAACCCAGTATTTAAAAACCAAAACCTTGGAGCCAGTACTGCGAGAGATTGTCACGGCAAAACGTCTTGCCGCTGACCCGATGATCAAGAACTGGGCGACAACACCAGACAATCAGACATACACCCAGCAGGCACTCAAGCAGATGGAGGGGTTTAGAAAGCAGTTTAAAGAGGAGCAGATTTTTGTCGCTCTAGCCCAGAGCAGCTCCTACTACTACAACAATGCCAGCAATGAATTTGGCGGTACCGTGAACTGCTTTACATCCTTGAACCCAACAAAAGTCGAGACGCCTGGTTCTTTAAGCTGATGCAGTTGAATCAGGATGTGCAGGTGAATGTCCAGAAAGATCATGCCTTGGGCATCACCAATATCTGGATCAATGCGCCCATTCGTCAGGGTGATCAAATGCTTGGTGTTGCAGGCACCGGGCTGCAATTGAATGGCGTCATTAAAGATCTGCAGCTGAGTCGCGAAGAGGGCGTTTCCATCATGTATGTGGATTATGCTGGCTCGATTCAGCTGCATCAGGATCAGGCCTTGATCAATTTTATGTCATTAACCAAAAATTCTAGCCAGCAAATCAAGTTCGACACCTTGTTTGATCAGCCTGCTGATCGGCATACGCTCTACGAAGCAATGGACCAGCTCAAACAAGGTAAACAGTCGATCGTGACGCGCTTTGTTTCGGTGAATGGGCACAAATATTTGGTCAGTTTGAACTGGATTCCTGAAGTCGGCTGGTATCAAGTGACATTGCTGGATTTGGCTATTTTGCTGCCAAAAAACTACTTTGTCGGGATTGCCTTGGTCTACATCATCACCATGCTGGCGGCTTTGCTATTGCTCAACTGGGTACTCAATCATCTGGTTTTGCAGCCCGTCAACAAGCTTGATCACGCAATGACCCAAGTCGCGAACGGTTTGCCGGTGAAACTGGAGCTAAATACCAATACCGCGAGTAATAATGAGATCGACCGGCTGGTTCGACACTTCGCACAGATGTCCACACGTGTTTCACAGGCGCGCAGCGAGCTGGAAGACAAAGTCAAAGAACGTACCGCCGATCTTGATCGCTTGGTTAAACTCGATCCGCTAACCGAATTACTGAATCGACGCGGAATGAATGAATGCATCACACAAGCCTTAAGCCGTGCCCAGCGAGATGGAAGCGCCATTGGCATTTTGTGGCTGGATGTCGATTGGTTTAAAGAAGTGAATGATCGCTATGGCCATGAAGCTGGCGATGCGGCATTAAAAACCGTGGCAGCCATGATTCGTCGCCATATCCGGCCATATGACCATGCGGCTCGCTGGGGTGGCGATGAGTTTCTGGTGCTACTCGATTCGCTGGATCAAACGCTACTGAACCAGATCGGAGAGCGAATTCGCGCAGCGGTGGCGACACAAACCGAATTACGGGATTCGCAGCAACATATCATTGCGCTGAGTGTGAGCATTGGCGGCTACTTGTTCACGGCCAACGAGGATGTCGCGCAATTATTGAATAATGCCGATCAAGCCTTATATCGCGCTAAATCGCAGGGGCGAAATTGTTACTCCCAGTTTGAGCATTCACTTGATGAGCAGCCGACGTCGGCTCAATTCAATTAACTGAAGTTTGACCGCGCAAGCCGCACAGCCCCATTCAAACAAGCCGCTATTTGGCAACAATAACGGCTTGCTTGATGATCCATTGAAATAACTTAATCCTCTTCCCCCAAAAATCCACCGCTCTGATGCGCCCACAGCCGGGCGTAGATGCCATTGTGTGCGAGCAATTCGGCGTGGGTGCCTTGCTCAACAATGCGGCCTTGGTCGAGCACGATCAATCTGTCCATTGCCATAATCGTCGAGAGCCGGTGTGCGATGGCGACGACGGTTTTGCCTTCCATCAGCGTATACAGGCTGGCCTGAATGGCCGCTTCAACTTCGGAATCGAGCGCGCTAGTGGCTTCGTCGAGCAGCAGAATCGGCGCATCTTTTAAAATCACTCGCGCAATGGCGATGCGCTGGCGCTGGCCACCCGATAGCTTCACGCCGCGCTCGCCCACATGCGCGTCGTAGCCGCTGCGCCCTGCCGGATCGCTCAGGCTGCTGATGAAATCATGTACTTCGGCGCGCTGCGCAGCGCGGATCATGGCCTCTTCGCTGGCGTCGGGCTGGCCGTACAGAATATTGTCGCGCACCGAGCGGTGCAGCAAGGACGTATCCTGAGTGACCATGCCGATCTGGTGGCGCAAGCTGTCTTGCGTGACGTGTGCAATGTCCTGCCCGTCGATGCGAATCTGGCCGGATTGAATATCGTAAAAACGCAGCAGCAGATTCACAATCGTCGATTTGCCAGCGCCCGAGCGGCCAACGAGGCCGATTTTCTCGCCCGGTTTGATGGTGAGTTGCAGCTGATCGATCACCGCTCTGGCTTGATGGTCATTGCCGTAATTGAAACGCACCTGATCAAATTCAATCAGCCCTTGCGTCACTTGCAGCGGCTTGGCGTCCGTAGCGTCGAGCACCGTTGACGGTTTGGATAGCGTATTGATGCCGTCCTGCACCGTGCCGATGTTTTCAAACAGCCCGGCCATTTCCCACATAATCCAGTGCGACATGCCGCTCAGACGCAAAGACATCGCGGTGGCGGCGGCGACTGCGCCAACGCCCACCTCGCCCTGCGTCCACAAATACAAAGTCGCGCCCGCGGTCGAGGCGATCAGTAGCATGCTCAGAATATGGTTGGTGATTTCAAACAAGCTCACCAGCCGCATCTGGCCGTGGACAGTCTGCATAAATTCCTGCATCGCCGACTTCACAAAACCCGCTTCGCGCTGCGTATGCGAGAACAATTTAACCGTGCTGATATTGGTGTAGGCGTCGGTAATCCGGCCGGTCATCAACGATCTGGCGTCCGCTTGCGAGCGCGAAACGCGGCTCAGGCGCGGCACAAAATAGATCATCGCGACGATATACAGCGCCAGCCAGGCAAAAAACGGCAGCATCAGCCGGAGATCAAAACCGCCAGCCACCGCCGCCATCGTGACAAAGTAAATCGTCACAAACACCAGAATATCGGTCGTCGTCAGCACGGTATCACGCACCGCCAGCGCGGTTTGCATGACTTTGGCCGAAATACGCCCGGCAAATTCGTCCTGATAAAAACTCATGCTCTGGCCAAGCATCTGGCGGTGAAACTGCCAGCGCAAACGCATCGGAAAATTACCCGCTAATGTTTGATGCTTGATCAGTGTTTGCAGCGCGATCAGCAGCGGGCTGGCGAGCAAAATTCCGAGCAGGAGCAGCAGATTGTGTTTTTCGTTTTGCCATAATAAAGCGGGCTCGGTTTTGCTCAGCCACTCGACCACATTGCCGAGCATGCTGTAGAGCAACGCTTCAAACGCCCCGCACAGCGCGGTAAACAGCGCCAGCAGCGCAATATAAAGCCGCATGCCGCGCGTGCAGCTCCAGACAAAACCGATAAACGTCGCCGGATGCTTGGGCAATTGATCCGGATAGGGGTGGATGAGTTTTTCAAAAAAGGCAAACATACGGCGACCATCGCAAGACAGGAATGGGATTGATTCTAAGCGATAAGCGCGATTGAAAGCGATGAGTAAATTTTACTTTTTCTAGCACGCAAGAATATGGCAATACCCAACTGGGTATTACCATATAGATAATATTTTAAAATACCTGCAGAGATATACCCACCACTAAGGTTTAAAGCGCGCCTCCAGTTGCGCCAGCTTGGCGCGGATATTGGCACCCATGCTGATTTGCGGATTGGAGTAGCCATCGTCTTTGCCAGCCGCGATTTCACGCTGGCGAATTAGCTCGCGCGCGCTGTGGTGCGCGGTTTCGAACGAGCGCGTTTTGCTGCGTAATTGTTCGTCAAACATGGCGCGGCCAAAAAAGGTCAGCTCGGATTTGCGGCCACAACCGTAGGATGTGTTATCCGCGTCGGCGGCGGTCAGCACCAGCGTATCGGCGCTGGCCAGCGGCGCAATCCAGCTACCCGAGTAACACGCCGAAACGGCAATCACCCGGTGGCGCACGCCCGCCTCGTCCAGCCAGCGTTTGAGTTGCTGCGGCGTCACGCTATCGACCTGCAGCGGCCAGAATCCCGCCGCCAGCTTGCCATCCTGCCCGCCATGCGAAGTGAGATACACAAACAGAATATCTTCGTTCTGATCCATTTTGCCAGCGATAGCGGCAATGCTGCGCCGCAGGTTCAGCGGCGTGGCCCACGGCCACTGCCCCAGTGTTTCAACATGATTGATCAGCTCGATCCCGCGCCCGGCGGCGTCAAAGCGTTGCGCCATCACGCTGGACACCATGCCCGCTTCCCGGCGAAAAACGTCTTCGTCGGCTTCGGGAGCAAAAGCAATCGTATAGAGATCCACCACGCCAGCGCGCTGGGGGGCGACTTCGCCCAGCTTGGCGTGCAGCAGCGCGGGCTGCGCTTCCATCACTTCCTGCGTCAGTACCAGACTTGGGCGCTCGGCATAGCGCTCGCTATCGACATCAGGCGCGGGATACCAGTAAGACATGGCCACGCCGGAGAAATACAGCGCCGAGAGCGCCAACAGAATTAGCGACACCAGCGCAAAACGCAGCTTGTGATGATTACTGGCGTGCCAGAATACGGCCAGCTCAGCGGCGGTGATCCATAAAAATGGCAACGCATAGATGACCCACTGTGCGGTGTAACTTTGGGCAATGCCGTAGCGCGCCAGCAGCTGCGAGGCCGCGTAAATCAGTCCCCACAGCAGGCTGGAAAACACGTACAGCAATAAAATCAGGCTAAGCATTTTCACCTGCCGCGGCGGCACCGGCGCAGGCGGCTGCGCCACATACGCCAGCCAGCAAATCACCAGAAAATAAGCCGCGTTTTGCAGCCCGGTGATCCAGGCAAATTGCTGCGGCCCGCTGCTGGCCAGCCAAGCCATCAGAATACTGGCCCCTTGATCCAGGGCAAACAGCAAGAAAATCAGCCACGGCGAGGCGGGCAATTGCTCCCAGCGCGGTGCGCGAAAAATCAGGCTGCGCGCCGTCTCGCGCCACAAGGCGTGGAATGTGGTTTCAGTGGTGGCGGTCTGGATGGGCAAACTGGCGTTCAGCGTGTCGGACATTGTCATTTCCATGCTCAATCGAAATGCCAGTTTATAACAAACCTTGTCAGCATTTAAGCCACAGACCCATTTGCTGCTCAAGTGTGGTGTTTTAGTCCTGCCAGGGTATATCGTGCCAGAGATTACTGGACATAGCCTACACAAATATACTTGCTTAGGTATGTAATTACATCAGCCTGCTGGCCAAAAAAAAACGGCAGCCTAAGCTGCCGTTTTGCTGGGATGAAAGCAAATTACTTGGTGTTATCCACCACAACCTGACCATTGAACTTCACCTGACCGCGGAAGAAGTAATCCACGCAGGCTTTGTAGTCGCCCGGATTAGCCAGGCTAAATGGCGTTTGGTAAGTGGCCAATTGGCAAGACCAAGACACGCCGCCCGGATTGTTCGGGTTGTAGTTCCAGCCCTTGTCCAGATACGTTTTGGTCGCAGCTGCCGAGCCATCGGTGAAGCCTTTTGACGTACCGCAAGTCAGTTGCTCGCCGGTAATGTCAACGCCCAGCTCTTTGGTGAACTCTTTGTACGCCGCAATACGGTTCAGCGATTGCTGTGCTTCACTGCTGGTACCGCCACCGATATTGCTACCATGGTTGCCGCCGCGTCCGCATTCAATACCACCGTTGATGATATAAGTCGTTGCACCAAAACCAGGTGACATGCCGTTGGCAATATCCACCTGATTCGGCTGCCAAGTCCCATCAACCACCCACGTCATTGGTGGTTTTGGCGATTGTGGATAAACCGCGAACCAGATCGCTGACGCGAAGTTCATCCAGGTATCTGCCACCAAGCCAGGCTTGTCGAGCAATACATTGACGTCGCCATACATTGATTTGCTGAATGGGCCGTAGTTGTAGTTCCACGACAATTGCTTGGAGCCGCGACCGAAGTAGCTGAAGTACTGGCCTTGCTCGTTTTTGCCGCATGGATAGAAGATCGAGAAGATCGATCCGCCCGCGCCGTTAAAGCAATCTTGGTAGCCGCCCACGCCGCTGCCTTCCTGCATGCCTTGCTCACGCAGGAACCACAGGCCTTGGCGGAACGTTGGAATCGCGGTGTTTTGCTCCATCGTCGCCAACACGGCGTTGTTCTGATCGGCGTAGCCGCGCGCTGTTGCAGGCGTCAGGGCAGGCCAGTTTGCGCCGGTTTCTTGCGCAAAGTGGGCAAATGAAGTCGCCAGCAGTTTTTTACAGATCAGGTCTGAGTCGCGACCATCAGTGTAGGTTTTGCAATACGCCGGGAATTTGGCCACGCCTTTGAGCAGATTCTCGTAGGTGTATTTGATATTGCGCACGGGGAAGAAGTAATCAAATTTCGCCCGTGGCAACACGCGCTCAACGCGCTGGACGTTGTCCGGATTGCCTGCTGCGCCTGGCGCAACAGCATCGACCACCGAATCCGGGCGAACCTGCAAGGCTTCGCGGATACGATCTATTGTTTTGGCATCCGAGCCAGCCTGGCTGTACAAGGCTTGTTCGGCCGCCAGGAATTGCGCATCGCTTGGGTAGCCCGCTGGTGCAGCCACAAAGGTGATTTGCGGTTTATACGCTGCAGGTGCGGTGGTTGGTGCAGCAGTTGGGCCTGCGCTTGAAACTGGTGTTGAAGTTGGGGCTGCAGTTGGCGCTACCGTCACGGCTGGCGTTGGGCTGGCAGTGACAACCGGGCTGGCCGTTGGCTTCACCGTCACCACGGGAGTGGCAGTTGGTTTGGCGGTGACGACAGGCGTGGCAGTCGGTACTGGCGTTGCGCCACCGGTGCTGCATGTACCGCCCGCTTTCCATAAAGTAGGCGTTGCCGCCGGATTCCAATTGGCACCAACATACGCTGTGTGTGCAGACAGGGAGGTATAGCTCGCTCCGCCATAGCTGACAACATCTCCAGCCTTATACGTATTGCCTTCTGCCCATACGCCACAAGAACCTGGCAGGGCTGTAGGCGCTGCTGTTGGTGCCGTAGTTGGTGCGGTGGTCGGTGCGACTGTCGGCTTGGCGCTTGGCGCTACCGTTGGAGAAACCAGTGGCGTGCTCGTCGGTGCTGCTGTCGGCGCGCTGGTCACATTGGCCGTCGGTGCTGGCGTTGCGCTGCCAGCTTGCAATTCCCACGGGCCCCACTGCTCGGCGCCGGGCACATTGCCTTGCGTCCACCATTTTGCTTTGTAATCTTTACCCTGATAGCTCACCACCTGACCACCGGTGTATACCGTTTTGCTATCCCAGGCCGTTGCCGCCATCACTTGCACCGAGCAAATGGCTGCGGGAATAGCCGCCAACATCCAACGATTCAATTGGAACATAGATCCAGTCTCCATCCTTTTATGGGTGTCACCGATCCGGCGCACCTTTGGTTTCGGCGGCTATTTGCCGCTGCCAAATACTAACGAATCAAGATGGAAATTGCCTAGTGCCGATTGTCACATCTGTTGCATTATTTTGCTTTTTTTCATTAATTACATTTTTGTAATTTTTATAAAATGAAAGCGTCAACAATTAATTTGATCTGGCGCAAAAAAGGCGCTTTTTTTGCTGTTATATCAATACTTTAGATTTTTCTAATTTACTCAAGCCATTCTTTTTATTTGGGCCAAGCCAATTGGGCTGGCTGCGCGATATTTTCCAATTGGGCACAGAATAAATCGGAATGGAAATGAATCCCGCACTCGGGCAATGCGGTATAGCAATAGGTATGTCCGGCAAATTCAAATTCCAGCGAATAGGCGTGCAGATACCCCCGGTCGGCATCGCTACCACCATAACGCGCATCACCCAGAATCGGGCTACCCAGGCTTTTCATCGCCACGCGCAGCTGGTGCGTGCGCCCGCTCAGGGGTTTGAGCACAAACACGCGCAAGCCGTTGCCCAGGCCAAAGCTGAAAAATTGCGTTGTCGCCAACAGGCCGCCTTCGCGAACGAGCTTCCAGCAACCATTGCGGCCTTTGTCCATGCCGCCCTGAATTTTGCCCTGCTTTTTGGCCGGTTTTTTATCGCTAAGCGCCAGATAATATTTCTGCACCCGGTGCTCGGCAAATAGCGCCGAAAACTGCCGCGCCGCTTCGGCGTGCCGGGCCAGCACCAGCAGGCCGGAGGTCATTTTATCGAGCCGGTGCACGGTGAGCAGCCCGGACAAACCAGTTTGCTCGCGCACCAGATCAATCAGGCTGTCCTGCGTCTCGTTCTGGTGAAAATCCAGCCCGGCAGGCTTGTTGATCACGATGAAATCATCTTCAACAGCAATGACGGTGATGGCCGACATCAGGACGATTTCCCCAGCCATTGATCGCCAAAATTAACCAGCAGCACGCCCAGCACAATCAGCCCGGCACCGAGCAGACGCGGCCAGCTTAAATCGCGCAGCGGCAGGCCCAGCCAGCCAAACCGGTCAAACAGCAGCGAGGCCACCACCTGGCCGCCAATAATCAGCGCCATCATCGACGCCGCCCCGAGCTTGGGCGCGATTAGCGTGGTGCCAAATACAAACATCGCGCCCATCACGCCGCCCAGCAGCATCCAGGGCTCGGCTTTGGTGATCGACAGCAAGCCGCCCATTTTCTGCCCGGTCAGCGCCGACATCAGCAGCAAAGTCAGAATACCAACGGCAAACGACACCAGCGCAGCGAGCAAGGTGCTGCCGCCAATCACGGTTTTCAGCTGGTTATTCACAGCAGCTTGCAGCGGCACGATCAGTCCGATCAGCAAGGCAAACAGGGCATAAAAAGATTGCATGCGCACAATGTCCAGACAGGAAGGAGCGCCAATTCTACTGTGATCACGGCGCTTTGCTGCAGAATTTGCTATCCATTGCGGCCGGAAAAAGTAGAATAAGGGGATTCTCTCATCGAGCTACAGGCTTTTTTCATGCACCATATCACTGCGGTCGAACTCAAAAACTGGCTGGACGACACCACACTGGAAGCCCCCAAATTACTGGATGTGCGCGAAAGTTGGGAGCTGGCGCTGTGCCAGATTGCGGGCAGCGAGCATATTCCTATGGGGAATATCCCCGGTGATCTGGCCCGGCTGGATCCGGACGCCACCTATGTGGTGATCTGCCATCACGGTGTACGCAGTTATCAGGTTGCCGGCTTTTTGGAACGGCAAGGTTTTGAAAAAATGATTAATCTGGATGGCGGCATCGCCGCATGGGCCGAGCAGGTAGACCCGGCGATGGCGAGGTACTAAGGTGAATTGGCGGCTATGCTTTAGCCGCCCCACTATACCCACCTGGTGTATAAACCAAATACTCAAGCAAGGAAAGCTCCCTGGAGCTATACCCCATATGAATCGTATACCGGAATTTCTGGCTCTCCTTGAGAGCGAATTGGTCGACCAGCCGGATTTATACGCTGATCTGCGCGCAGTCATGCAGTTTGAGCCCTACAGCCTGCTGCCCTGGCTCCCCTTGCTGGACGCCGCCGTTCACAAGCTGGGCGATCTGCCCACCGTCGTCAAATGGCTCACCTGCCCGCATATTGAGCTCAATGGCGCAGCCCCGGCTTCGCTCGTCGGTAGCGATAACGGCGTTGCCCGCGCCCGCGCACTACTGGAAAAATACGAGCCGCTACCCCCATGGCGCAAGCCATGAAGGTAAAACATCAGCGACAGCTATGAAAGCCAATCCATCACGCCAGCGCTAAAGCCATCAATCGACCTAGCCACCACCAGCCAGATTAGCCGTTCAAATGCCCCGACTGTTGCTGGCGTGGCTTTGGCCAGCCTGAATGTTAATGCCCATAGCCCTCGGGCTTGGCTTTGTAAAACTCGATGGTTTGCACATTCGCAGTGGTTGGTGGTGGCGCTTTGAGAATATGCGGTTTCATTTTGCCAACCACATGCATCTCGCACGGCTTGCAATCAAAGTCAAGGCGATAGCTTTCCGAGCCTGAGCTTAAAGTCATCGAATCGGCCCTGATCTGGCCTTTAACGCCAATCACACCCTTGGCCTGTTTCGGGCACAAATTAAAGCTAAAGCGCAGGCAATGTTTGGTCACCATCAGCGGCACTTCACCCGCTTCTTCGTGCGCTTCATACGCAGCGGCGATTAATTTAACGCCGTGTTTGGCATAAAATTCACGCGCTTTGGCGTTATACACATTGCCGAGGAATGACAGCGTTTCATCGGGGTATAGTGCTGGAGGCTCAATAGCTGCCTTACGTTCAGGCCTATACCATGCTGCAATCCGCACGGCTTCCAGTTGCTCAACCGCGTCGCGGCGCAGTGCATTGATGACTGATGCTGGCGCAAACCAAGGTTGCGATAAATTGAGCACAACGTCTTCGGCATAAAACATCGTATTGCCGAGCTTGGCCAGATTATCACGCAGCGTGCTCCACGCTTTGTCGGCGTTTTGCGCGACTTCGAGTGGCAGCGCGACTTGCGCTGTAGCGCTACAGCCGTCGGCATCGGTGATAGTGAGCGACAAGCCCGTTTCGGTCTCGCTCAAGGTCAACCACGCGCCGATTTTGCGCTCGGCCGATTTCTTGTTCAGCGCCTGCTCCCAAGCATGATCACGGTTACGGTGAATTGGTGTACCGGCTTTCAGGCCCACCAGTTCGCTCATCATTTCGTTCGGGAACACGCGCCAGATACCCGCCGCTTTATTCGCGGCTTCAACCGTATTAGCTTGTACGCCGATCACTTCACGCTTTTTCATGAAGTTCAGTCCGTCGCCATTGCTCATTGCGTCATTCTGATCGGCGACTTCCAGCTCGAAATATTTATCGGTTACTTTGGTCACGGTGCCGAGTGGCACGCCAACGTATTTCGGTGAATCAAACGCGCCAATGTCTTCTTTACGCGCGGTGGCAAAGTAATCGGTGTGGCCGCGGTGGAAGGATTTATCAACGTCCGGCCGGAAGAAAATCTCGCTGCGCCCGCTGGCTGCTGGGGCAAATTCACTGCGCTGTTCCATGATCTCGTCGAGCAGCAGTCGATAATGCGCTGTGATGTTTTTGACGTACTGCATGTCTTTGTAGCGGCCCTCGATCTTGAACGAGCGCACGCCCGCGTCGATCAGCGCTTCCAGATTATTGGTCTGGTCATTGTCTTTCATCGACAGAAGATGTTTATCGAACGCCACCACACGGCCATTCTGGTCGGTCAGCGTGTAGGGCAAGCGACAGGCTTGCGAACAGTCGCCACGGTTCGCGCTGCGACCAGTGTGCGCGTGGCTGATATTGCATTGGCCCGAAAATGCGACGCACAGCGCGCCGTGAATAAAGTATTCAATCGTTGCGCGATCACCCATGAAGTCGCTGATTTGCTTGACCTTACCCAAGCCCAACTCGCGCGCGAGGACCACTTGCGAGAAACCCACATCGGCCAGAAACGCGGCTTTTTCCGGCGTGCGAATATCGCATTGCGTACTGGCGTGCAGCTGAATCGGCGGAATATCGAGAGACAGCACGCCCATGTCCTGCACGATGAGCGCGTCAACACCCGCCTCATACAGCTGGATGATTTGCTGGCGAGCCGGTTCAAGCTCGGAGTCATGCAAAATCGTATTGAGCGTGACAAAAATACGCGCGTGATAACGGTGCGCAAATTTGACCAGCTCGGCGATGTCGTTAATTGAATTGCTGGCATTGTGGCGCGCACCAAAACCGGGGCCACCGATATAGACTGCATCCGCACCGTGCAAAATGGCTTCACGGCCGATTTCAGCGTTTTTGGCTGGGGACAGCAATTCGAGTTGGTGCGGCAGCAGCATAAGTGTTCCGGTTCTAAAACATCAAGGCGCGGAAGTATAGCGGAATCAAGGGCTTGTGCGGCAATTTATGCGATCAGGGGATCAGGGAAGC
This sequence comes from Chitinibacter sp. FCG-7, assembly GCF_040047665.1. Lineage (NCBI taxonomy): Bacteria > Pseudomonadati > Pseudomonadota > Betaproteobacteria > Neisseriales > Chitinibacteraceae > Chitinibacter > Chitinibacter mangrovi. The sequence continues at coordinate 732,036 of NZ_CP157355.1, forward strand.
AGAGGCAAGCCCAGAATGCGGTAGGTGTTTTCACGACTTTGTTTGGCGACCTCGGCCAGGGTGCATTGGCGCAGATCAGCTAAGGTCTGCGCGATTCTTGGCAATTGCGCTGGCTCGTTCCGGCCGGGCGAGCTGCCTGGCTGCCCGCTTGCCAGCCAGCTTGGCGCAATATCGGGCGAATCGGTTTCGAGCACAATGGCCTCCAGCGGCAGATGCTGTGCCAGCCGCCGGATACGTTGTGAACCGTTGTAAGTCATCGCGCCACCAAAGCCCAGCGCGAAACCCAGCTTGATAAATTCATCAGCCTGCTGCTCGCTGCCATTAAAAGCATGGGCGATGCCGCCCTTCACCCGCCATTTGCGCAGGTATTTCAGCACCTGATCCTGGCTGCGCCGGATATGCACGATCACCGGCAAGTCAAAATCGCGGGCAATTTTAAGCTGGGCTTCAAAAAAATGGATTTGTCGTGCCGGATCAAGCTCTGGCAGATAAAAATCCAGACCGATTTCCCCTACGGCCAGCGCCAGATCAAACTGCAATTGTTCGCGTAGAAGCGCCAGATGCTCATCACGGTGCTGCGCTTCATAAATCGGGTGCAGGCCCAAGGCGACCAATGCGCCATAGCGCTGCTGCATCAGCAACGTTTGCGGGAAGGTCGCAGCGGTAATCGCCGGTACCAGCCATTGTCCTACCCCCTGCTCGCGCGAGCGGGCCACCACACTGTCGCGGTCATACTCGAACTCGGCAGCGTCAAGATGGCAGTGGCTATCAATGAAACTTATTGTATATTCTGCACTCATAGCGTGAATAATACGCACGCGCGCTTTATAGATAAACCAACACTGATTAAAAATGCCGTACGGCAAGGGATAGATATGGAATTTTTTAGTGCTCTGTGGGTTGGCTACCCACTATGGGTCTGGCTGATGTTTTTTGGCCTGGTCATCGGCCTGCTGGCTTTTGATCTGGGCGTATTGCACAAGGATCAACATGAAATCACGGTCAGCGAAAGCCTGAAGCTTTCCGCTTTCTACATCTTTATGGGTCTGGCTTTTGGTGGCTGGCTGTGGTGGTACAAAGGCTCGACAGCAGGCATGGAATACGTGACCGGCTATCTGATTGAAAAATCCCTGTCGATGGATAATGTCTTTGTAATTGCCCTGATTTTCACCAGTCTGGGCGTGCCACGGATGTATCAGCACCGTGTATTGTTCTGGGGCATTCTGGGCGTGATTCTGATGCGCGCCGTGATGATCGGTCTGGGTGCGGTCCTGGTGGCCAAGTATCAGGGCGTACTGGTGCTGTTTGGCGCCTTCCTGATTTTCACTGGTATCAAAATGCTGATTGCCGACGATGAACATGGCAAGCTGGAAGACAACAAGTTCTACCAGTGGATACGCAGCCATATGCGTTTTACGCCGACACTGTACAATGAAAAATTCTGGGTGCGCGGCGAAGACCACGGTCTGGCCAAAGGCTGGTGGGCAACCCCGCTGTTTTTGACGCTGATTCTGGTCGAAACTGCCGATCTGGTCTTTGCGGTTGATAGTATTCCGGCCATTTTCGCGATTACGCAAGATCCGTTTATTGTCTACACGTCGAATATTTTTGCGATTCTGGGTTTGCGTGCGCTGTACTTTGCGCTGGCCGCGATGGTGCATCGTTTCCACTATCTGAAATACGCACTCTCTATCGTACTGGTGTTTATCGGGGTCAAAGTCGGTCTGGTGTACTTCAACCATGAAGGCCTGGTTGATTTCAAAATCCCGACCGGCGTTTCACTGGGCGTCACCTTCGGCTTGCTGCTGGCTGGTGTACTGTATTCGCTGTGGAAAACGCGTAACGAGCCGTTTCCGGAAGCCTGATCCATTGAAAACCACATAAAAATGAGCAGCCTCGGCTGCTCATTTTTTTCGTCCGGATTCGGCCAACAGATATTCAGAATCAGCTTTTCTTTGCTTCCTTATCATCATCAAACTGGATGTCTTCAACATTAAATTCAAACTGATCCAGCGATGACATTTCGCTGGGGTTTTTCAGCACCGCAACGGGCGGAATCTGCGGTATGTCAGCGCCAGCTTCAATCAGCGGAGCAGCCGGAGGCGCTTTGTAAGCGGCCTTGGCTTGTGGCTGGGGCTGCAATAAAGCCATCAGATCAGCCTGATCTTGCTCCGCCTCGTTGACGACTGATCCCGAATCCGCTGCCGTCTCAGCAGCAGACTCTGCTACGGCAGCACTCAGCCCGACAATCGCCAGATCAACCTCTGCTTGCACTGTTTTTTCAGCTTGCTCCAGCCGGGTAAACAGCGGGCATTCCGGTGCGAGCTTAAAGCCAATACTGCGCACCAGCTCCCAATCGTCGTCTGCCGGAGTTGGCGTTTGTGCACGGAATTTGTGCGCCAGCTGGATATAGTCCGACTTCATGCCTTGCTGGCGATAAACACGGAATAACATCAGCCAGCGTTCAACGTCCAGCGGGTCGGCATCCAGCAATTGCTGCATCAATTCAATCGCGCGCAAGGTATCGCCTTGCGCCAGATACAATTGAACCTGATCCATGCCATTCACGTCTTCGTCGATCACTTCAAAAGCCGAATCGGCGTGACGCACCAGGGACAACTGGGTTTGTTCGGGTGTACGCGGAACAAAATTGGTTTTGAGCACGCTCATGATACTGTCGCTGATACTCACTGAATCGGCCTCATTTCTTTCATTGCGGCGCAGCCACCACCAGACAGCAGCCCCCAGCGTGCCCAGACCAATCAATAAGGGCCAGTGCCAGCCGCCCTCTTCTTCGGTGCTGCGCTTTTTGACGGCAGGAGCAGCCTGGATTGTGGACGCCGCAAGCGGCTGAGCCGGTACGGCAGTGGGAGCCTGGGTCACGATGGCACTAGCCCCCTTCATCGCCAGCGCACTTTGAGCTAGGCGCTGATCGAGCGCTTCAATTTCCAGCTGCAGTTTTTTCCTTAACTCGCTCAACTCGGCAATTTTGGTTTCCAGCTCTTTGATTTGTACATCAGGCCTGGCCTGATCGGACTTGGGTGCGACAGCGGCGCTGCGTTCTTCACCTTCAATCCGCAGTTTTCCTGCCACATTCGACTGATCGGCCAGCCCCATGGGTCGATTGTCGACGGGAACGGCTTTTGGTTTGGCTTTGTGCCGCACCGGAATATTGACGCGGCTACCCGCGGCCACCGTATCCACCTCGGCCAACTCGGGGTTGCTGCGTTTAAGCCTTGTCAGATAGCGTTGGTATTCCGGTGAATTGCTCGGGTAATAGCGCTGGGCAATCTCTTCCAGGCTGGTATTTTGGCGCACGCTAATTGCCGTCGTGCCTTTGGCCGCACGGCGCCCTTCTATTGAAGTAGGCAACTTGCTGATCGCCGTTCTGTCGCTGACTACGGGCACGTCAACAATAGGGGCAGGATCAAGAAAAACCAGAAAATCACGCGTCAGGTTGATATTGTTGCATTCAACATGAAAGGCAAAGCCCACAATGGGCTCGTCGGCATTTTTGCCTGACACCAGCCGGATAACCCCACTGCTGCCATCGCCGTATGGAATCAGTTGGATGCTGGCAGCGCCGATATAGCTGGCGTCGCTACTGCCTTGCCGCAACTGATAGCAGTCTTCCAGCAATTGCTCGTCGCTACCCAAACGGTAAGGAATATCTGCCATAAAGCGCTGGCCGATATAGGATTTGAGCTGTAATTCGCCCAAAGTCATGGCATGGCTACCCTGCATGGCCAGAAGCAAGGCAATGGGGGCAAAGATCAATGGCGAGAATGTTTTGTTCATTTTGACCCACCTGCTTGAGCAAATTTGCATCCCTTTGTTTTTAGCTGACATATTCAAAAAGCCAAAGCCAATATGTGGATAATTTTCAAGGCCAGGCTGCGTGTAATGACGGGTACAAACGCCGCACGCAGCAGCAAACTGCAGCGTAATACCGGCCATCGGCAAGCCGGTTTGAAAACCGCAACATGGGCCAAATTACGCCTATATATGCCGGGCAAAAATGCAAAAAGCGGCATTGTGCCGCTTTTGTCTATCAAATACTCCACTCATGTATATGAATAGAGAAAATATCTAGCAATAATTAAGAAGATATACCCCCTTCTTTATTGCGAATAGCCCAGGAATGCAGCACGGCCAGCACAATCAGCAAGGCCGCGACACCGCCGGTAATGACTTCCGGAACATGAAAGCGAGCGGCGAGCAGCATCACCAGCGAGAGCGCGCCAATTGCCCAGAATGCGCCATGCTCCAGATACTTGAAGGCATTGAGCGTTTCCTTCTCAACCAGCATCAGCGTAAAGCTGCGCACAAACATCGCACCGATACCCAAGCCAATCGCGATCAGAAAAATATTCTTGGTCAGCGCAAAAGCGCCCAGCACGCCGTCAAATGAAAACGATGCGTCCAGTATTTCCAGATAAATAAAGCCGCCCAAACCGGTTTTCACCGTTGTTCCTTCATCGCCGATCACGCCGCCCAAGCCATCAACGAGTACGTAGACAATCACACCCCAGATACCCGCCTCCAGAAAACGTAAGCCCTGCGCCGCTGGCAAGCTGGCCGTCATCAGCAGCAACAGCAGCATGGCCAGCAAAACAGGCGCCATCTCCAGCTTGCCCAGCCGCGATAGCAGCTGCTCGACCGGTTTGAACCAGTGCGTGTCCTTTTCGTGATCCAGAAAGAAATTAAGAAACACCAGCAATAAAAATGCCCCGCCAAAAGCCGTTACCTCGATATGCGCCGAAGTCAAAATGGCGGCATAGCGATCAGGCTCGACCATGGCCAGCGACAACACATCATTTACCGGCCATGCGCCGGTGCTGAAATAATCAAACAAGGCAATCGGCCCGGGCATGGGTGCCATGCCCGCAATGATCGCGACAATCAGCAAGGGGAAAATCACCCGCATGCCAAACACGGCAATCAGCATGCCCCACAGCAAAAACCGCTTGCGCCATTTCTCATCCCAGTGCTTGAGCACCGAAGCATTAACCACGGCATTATCAAAACTCAGGCTGGTTTCCAGCAACGCCAGATTAAAGGCAATCCACAAACCAGCCCAGCCGCCCAGCAGCCACGCGCCCAGCAAGCCACCCAACGTAACCAGCAGCGAAGAATAAAAATATTTCATGGATGTAACAGCCCCTGTATGACTTATTCATTGAATTTTGCCCCCATTATGCCACTGCAGCGCCAGCACCGAACGTCAGCTCAAGCCAGCACGGCGGATTAAAAGCTGCGCTACATCAGTGCATCGGGGTTTGCCAGCGAAAAGCGCTTGGTTAGCGCCGAAAGATCGGCCTATACTCTTGCTCATTCTTACGGTAGTCAGATGACTGCGATACACCTACAATAAGACGCAACTTTCTCCCACATTTGGAGCGATTATCCAATGAGCAATCCCTACCTCGCACTCGTTCAAGCCCACAACGAGCTATTACAAAAACAAGATGCCCCGCTGTTTGCCGATTTGAGCACGCTGGGTAGCGCCGCGACCACCGTCGCCGCCGATGCCCCAGTAGCGATGATTTTTGCGCCCCATCCTGACGACGAATGCATTATTGGCGCCTTGCCATTGCGCCTGGGTCGTGAAGCCGGTTTCAAAGTGATCAACGTTGCCGTCACTCAGGGTTCTAACGCAAAACGCCAGCCCGAGCGCTGGGTTGAAGTCAAAAATGCCTGCGACTACCTCGGCTGGGGCCTGCTGGAAACCATTCCGGGTGGCCTGATGAGTGTGACCACCAAAACCCGCAACGATGATCCGGCCGCTTGGGCCGAAAAAGTGGCGGTGGTCGCCAAAATCATCAGCGAGCACAAACCAGCCGTTGTCGTGTGCCCGCACGATAACGACTACCACTCAGCGCATATCGGTACGCATTATCTGATCGTTGACGCGCTGAAAGCGGCCAACCACAGCTGTGTGCTGGTGCAAAGCGAATTCTGGCGCCAGATGGAAGCGCCCAATGCATTGATCGCAACCAATCTGCAAGACACGGCTGATTTGATCGCTGCGCTGGCTTGCCACGTTGAAGAAGTTCGCCGCAACCCGTATCACCTGCGCCTGCCAGGCTATATGGCCGACAATGTCCGCCGTGGCGCCGAAGTGTGCGGCGGCCAAGGTGCTGCAGCGCCGACGTTCTCGTTCGGCACGATCTACCATGTAGGTCGATTCGATGGCAGCGCACTGCAGCCTAGCGACAAGAAATTCACCATCAGCGAAAGCGATGACATCAAGGCGGTGTTGGCGGTTTAAGCAGATTCGGTTCGAAACAAAAAACGGCGCAAATTGCGCCCGTGATGTTTTATTCCCACCCCTCCCGTCCCCTCCTTGAGGGGAGCTTCGCTGTACAAGCAGGATGGGTCATCCATAAAAAAACGGCGCAAATTGCGTCGTTTTTTTATTATCCGCCAAGCCTATTTTTCGCTCAGGCTATCGGCTCAGGCACTGGCAATCCGGTTGCGCCCCAGGCGTTTGGCCTGATAAAGCGCGGCGTCCGCGCGTTTAAGGACGTCATTGGTGCTGGTATCGGCCGGATCCAGTGCGCTTAAACCACCACTAATCGTCACGCTACGGCCCGCCAGCAGGCCCTGCAATGACGTTTCAATCTGCCCGCGCAAGCGTTCGGCCAGAGTCAGCGCCACATCCGGTGGGGTATGCGACATCAGAATGACAAACTCGTCGCCGCCAAAACGCAGCGAAACATCGGTATTGCGCAATTCACGCCGACACACGGCGGCGATCTCGACCAAGACTTTGTCGCCAGCATCATGGCCAAAACTATCGTTAATCGTCTTGAAGTGATCAACATCGAAAATCAGCACCGACAAAGGCGAGCCGTAGCGCAGAAACACTTCCAGATAGTCCTGCAGCACCGCCGTCATATGCCGCCGGTTTGCCAGGCCAGTCAGCGGATCGGTCTGGCTTTGCTGGCGTAGCTGCACTTCCAGATCGTGCCGCTGCGAAATATTGCTGGCCACCCAGATGACCGCATCTTCGCCATCAACCTGAAAATCCAGTGCCTGCACCCGGCCTTCAAACCAGATTTCGGTCACCGGCCCTTCGCTGGAAAGCCCTTTGACATCGCGAGCCGAGAGCGCGTATTCAACCACCAACAAGGCGCGCTGCGTCAGCGCCTGCGCGATCATCTGCAAAAACCAGGCGGTTTTTTCGTCGGACAGCACATCAGACATCGATTGCCCCACCAGGTGGCTGCCATCATGGTAGTAGCGCGTATCGATCCCGCCAAAAATGGCGGCGTAGCGCCCGCTGCGCGTCAGTACAAACACCGGATCGGGCAAAGCTTTCAGAATGGATTGAATCTGCACCAAATCCAACATAGCGTCTCCAGTGTTTAATGTGTGCACTGATGTCCAAAGTGATCGGCAGCCCTGCGCCTGATCTGCCTCGCCCGGCAGCCAGCTTCAGACCAGCAATTGCACCGGATGTTTTTTAATTTCACTGCGAATCAGCTTGGCCATATCCAGATCATAAGCGGGGTATGGCGCAGCGAGCAAATCAGCTAGCTCGCTCTGGTCATTTACCTGCCCAAGGTATGTCCATTGATCCATCACATGCAGCACCTGGGCCCATTCCGGGCCTTCACAAATCCCGATCGCGCCCGCATACGGCCAGTCGGCCAGCTTGTGCTTGGCCAGCGACGCCAGCAGGCGTGCATTGTGCAGGCTGATCGCCTCGCGCCCGACGCAGGCCCCGCGACATTCGCCTTGCGAGAGCGCGTTGCAGGGGCTGATCTGTTGCGCTTTGCGCGATTTTTCCAGCCCCAATAGCTGACGGCACAAGCCTTGCCCTTTGATGATCCGGTTTAGCACATTCTGCGCTTCGCGCGCACTGCGAAATGGGCCAAACAAATCACCGCGCGCATTGGCGATTTCGCTCAAAGGAATCAGTTTGGGCTGCAGCGGAACGTCAATCCCGTCGCTGCCCGGTTCGGGCAACACGATTTCCCATACCGACTGGGTCTGATCGACTTTGCCACGGGTGGATGGATTAAACCGGGGACGCAACTGGCTGAGCAATTGGCGCTCAAGTAGGGCCGAGCCCAGATCGCCCGACGTTTCAACCCAGTCAATGCGGCGCAGCGCCAAGGCCAGCATTGCCGCCTGGCCATCTTGTGCTTTACTACTGGCGTGTTTGCCAAAGTGCTGCAGCACGCGGCGGCGCAGATTACTATTGCTGCCGACAAACAGCGGCTCGTCGCCCTCGCCATAAAAAATATACACGCCAGCGGTATCGGGCAAATAGTCGATGATTTTTTCATCAATCTGTGGTGGCAAAGCGGGCGGACGAATCAGCTCGTCAATCGCTTCGTGCACGCGCGCAGCGCCCAGGTCTTGCACCGCTGCATTTAAAAACTGGTAAATCAGCTCGGCATCGGTCAGCGCACGATGGCGCTCGCCGTGATATTGCAGCCCATGCCGTGCAATCAGCGCATCAAGGCTGTGCTTGAATTCATCCGGATACAGCTTGCGCGACAGTTGCACCGTACACAGCACTTTGGCGCGAAAAGTCATGCCGAGGCGCTTAAATTCATTGCGCAAAAAGGTGTAATCAAAGCGCGCATTGTGCGCGACAAACACCCGCCCCTGCAGCTTTTCCAGCACCTGATCGGCCAGCTGCGCAAAAGTCGGCGCATCGGCCACCATGGCATTATCAATGCCAGTCAGCTCCTGAATAAACGGGGGTATAGACTGGCAGGGATTAACCAAATTACTCCAGGTAGCAATACCCTCACCTTCAGCATTAATCTGCACTAGGCCGATTTCGGTAATCCGGTCACTCGCGGGTTTGGCACCCGTGGTTTCCAGATCGAGCAGCACCAGCGGTGCGGGGTAAAACCGATGATTCATGGTTTGTCTTCTTAGCCAGCTCAAATATTCTGTAAGGTGTGTTTGATTGCTGTGGCAAACGGCAAATGCACAATCGCAGTAATTTCACTAGCCAGATAGGCCTCAGCCAATTCGGGATCTTCAGCTGCCAGCCCGGCGATTTCTTCTGCTGTCTGTATATAGTCCAATGCAGCTTTATGACGTTGCCAGCGCAAGGAGCCATCGGCCAGATTAAACAGGCGAATGGTTTCGCTGGCTCGGTGTTGATCTGCTTCATTCAACCCCTTGCGAATACTGATCGTGCCGTTACTGTGAAAACGCAGAAAATCTTCAGGATTTTCCACATCCGGCTTGATCAGTATGGCTGCCGGATAAATCGGCTGTTCATCTTTGTGTTTGCCGCAAGTGCTACCGTTATTGCAGGAGCCAAACAGATTTCCCCAGACAAAGGTTTGGGTAGCGTCACGACCTTTCTGGCGGAAATGTTCGATATGGCGCTCAGCATGGCTGATGTTTGCCTCGCAGTACGCACAACGTTCGCCTTGCATTGTGAACAATGCTTGCCAGATGGTTTGCTTCTGCTCCGCAGTAACATCATTCCAATTGTCACGCCCATGCTGGAATTTCGCCAAACAGGCAGGTGCAGCACCACGCTTGAGTTTATGCATCGCTACTACTCCCGCACCGATGACAGTGCAGGCGGCAAGCGTTTTTTGATGCTTTGTAGACGAATCAGGCGCTCGCAGTCCAGCATGACCGGATGACTCGCGCCAAAATGCGCCAGCAAGCTTGTGCGCAATTGCTCGGCTTCCGGGTTATCGCTGAGCTGATCTGTTTCAATCAGCTGCTTGTAGCTGGAAAGGGCTTGCGCTTCTGGCACATTGGGTACGGGATCAATACCCATGATGGTGGCCAGCACATCGGCACTGGCTACGCCTTTGGTTTGCAGTGGCGGCGCGATGACTTCCGTGAGGGTGGCGCCATCCTCTACGCGCTGACGCAGCAAACGAATGCAGCTGTTATCAACCGTGCTGAGCACCTGCGGGCTGTGAGTGGTAACAATAAATTGGATATTTGGAAAAGCGGTTGTCAGTCCTAACAATACAACTTGCTGCCATTCTGGATGCAGGTGCATATCCACTTCGTCGATCAGGACAATTCCCGGGGAGGAAATTGCAGCTTGATTACCCAATTGCGGATTGAGTTTGGTAGCTCGAAATGCAATATCAGCGACCATGCCAATCATGTTGCGAATGCCATCACTAAGCTGCTCAACCGGCAATTCTCCATACTGATCATGCTCAGCAACTAGCTCTTCCTGACGGAACGAATAATTAAGGTTTTTCCAGCCTGATGGCGCCAAGCATAGATTGACGGCGTTTTCTACGGAAGAAATGTAAGCATCAAACTCACTCGGAGTATATGCAACCCCAGCTTGTGTAGCCTTGAGGCGCTCATTTAATGCATTCATATTCCAATAACGGAACCATTCAACCAACGATTTATAACTAGATGCAGGATCTAAACAGTCAGAATAACCGATGGTACGCGAGGTCTTGGGTAACTTACCCAGCGTTAATTTTTTCTGCTGCCAAAGACGCCCCGTTCCATAGTAAGCCAATACTGGCAATACCGTTTCAACCCCCTCCCGAACTTTTAATTGCTGCCACTTACCATAATCAACCAACTTTTTTGCATCTTTGACACTGTTTCTAGTTTTTTTTGGTCCAGGGAGAGAGCGTGACCAAGAATGAAGAGGATCAGTGGGGTCTTCTTCCCCTAAATGCTCTAAAAGTACATCTGGAAACTGGCCAACAGCGCTCAGTTTTACTCCTAATGGCGCATATTCCATTTCATTCGAGTCCGTAATTCGGACACGACGAAGCAGAATATCAGTTGGCGATAAATGTCGGCCGGCTCCTTCATCAAACGCACCGACATAAGGGCCAAGGGCAATGGCAATGGCATCCAAAACGGAGGTCTTACCCGCGCCATTTGAAGCCACGAGCACGGTCAACTGAGGATCAAACTCAATTTGAAATTTCTCAAAACAACGAAAACTAGCCAGTTGTAGCTTCAGTAATTTCATTTCAACCCCACGATTTTTGCTATGTTTTTTCTCAGCACTTATTTCACAAAGCGAAAGCACTGATGAATCCGCTTGTTACGGAAATCTTCTGGGATCGATTGCGCGGTCAGATTTTCGCAGCGACCGACAAACATCGGGTCCAGCTCAAAGCTACGCAAATTATTCGAGAAATACAGCACGCCACCGGGCGCGAGCATGCTCATGCACGACTCGATCAGGTAGGCGTGATCGCGCTGCACGTCGAGCACGCCGAGCATTTTTTTCGAGTTGGAAAAGCTCGGTGGATCCATCACGATCAGGTCATATTTTTGCGGGCTGCAAGTGGCCTCACGCAAAAACTCGAATACATCGGCGCGTACGCGTTGATGCTTTACTGGATCCATACCGTTGAGCGCGAAATTACGCCCCGCCCATTCCAGATACGTGTTCGACAAATCCACCGTCAGCGTGCTCGCCGCGCCGCCAGCGGCCGCGTAAACGCTAAACGCACCGGTGTAGCTGAACAAATTGAGGAAACGCTTGCCCGCCGCTTCACCCATCACGCGTTTGCGCGTATTGCGGTGATCGAGAAACAGGCCGGTATCGAGATACGCATCCAGATTAACTTCGAATTTCAGGCCATTTTCTTCGACAACAAAAAATTCGCCCGACTCTTCGTTTTTCTCGTACTGCGTCAGCCCTTTCATCCGCTTGCGAATTTTCAACGACACATGCTCAATCGGCAGATCGAGCACTTCAGCCGTTGCTGCGTGAATTTCGTCGATCCACGCCGAATAGTCTTCATCCGACTCCATCCAGCCCGTATCGTATTCCTGCAAATGCACACGATCGCCATAGATATCGACGATCATCGGAAATTCAGGCACATCGCGCTCATAAATGCGATAGCACTGCAAACCCTGACGACGCGCCCATTTGCCCCAGTGGCGGGCGTTTTTGGCAAGGCGATTGCGATAACTGGTGAGATCCATGGAATTCAACTTTTACGGGTGTAGACGTACAAAGACCGCAGTGTATCAAACACTGCGGTCTTCTCTGTGAGCTTTTAGTACAAAATAATCACTGGCCGACTGAACGGCTATTCCGATTCGATCACGACCGGCTGCACCAGCCCGGCAGCCAATTTCGCCCGATCACGCGCGACATCGGTATCACTGCCAGCAGCCAAAGCAACGCCCATCCGGCGGCGCTCAAACGCTTCGGGTTTACCAAACAGGCGCAAATCACTGCGCGGTACAGCCAAGGCGGCGGCAACACCATCAAAGGCGATACCCGCTTCTTCCATGCCACCGTAAATCACCGCGCTCGCAGCTGGTTCGCGCTGGCTCACATCGACTGGCAGGCCCAAAATCGCGCGGGCGTGCAGCTCGAATTCGGAGGAATACTGGCTCATCAAGGTGACCAAGCCGGTGTCATGCGGACGCGGGCTGACTTCGGAGAACCAGACGTCGTCGCCCTTCACAAACAACTCGACGCCAAATAATCCACGACCGCCCAATGCGTTGGTGACTTTGCGCGCAATCTCTTGTGCGCGTTCCAGTGCTTTCGGGTTCATGCGCTGCGGTTGCCAGCTTTCAACGTAATCCCCCTTCACTTGCAAATGGCCGACTGGCGCGCAGAACGAGGTTTTAATTTCGCCATCTTCAGCTAATGAACGTACGGTGAGCAGTGTGATTTCGTATTCGAAATCGACAAAACCTTCGACGATCACCCGGCCATGATCAACACGGCTACCGGCTGCGGCGTAATTCCAAGCGGTTTGTACATCTGAGGCGGATTTGAGCAAAGATTGCCCTTTGCCGGAGGACGACATCACTGGTTTTACCAAGCATGGAAAACCGATTTCAGCTGTAGCCGCTTGCAACTCGGCCAATGAGTTGGCAAAACGGTAGCTTGAGGTGGGCAAACCCAGCTCTTCGGCGGCCAGACGGCGGATGCCTTCGCGGTTCATCGTCAATTGCGTCGCACGCGCGGTTGGAATCACCGTGGCCAAGCCATCGGCTTCAATCCGCACCAGCTCGTCGGTCGCAATGGCTTCGATTTCCGGCACGATAAAATGCGGGCGCTCGGCTTCCACCAGCGTACGCAAAGCTTGGGCGTCGCTCATATTGATGACATGGCTGCGGTGCGAAACCTGCATGCCGGGGGCGTTTTCATAACGATCAACACCGATCACTTCAACGCCTAGGCGCTGCAAAGCGATAATCACCTCTTTACCCAGTTCGCCGCAGCCGAGCAGCATCACTTTAACGGCAGATTGACTCAGTGGCGTACCAATTCTCACAACAAAATCCTTTTGAAAAACGATAGTGTATTTATTTGGCCAGCGTTTTATAGCCGTGCAGCAGACGCATAAAGACCGGATCGGGGACATACTGCTTGACCACGCCTTCCCAGCCTTGCGGGCCAACCAAGCCTTTGACCATCGTCGAGCTGATTTCGGCAATTTCGCGCGGCGGCATTAAAAAGATAGTATCGATGTGCGGGGCCAGATCGGCATTGACGTAACGCATTTTGCGCTCGAATTCGTAATCGGCGGCTTCGCGAATCCCGCGCAGAATAAACTGCGCCCCCTGCTCGCGCGCATAATCGACCAGAAAGCGATTTTGAAAAACTTCAACACGCAGATTAGGCATCTGGCTGGTCGTTTCGCGTAGCATGGCCACGCGCTCCTCCAGGCTGAAGGTGTATTTCTTGTCAGGATTTTCACCGATGGCGACGATCATTTCGTCAAATACCTTCACACCATGCTCGATCATCCACAGATGACCTTTGGTCACTGGATCAAAACTACCTGCGTAAACGCCACGCCGCATCGCAAATTCTCCGCCAAATTCAGCCAGCACTATACCACCAGCCCACATTAATTTAAGATGAGGCGCATTAATTCACATGCAAAGGGGAGAGTGCATCGTGTTAAAAAAACTCATCATCGCTGCAAGTCTTGCGCTGGTCTCACAGGCTTACGCGGATATCACCATCGGCCAATCGGTCCCCACCACAGGTATTGCCGCTGAAACCGGCAAAGCCATGGCAATGGGTGCCTCCATTTATTTCAACCAGGTCAATGGTCGCGGCGGCGTCAATGGTGAGCTGATTAATCATCTGGTCCGTGATGACGGCGGCAATCCGCAAACCACCGTTAAAAACGCCAGAGACTTTATCGAAAAAGAAAACGCGACCGCGCTGATCTCGTTTTATGGCACCGACAATATTGCCGCGCTGCTCAAATCCAAAGTGCTTGATACCAATGGTATCGCGCTGGTCGGCGCGCACACCGGTGCCGATTCGTTGCGCAATAATGGCAGCCCCTATCTATTTCATACCCGCGCCAGCTACACGGTTGAAGTCGACCGTCTGGTTAAACTGCTGAATGAAAATCTGGGCGTCACCAAATTTGGCGTCGTGGCCCAGCAGGGCGGCTATGGCGAAGCGGGTATTGCGGCACTGAAAGCCGCTTTGGCGAAAAAACAGCTCAAGCTGGCCGGTGAAGCCTGGTACGACAATCAAACCGGCGATTCGACGAAAGCCGCCAAAGAGCTAGCCAAAATCAATCCGGAAGCGGTCATCCTGGTGGCCACGACCAAACCCGCAGCCACGTTTGTGCAGGAATACAAAAATAGCGGCGGCACATCCCAGCTCTATGCGCTCTCGGCGGTGCAATTTGAAGAAGTCGCCAAGCAGATCGGCAAGAAAACCGCGCACGGTCTGGGCATTAGCCAGGTTCTCCCCTACCCGTACAATACGCGCGCACGCCTGGTGCAGGAATTCCAGAACGATGTTTACGCCGAACTCGGTTCAGGTAGCTCAGGTAAACACGAAGCGCTGGCGGCCATTGCCAAGTATCCAAGCTACGCAATGCTCGAAGGCTATGTGGCTGCGCGCCTAATTGTGGAAGGCATTAAACGCGCAGGCAAGGCACCCACACGCGCTGCGGTGTACAACGCACTGGGTACGCTGAGCCGCTATGATCTGGGCGGCTTTGTCATCGACTACAGCCCAAGCAAACGTAATGGCTCGAATTTCAGCGAGCTGACGATGATGTCACCAACGGGTGCATTGACTCGTTAAATTATTTCGCGCAGCAGCAAAAAGGCCATTCAATCTGAATGGCCTTTTTTTCGGAATGATTGCAAGGGTATTACCTTGCAAGTCAATGGCTAATTGCTCTACAGAGCAATACCCATCCATTTAAGTTGCAAAGAATTCCTTCACCTTATCCATAAACGATTTGGCACGTGGGTTGTGTTTATCCGAATCGCCCTGGCTGATTTCTTCAAACTCTTTGAGCAACTCTTTCTGGCGGCCGGTGAGCTTCACAGGCGTTTCAACGACCACATGGCACATCAAGTCACCGGTAATCGCACTGCGCACGCCTTTGATCCCCTTGCTGCGCAAACGGAATACCTGACCGGTTTGCGTCTCAGGTGGAATAGTAATCCGTGCTTTACCCGACAGCGTTGGAATCTCGATCTCGCCACCCAGCGCGGCAATGGCAAAACTGATCGGCATTTCGCAATGCAGATCATTACCTTCGCGCTCGAATACCGCGTGTTTCTTGATGTGCGTGACCACATACAGATCACCCGGTGGCCCGCCATTCACGCCCGGCTCACCCTCGCCCGACAGACGGATACGATCGCCTTCGTCCACGCCAGCAGGGATTTTCACCGCCAGTGTTTTATGCGTTGATACGCGGCCCGTGCCGGAACACTTGCGGCACGGATCGGGGATATATTTACCTGTACCGTGACACGTTGGGCACGTCTGCTGAATGCTGAAAAAACCCTGTGCTACGCGCACCTGGCCATGGCCATTACACGTGTGGCAGGTTTTGGCCTCAGTACCGGGCTTGGCACCTGTGCCATGGCAGCTATCGCACTCTTCATGCGATGGAATCTTGATCTGCTTTTCAACGCCGCGCGCGGCTTCTTCCAGCGTGATTTCCATGTTGTAGCGCAAATCGGCGCCGCGATAGACGTTGCTACGGCCGCCACGACCACCGCCGCCGCCACCAAAGATGTCGCCAAAAATATCGGCAAAGTCACCAAAACCACCGCCACCAAAACCGCCACCGCCCATACCGGCCTGCTGATCAACGCCAGCGTGGCCGTATTGATCGTAGGCCGAGCGCTTCTGGCCGTCCGACAGAATCTCGTAGGCTTCCTTGGCTTCCTTGAATTTTTCTTCGGCATCTTTCGCATCCGGATTGCGGTCCGGATGATATTTCATCGCCAGTTTGCGATACGCTTTTTTGATTTCTTCATCCGAAGCGTCGCGATTAACGCCCAGAATGTCGTAAAAATCTTTTTTTGCCATTTTGTGTGAGGTGTGAGGTGCGAGGTGTGAGGTGTGTCTTAATCATCACGCTTGAGCGAACGAATTAGACCACCGAGCAAACCAAACACTTCATTCAGACCTTCCTCCAGTGATAGTGAGGGTTCAGCCAGTTGCAATCGGCAAACAAGCAAATACTGGGTTTCCAGCTCGCTAAGTGAGCCACGGGCAATACCAAGAAAATGCCCGAATTCCTTCACGGTGATTCGGGCAGCTCCTTCAGCAATATTGCTCGGCACAGAAACAGCTGCGCGCCGCATCTGGCTAGTCAGATTGAAAGCTTCATCGCGAGAGAGAGTAGAGGTAAACGCATACACGAGTTCGACCAGACGCATAGCAGCTTGCCATGCCAGCAAATCGTGGTGTTGACGCTTCACCCCTTACTCCTCACGCCTCACGCCTTACTTGCTTTCTTTAACTTCGGTAAATTCAGCATCAACTACGTTGCCGTCATCCTTAGCGTCGTTGCCTGCAGCTTGCGCGCCAGCTTCTGGTGCTGCTTGCTCGGCATACATTTTCTCAGCCACTTTGTGGCTCGCTTTCATCAGCGCTTCGGTTTTGGCTTCGATCACTTCTTTGTCGTCGCCTTTCACTACACCTTCGAGCTCAGCGATAGCCGCTTCGATTTCCACTTTCTCATCGGCAGTGACTTTATCGCCCGCGTCGGTCAACATTTTCTTCACTTGATGGATCATGGCTTCGCCTGAGTTGCGAGCGCTCACCAATTCGTGCAGTTTTTTGTCTTCTTCAGCGTTCAGCTCTGCATCGCGAACCATGGCTTCGATTTCAGCTTCAGACAAGCCTGAAGAAGCTTGAATCGTGATTTTCGCTTCTTTGCCCGATGCTTTGTCTTTCGCGCCAACGTGCAAGATACCGTTTGCGTCGATGTCGAAAGTCACTTCAATTTGCGGCACGCCACGTGGAGCTGGTGGAATGTCGCCCAAGTTAAATTGACCCAGCGATTTATTCGCCGACGCTTTCTCACGCTCACCTTGCAACACGTGAATCGTTACCGCGCTCTGGTTATCATCCGCAGTCGAGAACGTTTGTGACGCTTTGGTTGGGATCGTGGTGTTTTTCTGGATCAGCTTAGTCATGATGCCGCCCAAAGTTTCGATACCCAAAGACAATGGCGTTACGTCCAGCAGCAAGATGTCTTTACGATCGCCGCCCAATACTGAGCCTTGCAATGCCGCGCCAACAGCCACCGCTTCGTCAGGGTTCACGTCACGACGTGGATCTTTACCAAAGAAGTCTTTTACCGCGTCCATTACTTTAGGCATACGCGTCTGACCGCCAACCAGGATCACGTCGTCGATGTCAGAGGCTTTCAAGCCTGCGTCTTTCAATGCAATCTTGCATGGCTCGATTGAGCGAGCGATCAGATCATCAACCAGTGATTCAAATTTGGCACGGGTAATTTTCAGCACCAAGTGTTTCGGACCCGTTGCATCCATCGTCACGTAGGGCAAGTTGATTTCAGTTTGCGCGCTAGACGACAATTCGATCTTCGCTTTCTCTGCCGCTTCTTTCAGACGTTGCAATGCCATTACGTCGTTTTTCAGATCAATGCCTTGCTCTTTCTTGAACTCAGCAATGATGTAGTCCATCAGGCGTTGGTCGAAGTCTTCACCGCCGAGGAATGTATCGCCGTTAGTAGCCAATACTTCGAATGCTGTTGAGCCATCAACGTCAGCGATGTCGATAATCGAAATATCGAAGGTACCGCCGCCCAAGTCGTAAACGGCGATCTTGCGGTCACCCTTCGCAACTTTGTCCATACCAAAAGCCATCGCTGCAGCAGTTGGCTCGTTGATAATCCGTTTCACGTCCAGACCAGCGATACGGCCCGCGTCTTTAGTCGCTTGGCGTTGGCTGTCGTTAAAGTAAGCCGGAACGGTAATTACCGCTTCGGTTACTTCTTCACCGAGGTAGTCTTCGGCGGTTTTTTTCATTTTGCGCAGGATCTCGGCAGAGATTTGCGGTGGCGCCATTTTCTTGTCGCGAACAGAAACCCAAGCATCGCCGTTGTCGGCCGACACAATGCTGAACGGCATTGAGTCGATGTCTTTTTTCACTTCTTTATCAACGAACTTACGGCCGATCAGACGTTTTACCGCATACAAAGTGTTTTTCGGATTCGTTACCGCCTGACGTTTCGCTGGCGCACCAACCAGAATCTCGCCATCTTCCTGATAAGCGATTATGGACGGCGTAGTACGCGCGCCTTCGGCATTTTCGATTACTTTAGGTTGGCCATTTTCAATCACAGCCACACAGCTGTTCGTTGTACCCAAGTCAATACCAATAATTTTACCCATTTTGATTTCCTTCATCTCTAGTGCCTGCCGCATTGATTATTCAGTGCGTTTGATGCGGCAGTATTGTTAAATAACCATGATTGCTAAGTGGGGATACCGTTTTCTTTTTCAAGAGGCTTTTTTGCGCTTTTATTGCTCAAGCCTTTGAATCGGTAGCACTTATTTGGCAGCAGCCACCACCACCATCGCCGGGCGAATAGTACGGCCAGACAACTCGTAACCTTTTTGCATCACCTGAACGACGGTATTGGCTTCTTCGTCGCTTGGTACGGTTGAAATCGCCTGGTGTTTGTTTGGATCGAGCTTCTCGCCCATTGGGTTGATTTCACGCAATTCGAATTTCTCGAATACGCTCACCAGTTGCTTGGCGGTCAAATCAACACCCATTTTCAGGCCTTCAAAGTTGCCCGATTGATCGAGCAAGGCCATATCCATCGCGTCTTTGACTGAAATGATTTCACGCGCAAATTTTTCAACGGCAAATTTGCGGGCTTTTTCAGTCTCATCTGCGGCGCGGCGGCGTGCATTTTCGGCCTCTGCGCGCACGTACAGAATATCCTGACGGGCTTTTTCCAGATCAGCCAAAGCTTGAGTCAGCAACTCATCGGTGCTTGGCGCTTGGGCTTGTTCTTCTTGCTGCTCAGCAGGAGCGGCTACTTCTTCGTGCAATTCAGGCTTAACTTCTTGATTCATGATGTCCTCCAACAGCGAATGACGGGTAGATTGGGATAAGCCACATCATTTCAAGGGCTTTTCTGCTGAAAAAGCAGCAGCGCTAGGTAATTGCCCCAATATGTAGTCCAGTTTTTTCAACTACAATTTATTGTGCGTTGCAATATTTGTTGCAATGCAAAATATTCCTGCTTCAATAAATACCAGTCTTTCGATTTGACCCGCCGTTTTCAAAGATCACAGGGAGCACGCTATGAGTACCGCCGCTGAACGCATTGCCGCACTTGAACACGATTGGAAAACCAACCCGCGCTGGGCTGGCATCAAACGCCCCTATTCGGCCGCCGATGTTGAGCGCCTGCGAGGGAATTTACTGCAGGAATACACCATCGCCAGCCACGGCGCGAACAAGCTGTGGAAACTGATGCATGAGCAATCGTATGTGCATGCTCTGGGCGCGCTCACCGGCAATCAGGCCATGCAACAGGTTAAAGCGGGCTTAAAAGCCATTTATCTATCTGGCTGGCAAGTGGCGGCGGATGCCAATCTGGCGGGTGAAATGTACCCGGATCAATCGCTCTACCCAGCCAACTCGGTGCCGCAAGTCGTGCGCCGCATCAATAATACGCTTGCCCGCGCCGATCAAATTCATCATGCCGAAGGCGACGACAGCATTGACTGGTTTGCTCCCATCGTTGCCGACGCCGAAGCGGGCTTTGGCGGCGTCCTCAATGCGTTTGAATTAATGAAAGCAATGATTGAAGCGGGCGCTGCCGGTGTGCATTTTGAAGATCAGCTCGCCTCAGTGAAAAAGTGCGGCCATATGGGCGGCAAGGTGTTGGTGCCGACGCGTGAAGCCGTGGAAAAACTCGTCGCAGCGCGATTGGCAGCCGATGTGATGGGCGTACCAACGATTATCGTTGCGCGCACCGATGCTGAAGCGGCCGATTTGCTGACCAGCGATGTGGATGATAATGACAAACCCTTCTGCACCGGAGAGCGCACTGTCGAAGGCTTTTACAAGACGTATCCCGGCCTGGAGCAAGCCATCTCTCGCGGTCTGGCCTATGCCCCCTACGCCGATCTGGTGTGGTGTGAAACAGGCAAGCCCGATCTGGAATACGCGCGCAAATTTGCCGAGGCCATTCACGCCAAATTTCCGGGCAAAATGCTGGCCTACAATTGCTCGCCATCGTTTAACTGGAAGAAAAATCTGGACGACGCGACGATTGCCAAATTCCAGAAAGAGCTCGGCGCGCTGGGCTATAAATTCCAGTTCATCACGCTGGCTGGTTTCCACGCACTGAACTACGGCATGTTCAACCTGGCGCATGGTTACGCGCGCGAGGGCATGACCGCGTTTGTCGAGCTGCAACAGGCTGAGTTCGCGGCGGCCGATCGTGGCTTTACCGCAGTTAAACATCAGCGCGAAGTCGGTACAGGTTATTTTGACCAGGTCACGCAAGTGATCCAGCAAGGCCAGTCATCGACGACGGCGCTCAAAGGCTCGACCGAAGCCGAACAATTTCACTAATCCGCAACGGCTGCGAAGCCCAAATCCAGCGTTAGAAAATGGCTCAAAATCCTCACTTACCATTGTAAGCTCCGGTTTTTCGCCATTTTTTGCCTTGTCTTTGGGCTTCTCGCTCGCTGCTCAGCGTATAGAACACTCACCCAGCCTAGATGAAGGGTGAGTCATATTGTGGGAGTACACGACATGTCGACGACATTGGCAGGTATACGCGTCAAAGGCCATATCAGCGCCGAGTTCGGGAAGATACTCTCCCCTGATGCGCTCGCCTTTCTGGCCGAACTACACCGTTTATTCGAACCGCGCCGCCGTGAATTAATGGCAGCGCGTATTGCCCGGCAAGCGCTGCTCGATCAAGGCGTCAAACCGGATTTTCTAGCGACAACAGCACACATTCGTCATGGCGAATGGAAAATCAGCCCGCTACCGGAAGATTTGCAAGATCGCCGCGTCGAAATCACCGGCCCAGTCGAGCGCAAAATGATGATTAATGCGCTCAATTCCGGCGCCAAATCGTTTATGGCTGATTTTGAAGATTCCAACACGCCCACCTGGGAAAACCAGATTGAAGGGCAAATTAATGTTTATGACGCCTATCGCCGCACGATTCGCTATACCAGCCCGGAAGGCAAGGAATACGCGCTGAATAATGAAATCGCGACGCTACTGACCCGCCCACGCGGCTGGCATTTGATGGAAAAACACGTCGAAGTCGACGGCGAAATCATGTCAGGCTCGCTCTTTGATTTTGGCCTAGTGGTATTTCACAACCTGCAATATCGGCTGAGCATCGGCAGCTCCTGCTACTTTTATCTACCCAAAATGGAATCACATCTGGAAGCGCGCTTATGGAATGATGTGTTTACCTGGGCCGAGGCCGAGCTGAAAGCGCCGCACGGCTGCATCAAAGGTACGGTACTGATTGAGACGATTCTGGCCGCCTTTGAGATGGATGAAATTCTGTACGAATTGCGCGAGCATTCGGCCGGATTGAATGCCGGGCGCTGGGATTATATTTTTAGCTGCATCAAAAAATTCCGCAGCAACGATGATTTCTGTTTGGCTGATCGCGGCAAAATCACCATGACCGTGCCATTTATGCGCGCGTATTCATTATTACTGCTCAAAACCTGCCATCAGCGCGGCGCACCGGCGATGGGCGGCATGTCGGCCTATATTCCAGTCAAAACCGACCCCGAAGCGAACGAGCGGGCCATGGCGCAAGTCCGTGCCGACAAAGAGCGTGATGCAGGTGATGGCTACGATGGCGGCTGGGTTGCACACCCTGGGTTAGTACCTGTTGCTAAGGCAGCCTGGGATTCGGTTCTGGGGCAATACCCCAATCAAATTCATAAACAAAGGCTGGACGTGCAAGTTGCGGCCGGTGATTTATTAAATTTCCAACCGGAAGCGCCGATCACCGAAGCGGGTGTACGCGGCAATATTTCGGTCGGGGTGCAATATCTGGCTTCATGGCTGGCGGGCATGGGTTGCGTACCCATCCATAATCTAATGGAAGACGCCGCCACCGCCGAAATCAGCCGCTCGCAAATCTGGCAATGGATACGCTCGCACAAGGGCGTGCTGGATGATGGCCGCAAGGTGACGAGCGCGCTGTTTAGCCAATTGCTGGTCGAAGAAGTCGCCAAGATCGAACAGCAAGGCCGCTATAGCGCCACGCTCAAAGAGGCCGCCCGCTTGTTTGAGCAAATCACCACCAGTGATGAATTTGTCGAGTTTTTAACTTTGCCAGGTTATACGCGGCTAGCGTGATACCCATAATGGTATACCTCTGTAGCAATTGCTGCATTTGAGCTATAGAGCAATACCCGATAAAAAAAGCCTCGCAGATGCGAGGCTTTTTTGATTTCAACACGGATCTGATTACACCGTAACCACCCGGCTACGGCGATTATTGGTGCTAAAGGCTGCCACTTTCATCGTTGCCGTTGCCGCCACTGGGCCGGTATACAGCGCCGAAGCTGGCGTTGGATCAGAGCCATCGGTGGTGTAGCGAATCGCCAAGCCTGGTGCCGATGTATTGGCGTAGAGCTTGCCTGCTTCGACTTTCACGCCTGGCAACGGGATACGGTAGCCATAGCCGCCGAAGTCTTCACTGCGCGGGAAGCCATCCAGACGTGGCAATTCGCGTTGGCCAAGGCGGTTGGCAAACTCGTTCCAGTCCGCATCGATTTTGCTCTGACGAGCGGCAGCATCGGCAATCGACGTCCAAGCTGGATCTTTCGCCCAGGCGCGTTCGGCCAATGCAATCGTGCGTGGCATCGCCAGATATTCAAGACGGCCGCGGTTACGGATGTTTTCCGCCCACAATTGGCCTTGGATACCGATGATGTTTTTGGTCCCTTCTGGCGTCAGACGCACTTTGCTGGCGATATTGTCTTTATCCAGCGCATGGCCAAACAGATTGACCGTCGCAGTGGTAAAGATATCCAGCGGTACAAACTCAAACGCACCGCGCGTTTCGATAAAACCGCCCCAGTAGTAACCCGGCTCCAGTGGGTCTTTCGCGTAGGCCAAGTCGAAATACAGATTGGTCACATTCGACAAAACCGTTTTGTAGCCCGCGTTGGCCAACTGATAAGCAAAGTCTTCCTGACCCCAGCCCCACACGTTATTCCACACATAGGGGCGGAAGTTGGCGTTGACGAACTCTGGATTTGGTCCATGCGTATGCACGCCGTTGACTTCTTTTTTCACCAGCGCAATTTCTTCCCAGCCGCCAAACACCAGACCGTATTTTTTCAGCAGGTCGCGGTAGCGGGCGAGGAAATAGTTTTGCAGCTCGACGATTTGCGTCATGCCCTGCTCTTTCATAAAGGCCTGACAAACTGGCGATTGCTCCCACGCGCCGTGCGGTACTTCATCACCGCCGGTGTGCATCGTCGTGAACGGCGCGCCCGCTTCTTCGAACATTGCTTTTACGTCGTGCAAAACGGTTTCGATGAAGTTGTAGCAGGACTCCTGACCGATACAGATCACATTGTCGTGCCACAGCTGCACTGACTCATACACCGATGCGTCGTTAAAGTCACACAACAGGTATTGTTTGGCCTCGGCTTCACGCCCTTCGGCCATCAGGCGGGTATAACGCACGTTCATGGCCTTGATCGCAGCACGGGCGTGACCTGGTACGTCGATCTCTGGCACGACTTCGATGTGGCGTGCGGTGGCATATTTCAGGATTTCGATAAAGTCTGCTTTGCTGTAATAGCCGCTACCCGCTTTACCCGCCACGTCGCCGCCCGAGCCAAAGCAAGGCACCAGATTGTCAGTTTCGTCGGCCGTGTAGCCACGCAAGCTACCGATTTCGGTCAGCTCAGGCAGGCTAGGGATTTCCAAACGCCAGCCTTCGTCGTCGGTCACGTGGAAGTGGAATTGATTGAGCTTGTAGAGCGACATGCATTCAAGCAGGCGCAAGATGGTTTCTTTGCTGGTGAAGTTACGGCCCACGTCCAGATGCATACCACGGTAGGCAAAGCGTGGCGCGTCGACCACTTTGCACGCGCCAACGGCGAGCTCGGCTTGTGGGTTCAGGAAGGCCGCCACTGGCAATAATTGACGCAAACTTTGAATACCGTTGCACACGCCTGCAGCGCTCGCGCCAGTAATCACGATGCCTTGTGGCGTCACGTCGAGCTGGTAAGCCTCATTCGGTGCCAGCGTATCGCTAACATTCACCGCGCCGATTTGCAGCTTGATCGTGGCCGCGCCTGCTGGCGTAATTGCTGCGCGTTGCAGTGTTTTGCCGCTCACATCGTGCAGGCTGGCTTGCAGCAAAGCGGCTTCATTGGCCAGATCAGCCGAATGCACGATATAGGTATTTTTATTGATCACAAACTCGCCCGCTGCGGCGGTATAGCTCAGCGGCGTTGGCGTGATTTTGCTCAGGCTGTCGGCAGGCAACAGACTCAGGGCAGCATTATCGGCATAAGTTTGTGCGGCGTTGCTCAGAGCAACCTGATCGGCAGCATTGCGATTGCGCTGTGCTGGCGTGGCAAACTCGGCAATTTCCGGGTCGCCAATCACTTCCATCTGCGCATTCGGCATGCCAACGTCATAAACAATGTAAAAACCCAATGGCGCGTCGGTTTCGCTAATCACCCAGAATAGGCCTTCGTAATCAAAGGTACGGGTTTCGCCCGGCTGCAATGCGCCAAATTCGGCTTTGGGTTCCAGACTCCAGAAATCACCATTGACGTGAGTGACCAGCACATTGCCCGATACAGTTTCAGGCTTGATTTTGCGACAGGTATTGAAATAGATGGCCCAGCCTGATGCTGGCAGGGGCTGATCGGATAGATTGGTCAGCGTTAATGCGGCGAGAAAGTTATCGCCGTTATGAGCGTTGGTTTTATTGGCCCATGTTAATTTTAAATGCGCACCTGCTGGCTTGTTCATTCTTGCTTTCTCCCTTCGGTTAATCAATCGGGGCCGTCTTCCCCATCCAGCACAGTGTAGAAGTGCCAAAGCCGTAATGCCAAGCACTGCTTACGGGCTGTCGCCAGGATGGTCGCCACTCGCCGCTGATTGCCATTTATACCGCCAAGCCACCACAAAACATCCATCATTAGCCCAAAAAAGAATAGAATCAGCCCAAATCATTAAGCGAGGCACCATAGATGCTGATACGGGAATGGATAGGCAACTCGCAAGGCCATGCCTGGCGGCTTAATCATCATCTGGCCGAATCGCTGCCGTTCAATTTTCATTTCCATCCCGAATACGAGCTGACGCTCACGCTGGGCGGCACAGGCCAGCGGCATATTGGCAGCGATCTGGAAGGCTTTGATCAATGCGATCTGGCGCTGGTGGCACCCAATCAGCCGCACAGCTGGCAAGCACCTGCGCGCGTCGATGGCGGACAGATCGAGCTGCAGGTCGTACTGTTCCGGCTCGATTGGCTGGTGTCGCTGGCGGAAAATGGCATGCCCGAACTACGGCATTTATGCCAGTGGCTGGCGCAAATCCGGCAGGGCGTGGTGTTTAGCCCCGACTGCACGCGCATTATTGCGCCCCGATTAGCGCAGCTGCATGAATTGTCCGGGCTGAAACGGCTAACGGCCTTGCTCGATATTCTGGCCGAGCTAGAAAACGATCAGGCGGCGCGTTTTATCAATGGCGAGCTAACGCAGCTAGACCCGGATCGCCGCTTGATCAGAGCCATGACGCATCTGCAAAACCATTATTTGCAGGCCGTCACGCTGGACGAGCTGGCCCAGGTTGCCGCCTGCAGCGTGACCACGCTGAAAAGACTGTTTGCCCAGCAAATGAAATCAAGCTTTAGCCAGGAGCTTTCGCGCTTGCGTATCGCCCATGCCAGCAATCTGCTCCTGACCACGGATCGCGGCATAGACTGGATCGCCAGCCAAAGCGGCTATCCCTGTTTAAGTCATTTTTATCAGCAGTTTAGCGAGCGGCTGGGCCAAACGCCCAGCGCCTTTCGGCGGCAAGCCAAAGCGCACTCGACGCAAGGGCGACACAGGGTATAGCCCGCAACAGCATATGCAAAAATCGCTACAACGATATACCCCAAGAAAGTTAATCCAACATCATGGAATCAGCCATTCTGGCTGTTTTCAGGGCAAGGAAGAAGCAGCAGCGCAGCAGATGACAGGCACTGCAAGAGAGTGATTTTGCAGTGGAATTCACGCTTTCTTTCTCCTAGAAGTAGCCATTTTTCGGTATGATTACGTACTTTTTGCCAAATTTCTGGGTTCTATAGACATGGCCAACGTGCTCCAACTACGCGGCGGTACCGCGCTTTCACCGTTCCGGATTGAAAAATTAGCAACTGCGCTCGCCGCGCAAGGTCTGACTGTCAACCTTTATGCCGAATACTGGCATTTCATCGAATTGAACGCCGATTTGTCCGCTGACGATCAGGCTGTCCTTGAGCGCATTTTGAGCTATGGCGAGCCCGCCAATCCGGCGCAAGCCGCTGGCACGCCGATTCTGGTCTTGCCGCGTCTGGGCACCATTTCTCCGTGGTCGTCCAAAGCGAGCGATATCGCCCTGCACTGTGGTCTGGACGGCAAAGTTGCGCGCATCGAGCGCGGTATGGCCATTTACGCCAGCAAGGCTGATGGCTCAGCGCTGTCTATGGCAGAAAAAAATACACTATTGCCGCTGATTCACGATCGCATGACCGAGCAAGTATTCGAAGGCTTGGCGGCAGGCAATGAGCTATTCCGCCATTTTGAGCCAAGCGAACTGAAAACCGTTGATATCCTTGGTGGCGGCAAAGCGGCACTGGAACAAGCCAATATCGAAAACGGCCTGGCCTTGTCGGAAGACGAAATCGAATACCTGGTAGAAAACTTCAACAAACTCGGCCGCAACCCGACCGACGTTGAATTGACGATGTTCGCTCAGGCCAACTCCGAGCATTGCCGTCACAAAATTTTCAATGCCAACTTCATCATCGACGGCCAAGCACAGGATTACAGCCTGTTTGGCATGATTCGCGAAACGCACAAAGCATCACCTGAAGGCACGGTCGTTGCGTATTCCGACAACTCATCGGTGATCGAAGGTGCAGAAATCGAGCGCTTCTTCCCTGCGAGCAACGGCGCTGAATACGGCTTTGAAACGCAAAAAACCCACATTCTGATGAAAGTGGAAACGCACAATCACCCAACGGCAATTTCACCATTCCCCGGCGCAGCAACGGGCTCGGGCGGTGAGATTCGTGATGAAGGCGCAACGGGTCGCGGCTCGAAACCGAAAGCCGGTTTGTGTGGTTTCACCGTATCAAACTTGAATCTCCCCGGCTACGTACAAGATTGGGAAAGCCCAGAATACGGCAAGCCCGATCGCATCGCTTCGGCGCTCGATATTATGATCGAAGGCCCGATTGGCGCTGCGGCATTTAATAATGAATTTGGCCGCCCGAACTTGGCCGGTTATTTCCGTACGTTCGAGTTGGATGTCAACGGCGAGCGCCGTGGCTACCACAAGCCGATCATGATCGCTGGCGGTCTGGGCAATATTAGCGCGGACCACGTAACCAAAAACGGCCTGCCTGATGGCTCATTGCTGATCCAACTCGGCGGCCCGGGCATGTTGATCGGTATGGGTGGCGGCGCAGCGTCATCAATGGATACCGGTGCAAACGCGGCGGATTTGGATTTTGACTCGGTACAGCGCGGTAACCCGGAAATGGAACGTCGTTGCCAGGAAGTGATCGACCGCTGCTGGCAACTGGGCGACAAAAACCCGATCCAGTCGATTCACGACGTCGGCGCAGGTGGTATTTCGAATGCTTTCCCAGAGTTGGTGAACGACGCCGGCATGGGTGCGGTGTTTAACTTGCGTAAAGTGAATATCGAAGAACGCGGCATGGCGCCGAAAGAAATTTGGTCGAATGAATCGCAAGAGCGCTATGTGCTCGGCATTCACCCGAACGATTTGCTGACTTTCGAAGCGATTTGCGAGCGCGAGCGTTGCCCATTTGCCGTCATCGGCCACACCACTGACGAGCGCCACTTGACGGTGGAAGATCCGCACTTCGGTAACAAGCCTGTCGATATGCCAATGGACGTCTTGCTCGGCAAACCACCAAAAATGACCCGCGATGTAACGCGCATCAAACCCGAACTCAAAGTATTCGATTCATCAGCGCTCGATTTGAAAGAGTCGCTGTATAAAGTATTGCAATTGCCATCGGTAGCGGACAAGTCGTTCCTGATTAATATCGGCGATCGTACCGTCGGCGGCTATACCGCGCGCGACCAGATGGTTGGCCCTTGGCAAATCCCAGTAGCCGACGTTGCAGTTACTACCATGGGGTATAACACCGTATGCGGCGAAGCAATGGCGATGGGCGAACGTACCCCCCTCGCCTTGATCAATGCCGCCGCATCGGGCCGCATGGCCGTTGGTGAAGCGCTGACCAACTTGGCAGCCGCACCGATTGCTAAATTGGGCGACGTGAAATTGTCGGCCAACTGGATGGCCCCAGCCGGTCACCCGGGCGAAGACGCGAATCTGTACGACACCGTGCAAGCCGTTGGCTTGGAATTGTGCCGTGAATTGGGCGTATCAATTCCAGTCGGCAAAGACTCGCTGTCGATGAAAACCGTGTGGGATGACGCTGGCGAGAAAAAAGCCGTGGTGGCACCACTGTCGCTGATTATTTCCGGCTTCGCGCCAGTCAGCGACGTACGCAAAACGCTGACGCCGCAACTGGTTACCGGCGTTGACACCGACTTGCTATTGATCGACTTGGGCACCGGCAAATGCCGTCTCGGTGGCTCGGCGCTAGCGCAAGTGAACGCCGAAATCGGCAACTGGGCGCCTGATGTGGTGAGCGTAGATCACCTTAAAGCCTTCTTTGCCACAGTGCAAAAGCTGAATCTTGAAGGCAAATTGCTGGCTTATCACGACCGTTCGGACGGCGGCCTGATCGCCACCGTGACCGAGATGATGTTTGCTAGCCATTGCGGCGTAACACTGGAAATTGACGAATTGTGTATTGATCGTCGCGTTCGTCAACGTCAACAGCACGAAATCACGCCAGAAGATGTGGCGCGTGCTGAAAACGGCCGTGTCATGGGCGTGTTGTTTAACGAAGAGTTGGGCGCAGTATTGCAAGTACGCCGGAGCGACACCGCTGCCGTGATCGCTGCATTTATGCACGCGCAATTGGCCGGTGAATTGCATGTGATCGGTACAACCAATCACGACGACAAGCTGAAAATCAAAAAACGCAATCGCATGCTACTCGAAGAGTCACGCGTGAGCCTGCAACAGGCTTGGAGCAAAACCAGCTGGCAAATTCAGCGTTTGCGCGACAATCCTGCTTGCGCCGATGCCGAATACGCGCGTATCGCCGACAAGAATGACAAAGGCTTGTTTGCCAAGCTGACATTCAATCCCTCTGAAGACATCGCCGCACCATACATTGCAAAAGGCGTGAAACCGCGCGTTGCGGTATTACGCGAGCAAGGCGTGAACGGCCATATCGAGATGGGCGCTGCGTTCAACCGTGCTGGCTTTACTGCGGTTGACGTGCATATGAGCGACGTGATCGCTGGCCGCGTGCAGCTGGCTGACTTTATGGGCTTAGCGGCTTGCGGTGGTTTCTCGTACGGTGACGTATTGGGCGCTGGTGAAGGTTGGGCGAAATCAATTCTGTTTAACGCCGCCGCGCGTGCGCAGTTTGAAGCGTTCTTCAACCGCGCCGACACCTTCGGCTTGGGCGTGTGTAATGGTTGCCAGATGATGGCTAATTTGTCCGGCATTATTCCGGGCGCTGAACACTGGCCAAAATTCACCCGCAATCAGAGCGAGCAATTTGAAGCGCGCTTTGTAACGGTGGAAGTACCACAATCACCATCGCTGTTCTTCAACGGCATGGCGGGCAGCCAAATGCCAGTCGTGGTGAGCCACGGTGAAGGTTTTGCCAATTTCAGCCAGCAAGGCGATATTAGTAAGGCGCTAGTCGCAATGCGCTATGTTGATAGCCACGGCAAACCAACGCAGCAATATCCTCTCAACCCGAACGGCAGCCCACAAGCCATTGCCGGTGTAACCACACCAGACGGTCGCTTTAGCATCATGATGCCGCACCCAGAGCGCGTATTCCGCACGGTACAAAACAGCTGGCACCCAAGCGAGTGGGAAGAAGACGGCGCATGGATGCGTATGTTCCGCAACGCCAGAGCTTTCCTGGGCTAGGGAGCAATACCCCTTAGCAAATCAAAAAGCCCCATCAGATGATGGGGCTTTTTATCGCCGCTGGAAAATGTGTTTGCGACGCCATTTGCCAGCGACGGTGCAACGTTACCTGCTGCGAGCAGCAGGTAAATTTATACCTGCTCCTCAGCGATATGCAGCTCGATTTCGACGTTTTCAGCCGAATACTGAATCTGTGCCAGCAATACCGCGTCAACGCGATTCGCAAAACGGCGTAGCGGGATAGAGCGCTCTAGTGCAGGGCCCATTTCCGAGCGGAATTCTTTCACGTATTGCAGCGCGCCAACGTGATCGCTTTCGAGCTCATCTTCGTGATCGCTCACGATGCTTTTCACCTTTTTGCGGATTTCTTTCAGCTCTTTAAACAGCTCGCTCGATACTTCGCACAAATCGGCAAACTGTAAAGACACATCCACTACGCTACCAGGCACCAGAAAACTCGCCAGCGTTTTTGAGCTATTTTTCAGCAATTCAAGCTGCTGATCATCAAAAACCAGCTGTAATGGGAAATACTCTTCCGACGCTTTTAAAGCCTGACGAATACCATCATTGCTGCGCAAAGCTTCCGGCAATTTACTGCTTGCACGGGCGTTCACCACATAACGGGTTTTGGTGCTCATTACATTCTCCAAAGAAAGTTAGGATAAAGTTTATAGCGAGAGTGTGACGCCGCTTTTAATATGCATCAAGTCCGATCAGATGATTCCGATTATTTTCAAACAGGGCTAGACAAGGTGGGACGGATTCGTTAATATTCGCCTCCTCTGAATTGCATACCTCATTAGCAATTCATCGTGATGTGCGCGATTGGTGGAATTGGTAGACACGCAGCGTTGAGGTCGCTGTGCCGCAAGGCGTGCGAGTTCGAGTCTCGTGTTGCGCACCACAAAAACATTAACCCCGAAAGTTGAAAAGCTTTGCGGGGTTTTTTGTTTGCCAGCTTTTTTCGGCTTGGATGCTATCGAGAAATTCTGTTTGGCCGCCTGAGCAAAACTAGCAAAACTAAATCAACGATGTGACAAATCGAGCCACCGCTTAATATAGGCTTGATCCGGGTCATACATAGTCGCTTGTTTTTCGATATTGAAGCGACGATTTGGCCTAGGGTCGGTGCCTAATCCGGCCAGATACAGCCAATTGCCTTGATTGCTATACACATCGTAATCAAGCAGCTGCGCTTCGAACCAGGCCGCGCCTGCACGCCAATCGCATTGCAAATCATGAATTAGATAGCTGGCGACATTCTGCCGCATGCGGTTGGATAAATAGCCCGTGGCAGACAGCTCACGCATGGCGGCGTCGATGAATGGCTGGCCGGTTTCTGCCTGACACCAGCGCGTAAATCGCTCAGGATGATGCGACTGCAGCAAGCGCCCTTTCAAGCCACCAGCGCGATAAAGCTGAGCACCAAAACGCCAATGCAGCAGACGGAAATAATCGCGCCACAGCAATTCAAACCAGATCCAATAAGTACTGTCATTCGCGCCGACTTGAGCTTCATGCTCGCGCAAGGCCTGTAGAATCTGCCGGGCCGAGATCGCCCCCGTAGCCAGCCACGGCGAGAACTTGCACGAATAATCAGTGCCGATCAGGCCATTGCGCGTTTGTTTATACCGATCAGCCAAACCGCTGGCAAAGTAGCGCTGCAGATGCGCTAGCCCACTGCTTGCCCCGCCTCGCCAGGCTGCGCTGACATAGGGAAAAGCGCTGCGTGAATCCACAATGGGCTCGCCACGCAGCGCGGGCCAATCGGTTGCCGGATAATCGTGAATTTGCGCTGGTGCAGCTGGCAATGCGCTAGGCGCGGCCAAGGGTGCGGGTGGCATAATCCCGGCCGCCTCGACTTGCTGGCGAAAAGTGGTAAAAACCAGCGGCAACTGTTCGGGCGCAAACGGCAAGCTGGCGGGCTCGAGCATGCTCGATTGCCACACGGTATGCAGCGGGCAATTTTGCGCGCGCAATGCCTGACATTGTGCGATTTCTTCAGGTGCCAAAATTGCTTCGCTATAAATCGCTTCTGCGGCCAAAAACTGCATCAGCGCGGGCAACACCTGCTCGGGCTTGCCGTGGATAATCAGCAGCTGTTGCCCCAGCTGCTGGCACTGCGCGGCCAGATCTTGCAGGGTATCGACCAGAAAAGCTTTTCTGTGCTGGCCTATACGCGTAAACCCCCAGGCTGTATTTTCATCGGGTGGCCAGCAATACACCAAAGCCAGTTGCTCGGCCTGCGCGCAGGCTTGCTGCAGCGCTGGATTATCAGCCAGCCGCAGATCATTCCGAAACCAGTAAATTGCAGTCCGCATCTTCGTCACCCTGTTTGAACGGCTCACTGCGCGGCGCTGGCCAGCAATGCTTCGGCGGCAGCCAGCCCAGATAAATATGCGCCTTCAACACGCCCACCTTCCAGCCAGTCGCCCGCCAGCATCAAGCCGGATGTCGCCTGCTGGGGCGCAGGCTGCTCGCAGCTTCCGCGTGCATAGCGCCAACGGTGCGCTGCCAGGTGTGTAAACTCTGCGGCGGGGCACCCCCAGCCGTGCAGCAAACGGCTGAACTCTGCACTGAGCAATTGGCTGACTACTTCAGCTGATTGCTCTAGCTGCGCCTGCGACCATTCGGGGGTAGCATGGAGTACCCAGTACTCCCCAGCGCGACCGGCTTTGCTGCTATCGTGCGCAATCCAGCCCAGCGGCCCGCTATTGATAAACGCCCCAGCAAAAGGCAGTTGAAGCGCTTGCGCGCAACTCACCATCACCGCCCAGCAAGGCTGCATCTGTGCCTGCGCAGCCAGCGGGCGGGCAGGATGAGCCGTTGGAATCAACTTGGCAGCTTGCGGTGCGGGAATCGCCAGCACCACTTGTGTAGTCAGCCAACATTGATCAGCCGCCCTCACCTGCCAGCCCTGCACGTGTGCCAGCAGCGCATCGACTTCAATATTGGGCAACACCTGCAGCTGGGCGGCCATCTGCCGCAAAGGCGAGTTCATCGCAGGCGTACCGACAAAACGCTGCTGCGGCGAACTTTCATGTAGCGCTTGCCCATCCCAAGCGTATACCGGAGCAGTCCAGGCACTGACCACCCTGGCTCGTAGCCAATGCGCCACTTGGCGACGAAAAGCAGCTGAACGCGCGGTGAAGTATTGCGCGCCATGATCCCATTGCGCCACATCACTGCGCCGGGTGGCCATCCGCCCGCCAATCCCGCGTGACTTTTCCAGCACCAGCACTCGCCTGCCCGCGGCCTGTAGCCGCTGCGCCGCGCTCAGGCCCGCCATCCCCGCGCCGATCACAATCACATCCCATTTTGCATCTGCCTGCACGCTGTAAACCCTTTTTTACTAATGCTCACAATTGATCAATCTGCTGCAAATACTGCTCGGCCTGCAGCAAAGTGGCTTGTTGCTCCTCAGGTGCCATCTTGCGCCAGGTTTGGTAAGTCATTCCCAAGCGAGGATTATTTTGCAAGCGCGGCGCATGGCGCTGATGAAAATGCCAGTACAGGCTATTGAACGGGCAAGCGCCCTCGCCATGGCGTAGCTTGGGCTGATAGTGGCAGCCCTTGCAGTAATCACTCATTTTGCTGATATAGCTGGCCGATCCGGCATACGGTTTACTGCCGAGCAAGCCGCCATCGGCATACTGGCTCATCCCGCGGGTATTGGGCATTTCAACCCATTCAAAAGCATCCACATAAATCCCCAGATACCAGGCATCGACCTGATCAGGATCTATCCCGGCCAGCAGCGCAAAATTGCCCGTGACCATCAGCCGCTGAATATGGTGGGCATAGCCCAAAGCCAAAGACTGATCAATCGCGTGTTTAAGGCAGTTCATCCGCGTCTGACCATCCCAATACCAGCGCGGCAAGTCGCGCTGATGTTGCAGTTCATTCAGTTGCGCATAGCCGGGCATGCGCGCCCAATACACCCCGCGAACAAATTCGCGCCAGCCCAAGATCTGCCGCACAAAACCTTCCACCGTCGAGAGCGAAACGCGCCCGGCGACAAATTCATCCAGCGCAGCATGGATCACCTCTAAGGGGTGCAGCAATTTCAGGTTGAGCGCAAACGAAATACCGGCATGAAACAGCGTGGGCGAGGCGGTGCTCATCGCATCCTGATACGCGCCAAAATGCGGCAAAGCCTGCGCCACAAACGCCGCCAGCGTTGCTTTAGCTTCACTGCGACTGATTGGCCAGCCAAAGTTCGCCGCCTGCGGCTCGCCAATGGTTTTAACCCCAGCTGCCTCAATCTCTTGCCACAGCGCACTTAAATCTTTGGGATGCGCCAGCCAAGCCGGTGCAGGCGGCTGACCAGACCAGCGTTTGCGGTTGTCCTGATCAAAATTCCACTGCCCACCCAGCGGTTGGCCGTGTTCATCGAGCAAAATTTGATATTGCTTGCGCAGCGCACGGTAAAAAAACTCCA
Source organism: Chitinibacter sp. FCG-7 (assembly GCF_040047665.1). NCBI lineage: Bacteria > Pseudomonadati > Pseudomonadota > Betaproteobacteria > Neisseriales > Chitinibacteraceae > Chitinibacter > Chitinibacter mangrovi. Next base: position 766,991 of record NZ_CP157355.1, read on the forward strand.
TGCGTGGGATTTTGGTCGCAAATTGCTGGCTGATAGCTGCTCGATCCACCAAAAAATGCTCGCTATCGACAACTTTGACCGCAACCCCTAGCTCATTCTGCGCAGTTTGGAGCATCGCCTCCACGCGAAACTCATCGGCCTGCTGCCGCTCCAGCTGCGTAATCTGCTCGCAGGCGAGCAGCTGGCGCAAGTTCTGGATGAAATCTTGCTGATTATCCGCATCGCCAATTTTGAAATAGCGCACCCGGCAGCCCGCTTGCTGCAAGGCCTGCGCAAAGCCGCGCATCGCCGCAAAAATGCCCAGCACTTTTTGCGCATGGTGCCAGGCGTAATCTGTTTCGCTACGCAGCTCCATCAGCACATACAGCACATCGCTACGGCCGCGCTCGGCCGCCGAAAACCAGCTATGCCGGATGTTGAGCTGATCACCCAATATCAGCCTGAGCGTACTCATCCCACACTCCTGCGCTTGGCACACCGAACGCTGCAGTACTTCACCGCCTCCCAGTTCTTTTCCCACTTCTTGCGCCAGACAAAAGCGCGCAAACACACCGGGCAGATTTTTTGCGGCAAATTGAGTTTATGATGCGCCATAGTGTGTCTTATCCATGGGGTATATGACTGCAGGCATTTATAAAAATAGCCTTTGCATGAATACAAACCAGGGTATATATCAAGCTCAGACGTATATCTGGTTAGTAAAAAAACAATCCTTGCCAAACCTAGAAATTGGAACCTAAGAAAATTCCAAACTAAAAGACCAAAGATACCACTTGGTACATAAAAATACCATGCGGTAATTTTTTTAATCGGGCTCAGTAGATAAGCATACGGTACGCTAAGGATTTGAGCTTTGTCGGAAGATTGACTGCAGCTCGGGGGAATGAACGCGACATGATTGACGATTCTGAGCGCCGTCTTATCTGAGCTGCCTGTACGGCAGTGAACGGGATTGTCTGGCGTGGCGCGGGATTATTTGTTTTCTGAACTGCCTGTACGGCAGTGAACCAGGGCGCGGCGGCTGATGATGTCGAATGGCTTTTCTGAGCTGCCTGTACGGCAGTGAACCTTGCAGAAGACCAAAAACAACCCCCGCCGAATTTCTGAGCTGCCTGTACGGCAGTGAACATGTGGAATCAGGCCAAGGCCAATCGTGTGCATTTCTGAGCTGCCTGTACGGCAATGAACGTGATGGATGCAGAATAGATCGACAAAAGCCATTTCTGAGCTGCCTGTTCGGCAGTGAACGAAGTGGTGGCATCTATGCAAAAAATGCTGCATTTCTGAGCTGCCTGTACGGCAGTGAACGGCCACTCACGATCAGTCTGGATTTCCTGCCATTTCTGAGCTGCCTGTACGGCAGTGAACAATCAGAAAAAAGCAGTTGCTGCATTCTTGTTTTTCTGAGCAGCCTGTACGGCAGTGAACCGCCGTGTTCCTCTGAAACTGGGGCCGGAGCTTTTCTGAGCTGCCTGTACGGCAGTGAACGATCACTATGCCAGAAAATCTCTCGATCTATTTTTTCTGAGCTGCCTGTACGGCAGTGAACATTTTCGGCTGGCTTTGGTTCCCTATGGGGCGTTTCTGAGCTGCCTGTACGGCAGTGAACTTGCAAGGCGGTTCGATGTGGTCGAATTATGATTTCTGAGCTGCCTGTACGGCAGTGAACCTGCAGTGCGCGAATGCAGCTCAAGGCCGAATCTTTCTGAGCTGCCTGTACGGCAGTGAACCAGTGTAGAAGCTATACTCCCCGCCCGTGTCTTTTCTGAGCTGCCTGTACGGCAGTGAACGATTTTGACGGAGTAAACGACTCAATTTCCACTTTCTGAGCTGCCTGTACGGCAGTGAACATCGCAAAGCTTGATGCGGCCATGAATGGCGATTTCTGAGCTGCCTGTACGGCAGTGAACTAAATGCGGCTCTCGCTTCTTGTCGATTTTGTTTTCTGAGCTGCCTGTACGGCAGTGAACCGGATACGGTGTCCGGCTTCGGGATCACTGACTTTCTGAGCTGCCTGTACGGCAGTGAACTCAAGCGGATTCAAGCCGCGCATAATTTTGGATTTCTGAGCTGCCTGTACGGCAGTGAACGCTTTGCAGGACGTTTAGCGCGATGTCGCGTATTTCTGAGCTGCCTGTACGGCAGTGAACTAATGGTTCTTGGTTATTGGTTATTGGTTTATTTTCTGAGCTGCCTGTACGGCAGTGAACTTGCGAGCTATTGTTTTTACTTCATGGTTCTTTTTCTGAGCTGCCTGTACGGCAGTGAACCTGGTTGGCCTTGCTATTTTGCCATGCTTGATTTTCTGAGCTGCCTGTACGGCAGTGAACAAACACGCTCTGTTGGTTTCCACTTCCTTGCTTTTCTGAGCTGCCTGTACGGCAGTGAACCAATACGACGCATTTCATCAATCGACACCAGTTTTCTGAGCTGCCTGTACGGCAGTGAACGTCGCAGAGCTGCGTCGTGAAGTCCGTGCGATTTTCTGAGCTGCCTGTACGGCAGTGAACAACATGGAAAAGCAGCAAGCAATTGAAATCTTTTTCTGAGCTGCCTGTACGGCAGTGAACATGGCATTGCTTACTCATCATCATTGCGTGACTTTCTGAGCTGCCTGTACGGCAGTGAACGATAAGGTCGATAACCCCATAATATTGCTTGTTTTCTGAGCTGCCTGTACGGCAGTGAACAACAGGGGCAGTCCTGAATACTTTGCATAGTTTTTCTGAGCTGCCTGTACGGCAGTGAACTACCCAGATCCAGTGCCGATCTCGCTGCAAGCTTTCTGAGCTGCCTGTACGGCAGTGAACAGGACTATTCGCGCAAAGAGCGCACCGAGTTTTTTCTGAGCTGCCTGTACGGCAGTGAACGACTGATCTTTACGTTGCACTACCAAACTACGGTTTCTGAGCTGCCTGTACGGCAGTGAACTAGCTCCAGATCCTCTGTTTTGTGATCGGACATTTCTGAGCTGCCTGTACGGCAGTGAACTATCGGGAAAGCTTTTGACCCCGACACGGGTGTTTCTGAGCTGCCTGTACGGCAGTGAACGCTTAAAGCACTAAATTGTTTGCAGGGCGAGATTTCTGAGCTGCCTGTACGGCAGTGAACTATGAAATCACCCGTCTGGTGTTTCGCGCAGCTTTCTGAGCTGCCTGTACGGCAGTGAACAATTTCAGCCGCGCACTAAACAAATTGCCCATTTTCTGAGCTGCCTGTACGGCAGTGAACGACGTTGCCACACGCTCAGCATCAATCGCAGATTTCTGAGCTGCCTGTACGGCAGTGAACATGCCTCAGTCGGCTTGGGGGCTACTTTTCATCTTTCTGAGCTGCCTGTACGGCAGTGAACCTGGTAGCGGAACTACATTCACCGTTCCAGCATTTCTGAGCTGCCTGTACGGCAGTGAACAGAGCCGATTACTCCGTCTACTTTTAGATCTGTTTCTGAGCTGCCTGTACGGCAGTGAACTTTTCAACAGACCAGCGCCGTTTGATGTAAGCTTTCTGAGCTGCCTGTACGGCAGTGAACTACTGGTTACATTGGCAATCGCCGAACTACTTTTTCTGAGCTGCCTGTACGGCAGTGAACATACGTTACGCCGTCGGCATGGCGGGCATTGTTTTCTGAGCTGCCTGTACGGCAGTGAACAGCCGCCAGCCGTACAAAACCAACGCGATTACTTTCTGAGCTGCCTGTACGGCAGTGAACTATTCGGCTGATCATGCAATCGACGCAGCAATTTTCTGAGCTGCCTGTACGGCAGTGAACGGTGACCTCTACGCTCAAATTGTGCAGCTTATTTTCTGAGCTGCCTGTACGGCAGTGAACGCGCATACTGTTTGCCCTTCTCGGTCGGAGCATTTCTGAGCTGCCTGTACGGCAGTGAACGCAACCATGGCAGGCAATACTGGCGTCAGGCAGTTTCTGAGCTGCCTGTACGGCAGTGAACAAGCGCAAAGCATTGTTTCTGCATCTGTTGAGTTTCTGAGCTGCCTGTACGGCAGTGAACACCAGCACGCGCGGCAAAGGTGGCGTTTTCGCTTTCTGAGCTGCCTGTACGGCAGTGAACCAGGGTTTGCACTTTACGCCGATGCGACATCTTTTCTGAGCTGCCTGTACGGCAGTGAACGCCTACGCGCTCAATAAATTTCGGCATATCAATTTCTGAGCTGCCTGTACGGCAGTGAACACGCTGCCTTCATCGCCGACCATCAGTTGCTTTTTCTGAGCTGCCTGTACGGCAGTGAACTACTGGATGGGGTTTCAACTACCTACGCATCATTTCTGAGCTGCCTGTACGGCAGTGAACTGAGCCTGATTTGTCAGGTCTGCGCCATCGTTTTTCTGAGCTGCCTGTACGGCAGTGAACTTCAAGCCGCCATTGACGCCCACATCAAGCTATTTCTGAGCTGCCTGTACGGCAGTGAACGTGCAACGTATCGCCAGACGTACACGCGAAATTTTCTGAGCTGCCTGTACGGCAGTGAACCTAGAAAACCTGATCTATCAACAAATCGAGAATTTCTGAGCTGCCTGTACGGCAGTGAACTCAAATGGCATTCCCTCAACCACCGCCCGATATTTCTGAGCTGCCTGTACGGCAGTGAACCTTTTCTTGGTCGTGTGGTGGGTTCATGGCTTTTTCTGAGCTGCCTGTACGGCAGTGAACCGATGCGCCACATATGCGGATTAAATTCCCAGTTTCTGAGCTGCCTGTACGGCAGTGAACCAATGAGCAGGCGCAGGACTTAGCTGCCTAATTTTCTGAGCTGCCTGTACGGCAGTGAACATTGCTCCGTTGTTGATGCAGGCGACCATGATTTTCTGAGCTGCCTGTACGGCAGTGAACGTTGCAAGTCGCTGATTTTAGGGTTCGACAGTTTTCTGAGCTGCCTGTACGGCAGTGAACACTTGATGCCGCTGGCGCGCACTTTGCCTATCTTTCTGAGCTGCCTGTACGGCAGTGAACATCACGCTGCGATTTGATGAGTCATTCACGACTTTCTGAGCTGCCTGTACGGCAGTGAACGTCGAGTATGAGGAAGTCAAAACTAACCGTGATTTCTGAGCTGCCTGTACGGCAGTGAACCTTCGAAACCGCTAGTTGCATTGCGTCAGAGATTTCTGAGCTGCCTGTACGGCAGTGAACTTTGACATGCAAAACAACTCGCTTGCAACACTTTTTCTGAGCTGCCTGTACGGCAGTGAACGATGCTCAAATCCTCGCGGCTTATAACTCGGTTTTCTGAGCTGCCTGTACGGCAGTGAACCGTTCGTCACCAGCTCTGGGCCTAAGCGCAAATTTCTGAGCTGCCTGTACGGCAGTGAACCAGACCAAGTGACAAAGTTGTAGTCAGCCCACTTTCTGAGCTGCCTGTACGGCAGTGAACACGGCGCTGGCTTGCTGAAAATCGGTACGCTTTTTCTGAGCTGCCTGTACGGCAGTGAACGTCAGCGCGGCAATGATGGCCTTTTCAGCGTCTTTCTGAGCTGCCTGTACGGCAGTGAACCATTTTCAGCGGGTGTGTGCCCAGCGCCTTGATTTCTGAGCTGCCTGTACGGCAGTGAACAAGAGCAAATTTTGGCCGCGCTCAATGCGGCATTTCTGAGCTGCCTGTACGGCAGTGAACTTCGGTATCGAATTGCACCGACTGTTGCTCAATTTCTGAGCTGCCTGTACGGCAGTGAACTTCAGGGCCGAAGCGACCGACCAGGCCGCCCGTTTTCTGAGCTGCCTGTACGGCAGTGAACTGTGCGTATTAAATCACAACTTCTTCATTGTTAAAGAGCTTTTCCATTTTTTTCGACCAAAACCCTTTTTCTAACCAGCCGTTGCATCCCTTTAAAATCAAGGCTTGGCGGCTGGGTAGAAAAATAGGGTTAAAAAAGGGAATGGTGGCTGTCGAACTCAGACCGTAATGATTAAATGTTCCGGGCACTGGGCTATCTTGCAAATCCGATTGCCGGATAAAGAGGCAGAATGGGTTGCCGTTTGAATTGCTGCGCAAGTAAACATAAGGCAAATCAGATCGCGCCGACTTAGCGACCGTAACTTTCTGCTCTGCCTCTTCAGCGCTTAATTTGCCATTGCGCACCGAGCGGCGATACAAGCGCTCCGGATTGCTGTGCACCTGTACACGCCGCACTACGCGATGCTGGGTGTGGACTGGCACGGGCAAAATGCCACTGACATCGGTGTAATCGCGCAAGCCTTTGAGCCATGGCTCATTCATCAAGGAGCCAAGTGCGTCCACACTGCCGTGTAGGCGCAGCACAGAGCCCAAAGTTTTACCCGCTCGCGGAAAGCTCACGCCGATGCGCCCGCCCCCCACGTCCACCAGCGCACGATGCAATTTGGCGTACAGGGCGCTGAGTAATTGAGCTTCCGATAGCGCCACATCCGCGTCGGGGATGATTTTGATCTCTAGGTAATGATCCATACCTCCCCCTTAGGCAGCCTCACCAAACACGCCGCCGCGTATCAAGGTAGCGATAACGTAATGCTGCTGCTCGGTACTTGGCACTTTATCTTTGATAATCCAGCCATCGAGCAGATTATAAAAATCCATTTTCTCTTTCGGCTGACGATAGGCCTTACCACGATTAGTCACCGAACCATAGGGTTCAACGGCAATCGGTCCCAATTCGGCTGCTTCGGGGTACCAAGTATCAATCGTGCGCAGTGCGTTACCGATTTTTTGCGAGTGCATCGCGGCAACGCCATTCACCTGATACAGATATTTGCTTTTTGCGCTATCGCGCCCCCCGTCGAGCACCAGTTCTTGTGACGGGAAAATTTCCTGTCCGGCACCAAGACGCACATAGCCATCGACTTGCAAGAAGGCGAATGACTCCCCTAGTAAACCTTGGCGAATCACCTCGGTCAGTGCGGCTAAATCACCTGTTGGTGTGGAAAATTGGCGCAGACTGAAATCAAGACTATTGAAAATCCACGTAGTTTTTTGTCCGTCCACAATGTGGCTAACGTGGACCTCCACAGCCTCAGCCCCTACCCGGTTTCGCCATAGAAAACGCCCATTGGCAAGATTTTCGGCGTAGCGGGCTGCCAGCTCGGTAAATTGCTGCTCGGCAATATATCCATTAATTTTTTTGGCTAGCTCGGCTTGATATTCCTGATCATTACACGCCGATGGCAGCGGCAGGTTACCCAAGACACGTAGCGTAAAGCTCACTTTCAGCGTATCAGCTTCAAAAGGCAGAGCAGCAAAATCAACGCGCTGTAAATTAGCCTTCTGAATTTCGGCATCCAGCTTGGCTGGATCGCTCGCCACTGCGTTCTTAAGCCGGTTTGAAATTGTGCCGCGCACGTCTTTGCTGGAAATCGCCAGCGTTTGCCATGCTTGGCTGGCAGCACGATCGGCCCAAAGCCCTGCAAACATCAGTGCATCGGAGTTAGAGAGCTTGCGCTCGAAAGCCAGTACGGAAGCGGTTTTGATAGCCATATTGTGTCCCTTTAAATTAAATGAAATGACGCCAATTCAAATACTCATACCACGTATATATTTGCAAACCATACATTTATTAATATTCAGCAATATACCCATACTAAATCTGATTTTTGCATAGGTAAGCCTCATCGCGAAGCTGATAGCGCCAGAACAGCGCCTGGAGTGTTTTAGCGCGATGCGGGCTAATCCACTGGCCAACTGAATAGACCGACTCAACAAAACGGAACGGGGTTTCGCTATCGCGGGTGCTAGCCACTTCGGCGTTGGCATACAGCGGCGAAATCGCGTGATAGCCAGTGGTGATCGGCACTAGATAACCCGCTGCTGGTTTGGGCAGGTATTGCCATTGGACTTTGCCCTCCTCTCCCTCATCGGCAGTCGCCTGATATTTCAGCGCAGCAAAATCGAGCCAGGAATCAATTAACTCGGCAGCCGGGTTGTCCGCCACTCGCTTCTGATGATGCTGCTGCAAAGCATCGCTGCGTTCAATCAGCGCAAAACCGGGCAAGAGGCGCAGTAATTGCTTGCGTTCCCAGCGAGACAATTCGTCGTCGTTCTCTGGTACTTCAGCGAATGTCAGTGATTGGATTGCGGTGATATTCCCCCCCGCAATGCGCTGAGTCAGCACTTTGTCAGACAAGTATTGCTCAAGCCGTTTGATGTTCAGCTCACTCTGGCCTTCAGCAAAAAAGTCCAGCTCATCGGCAGTAAAGTGGCATTCGATCAGCAATGACACGTCCAGACTCATCCGCCCTTCTTCATTGAAGGCCGCTGTTTTGGCCTCTTTGGTTAGCGGGTTGCGAGTCAGTGAAAAAACATAGTCGCCCCAGCCAGCAGGTTGTACTGCATGCACTTGATGCTGATGGCAAACCACGGCGCAGCCACCCAGAGTCAAGCCGTGGTCACGTTGCAAGACGCGTGATAGCGCGTGGCTAAAGCCCAAAAAGCTGCTAATCGCGGGGAAGCCATAAGTTAAGCCAGCAATCGCATTGGCGTTTTCCACTTTGATATGGCGAATACACAGAATCGCTTTCATTGTTGATCCCCTTGTGATTGCGCCAAATCTGCAATGTCGTCGCTCAGACGAGCCAGCTTGCCCTCCAATTCACCTGCCCATTCCTTGGCTTCTACATCGCCGAAGAATAAATCCTGGTCAAAAAGTCGCTGGTTCAGCCACAGCCCGAAACGCTTGGCCACGCCCTGCTGCCAATCGTTGCGCTCGCGAGCCGCGCGAAAATCGGCATCGCTGACCGCACGCCACGGGTCTAGCCAAAGCTGCTCATCAAATGGCAGTTTGGATTGTGCGCTCCAGCCCGCATGCTCGCCCATAGCCTGAATCGATGCGGCGTATTGCAACAAAATATCAATAATGTCATCGATCCATTGCGCACGCAGGTCGCGGATAATGGCGGTACTATTGCGATCTTTGACGCGAATCAGGTAGTTTTTGAGATCACGGGTACGTCGCCAAGTGCGACGATTCAGCTCACGCCAGAAAGCATCTTTGGTCTCGCTAGGTGGTTTGGGCAGATCTTTCCACTCAGGAGGGCGGCAATTGAGCAAATACGCCTGACCGCGACGGCTACTGTTGAGCAGTGAAATATTCTGCGGCTTTGTGCCCCCGTACGTTTGTACGGCAACATCCGGGTAATCAACCGTGGGCTCTGCGCTAAATTTTTCTTCGCGTTTGAGCTGGCGGATCGCTTTGGCTGCTTCGGAAAAACGGCTCTCGCTGATGCGCTGATGCAGCGCCTGTGCCATCGACGATGAAAACAGCGGGCTAATCAAATGGTATTGCCCATCACCAACGGGGAAATAAAGCTGCTTGGCCAGCGCGTGCGAACGTAGTTCTTTATTCTGCAAGGCCTGCGCAAAACCTTGCTGCCATTCAAGCAATTGCGCCTCACTTGTCGCAAAAGGCTGCAAAGCCGAAAGGTCATTCGCAGCAATTTGCTGTGCCAAGCTGATGCCTTCATGCTCCAGTTGCAATAAACCCGCTACATCCAGCGCAGCGGCATTCCCGACGACATCACTTTGCATAGTGGCAAGTTGCACCGTACACAAGTATCCGAAAGATGCCGACGGATTACCTGACATAAACACGCTGCTGCTTTTGGAATCTGAATGCGTGTATTTCGGCGGATGCGTCGCAAAGCTGATTTGCTTGGCACGTTGCGCTGCATCACTTAACCAAGTATTAGCCTCAAATTTGGCCATTTCGGCTGCGCGTAAATTGAGCAACTCACTTTCCAATACGTCCGGGTGTAACTTTTCAGCCTCTTTATCCCATTTTTCTAGGCGGGCACTGGCTCGGCCTTGAATGTAGTCTTTAATGCGCTCTGACATCTGATTACTCACGCCAACTCCTAGCCAACAAAAAAAGTAAGGATAAATATATGCCAATACAAGTACTGCATCAATACCTGTATCTAACTCACTTTAATTTTTTAACTGCTAGAATTTAGCGCACTACCGCACAGGTAGCTCAGAAATGTATCTAACTTGCTTTCACTTCACTGCCGTACAGGCAGCCAGTCCAATCCCTGCACCAGCTGGGATTGGACATTTCCACAGGTATATGCCCACAAGCATTGATAATCATCGCCTACAGGCATATACCCAGAAAATCAATCCAACTCGCCATACCCCCCAAACCACGGGTGATAACACCATACCTCAGGTATCTGATCCTCTCGCGCGGCACGCAGACGGATTTCGGCAAACTTCAGGCTGGTGTCGCGAACAGTGAAATCGAGCCGTTCGGCCAGATCTTCAATCAGTTGTCCCGCATCATTGCTCAACCATGGCTGCACTCGCTCGCCCAACTGCACATCCATACGAGCAAAACGTGATTGATCGACTGGCTTTAGCTCCCCGTTTTTTCATGGCGCAGATTAAATTGCGGTGTTTCGCCCTCCTCGTCGAGCAGCAATACAAAGGCATCATCTTTTCCAGATTTCCGAAATGGCATCCGTCTTTGCAATTCGGCACACCAGCTGGGGTTACGAGCGCCATTCAAGCGCCAGCCCCACCACAATCTGGCATGTTCGGCAGTTTGATCGCGACCAAATAACCGTGCGGCGAGGTGTTTATGCTCCAGATCGACCAGATTATGAGCCGCGTCGAGTGAGCGACGCGGTGCAATGCGCGGGGTGGCGCTGATTTGCTGGTATTGCTCGGGCAAGAGAATTTCATTCAAATCCTTGCTGGCGAGCTTAAATTTTGTCGATTCAAAGCCCGGCATTGAATACGCCACTTCATCGCCTTTAAGTGCTTTGTAGTTTTGATTCAATATCAGTAAATTGGGGCTATTGGGCACGCGTTGGCGATGACGCTGAATACGGCCTGCCAGCTGAATGAGCGAACGCATCGAGCTGGGTTCGGCAATCGCCCAGTCATAGTCATGATCGCGCCCCACTTCCGCCACGGCGGTGGCAAACACAATAAATACCTGATTGGGCTCGGGGTATTGCAGCGCAGATTGAATTGTCGCTTGCTGCCAAAGCTGGTTCTCATCATTGCGATTTAAGGCTGCATCGAGTTGCTTTTCCATTTCCGAGCGCACCAGCAGCGGATGCTGGCTGTGATATACGCAAAAGTGCAGCCGATATTGCTCAGGCGCGGCTTGGCTCAGTAGGCGCTGCGCAACGGCAATCAAGGGCTTAATATTGGCCATCCGCACCAAACCAATAGAGACTTGTTTTCTCGTTGCTGAATGGGTCTGATGATGATCGTGGTGAAGCTGGACGATACCTTGGTTGAGCGTGGTTCTCATCGCATCAATCACATCGGCAGTGGATTGGGAATTGGCAGTCACTGGGCATAAAGCAGCTCGCCGCAACACTTTCATCCCAGCCAAGGCATCCATGCGCTGCAGCACAAAGGCTTGGTGGGCAGTAGAAAAAATCGGCTAAATCCGCGTGAATACTGTGGGCTGATTTATGCTCATCAAACCACGCGCAGCAAATACCTAGCGATGTATAGCCGCGTGAGGCATTAAATATCTGCCGCCCAGCCAGATACGCCTCAAACAATGCGCCGATCAAATCTGGCGGCAAAGTGGCTGACGATAGTAAGACGCGGGAACCGAGCATTCCCGCCCAATTGACCAGTCGACACAGTGCAGGCAGGTCAGCCAGATCAAAATCGTCGGGCTCGTCGAGCACCAGATCGGATGTCAGCAAACGCAACATTGGCGCAATCTGCTTGCCGCCGCGCTCGCCATCAGTGGCGGGCATTAAATGGTCAATCGTGCTGACCAGCACTGGCGCACTAAGCAATTGATGCAGGCTACGCGAAGGCTTTAACCATTGGCTTAGCCGCCCATCATCAAGGCTGCCGTCATAACGTACATACTGATGCTCGGCAAATAACGCTTCGGCTGACTCGCTACCTGATTGTTCGGCAGGTGAAGACTCGGCATCGTCACGGGCGGACTTATTTCTTAATTCATGCAATTGCCGCACCGTTTGTGAGCCAATCAGCACCGCCAGATCGTCACTTTCCAGATGCAAACGCTCGCGCAGCGCGTCACCCGTTTGCAAAGTCAGCGTGCGTAGCCCCAAGGCCACACTAAAACGGCAGCCGAGTTTTTCATCGGCCAAACCATACATGATCCGCGCGTTGGCAAAGGTTTTGCCGCAGCCGGTTGAGGCCATATTGACGCCAAAAAAACCTTGCTCAGTGCTGGCATCCGCCAGCCCTTTAGCCAGATCGTAGGCTTTATCCTGCCAGCGATATTTCTCGATGGTAGCGCGTTGCTTAAACCCTTTGTGGCGGGTAATAGCAGGCAAAGTTTGACGCAATTTGGGCAGACTTTTGGCTAGCAATACCGCGTTGTGACCCACGCCAATATTGTGCTCATCAAGTTTTTGTTTGCGCTGTTTGGTAGTCGGATCGGTATTGGCAAATGCCAAATACGAGTCATCTTGCCAGTATGTTTTTGCTTCACCAGCGGAATAGCAATGATCCGCCAGCATCAGCGTCATCCGCGCTAGATGGCTGGAAAACGAATCTTGCAGCCAGTCGTTTTCTTGCAATTGCCGGTGTTTGATGGCTCGCTTGGCTAGGCTCTTGGCTTTGTTGCACCACGTTTGGCTACGAATGGGGGTGTCCGCATCAAACCGCCACACGTTTTCCCAATCGCCAGTTTGCCAGTCATCGTTCTGGCATTGCGGTGAATTCCACGCAGGATTAAATCGTGTCCCACACATCCATTGATCCATTGCATCCAGACGCGGGGCATTATCTTGACTTGCTTTGGGTAAGCGGTGATGCGACACAATCAGCCAGCCTATGGTTTGTGCCAGCGATGTTTTCAGCCCTTTCTGCAAATCAAATGGATTGAAGGGCTTTGTATCAAGATGATCCCGAATCAGACGTTCCAAAATTGCCGCTTCATCGCCGGGTGTAATCACTGCAAGACGGTGAAGCCATTGCGCATCACTATCCTCACCCACAAAAGCCTGAAACAAACGCAACGAAACCCATTCATGCCGGTACGGCTCGGAAAGTTTGCTAGCTTTCCCATTTAGCTTGGCCTGAAAGAGGCGATTGGCTTTACCAAAATCGTGAAATAGTCCGGCAATCCCTGCCAGCAAGGCAATCGACTCGGCAGTTTGCCATTGATTTTCATCCTGGCTGCGCAAAATATCGCGCTGTGTAGTATGGGTGGGCACCGAGCCATCCGAATTGAATTTGCGCAAATTACCGACGATCCACAGCAATTCGGATTGGCCATCTTTTTTGATCCAATGGCAGGCCACCGCCGTATTACGCCGGGCGCTTTGCCGCAACAATTTACGCAGCATTGCCAGCCCATCTTGAGTAATGGCGGTTTGCCAGCTACGCTCCCCTTTGCGCTCGGCAAACTGATCAATAATACGGCGCGTATCGGTGAGCGCATTTTTACTGCATTCGGAAACCAGCAGGATATTCATGCTGCTGACTCCGAATTTGGGGCTGGAGTTTGCCGCAATGTTCTAGCGACCATCTGCAATGATTCAATCATCACATCCAAAGCATCGGCCTGGTGAAAGGCTTTCATGCAACGCTGGCGAAACTCCTGCTCTTCGTCCCCAGCCATCGCGGCAATAAAGGCTTGCGGTAGCACCAGCGCGTCTTTGACCAGATCCGCTACATCAAACACCAGACCACCCCGGCGCGTTTTGCCATGCAACACCGCTAGACCGTGCGGTAGACCAATCACCCAGGTCGCCGTCGCGGCCAGACCGTAAGCCAGATAATTACCATGATCGAGAAAGCGATTGGCCAGATCAACGCCGCTGCCGCGCTTGGCGCGGGTAAAGTCGCCATATTTCACCGCGTTGGCGGCCAATTTATACAAGGCCTTGCTCATTACAGCTTCTTGCAGGAGTACATCGTTACTGCTTTGACAACTACTCAGACGCGTTGAGAATTGATCCAGAATGCCATTGAGTTGCTCAGCTGCAATGGCAAAGCTCTCTTCGCGCTGCATGCTGCTACTCAGCCAATGGCGACGAATTTGCGCGATGCGCACCTGCTGAAATAAAACCGCCGCTTGCACGCGTTTGGCATCGTCAAACCAGAAGCTGACCCAATCTTGCAGGTATTCGGTTGGGCGGTATTCGCTCTGCGGCGTCAGCCAGGATACCCCCACCTCAAGCTCATTGGCCGCGAAGAGCGGCGAGCCGCCACCGCCACAAAAACCCACCAAAACACCTGCCTTGGCCAGCTCGCGCATCGCAGCCTGCGTAATCGATGTACCTGTACCGAGCAAAATTGATGTGGTGTTGGCAATGGGAATATTCCAATACAAGGACTGCTGGCCTTCATCAGTCACATATTCAACCCGTCCATCGTTCACCAGAACGCGACAATGCTGCAGGTAGTAAAGGTTGGCACGCTTGGAATGCAGAATGGTTTTAAGTTCGGAAGGGGAAAAATCGTGCAAGAGTGACCTCAAACTACTTTCATTTAAACAAAGATAACATACCAAATATTTACAAAAAACATAACATGATCGTTATTTAATTTGATTCTAAACAAATATGCCAATAATCAATCCAGCTCGACAGATAATCATTTATTCAATATTAAATCTTTATAAAAAAACTCGGACAGCGCGATGGCTGCCCGAGTTTTTATGGAAAGTGCCGATCAATGCACGTCACCCAAATAATTCCCGGGCAGCATGGCATGTGTCGCTTACTTTTTGATCATGCCTTTATAAATCGTATCGACCAATTCAGCATCAGGTGTGTCTTGCGATAACTCCCAAGCCATAATACCGCCCAGCTTTTTCTTTTTGGCAAATTCGATTTTTTCTTTCAGCAATTGCACGTCATCATAAACCCAGACGTCTTTGCCATTCACTTTCCAAACCGCACGGGTTTTTTCGTCGCGATGCACGGTGCCGGGCAAGGTTTTGAGGTATGAATAAGGTGCACTACCTTCCTCAATTGGGCCTTTGGCCTTGGCGATGACGGGTTGGTATAGTCCATTGTTTTCCATGCTGCTGACAGTCCAGCCATAACCATAGAATGGCACGCCCAACACGATTTTATTCGATGGCACGCCACGCCCCAGATAATCATCGACCGTGCTATCCACGGATACGCGATCTTTCGCGCCGCCAATCAAAGTGGCATGGTGACCTGTTGTCGCTGACCATGGGCCAGTGAAGTCATAAGTCATCAAGTTGATCCAGTTCAGCGATGGCGCAATTTTATCAAGTTCGATTTTTTCTGATTTACTCGCAGCTGCAGGCGCGGCGATGGTTAGCAATAGACCTGGTTTAACCGCGTCGATTTGTTTGCGGAATTCGGCCAATAGCGCGGTAAAATTCTGTGTATCTTCAGGACGAACAATATTACCGTCATTGCCTGCGGAGGCTGGATATTCCCAATCGATGTCAAAGCCGTCAAATACACCTGCGGCCAAGCCTGGTACGACTTTACCTTCCTGATTAGGTACATTGCCTTTGATGTAGGCATCCACACAGGATTTCACAAACGCTTCGCGATTTGCTGGTAGTGCTGCATCAGAGAAATATTTAGACCAAGTCCAGCCACCCAGACTGATCACAACTTTCAGATTGGGGTACTTTTTCTTGAGCTGTTTGAGCTGATTCCAATGGCCATAAAGACCATTGTCGCCTTGATCTTCTTTGCCATCGAGGGTGAAAGCGGCATCCACTGGATTCCAGTAATCATCACCCGCAGCACCGACACCCGCTTTATCTACGCCCACAACACAACGGTTGTCTTTCACATTCCCAAAGGCGTATTCAAGTACCGTGATCTTGCCGGCTGCGCCACTGACATCGAGATTTTTCACGTAAAACTGGCTGTTGTGTTTACCCCAAGCGGTAAAGTACATCACTGATTGCGGTGTTGCAGGCCCTGGCGCACCACCCAATACCGGAGCAACAACAGCGGCTTTGGCTTCTTCTGGCTTGGCGGCTTCCAGACTGATCAGTTTCAGATTATCAATGTAGGCGTCTTTGCCTGAGCCATTGGCTGAATCCCATTGTTCCCATTTAATATGGAAATCAAAGCGGCCTTTGAATTCGATCTCGTAATGTTCCCATTTTTTACTGTCTTTAAGCGTATTGGGAAAGCCGCGTGCAGTACTGGCGATCCAGTATTCTTTACGACCCGGAGTGCCTTCATCAATACCCAGTGTACCGCCACAGTTATTGCCGCAGGTCCCGAGATAATCAAAAACAATTTTGTACTTGCCAGCCGGGAATTTCTGCTTGGTAAAAATATCACCAATATTCACCGGCTTATTAAACCGCGCGACTTTGTTTTCAGGATTGAGTGGATCTTGTTCAATCGACGTGAACATCGGGGAATTAGCTTCCCCGCCTTGCCCGACCCATTGGCTCAAATCTTTATCAAAGTTGTCTTCAAAGACCACGGTTTGCGCTTGTACAAACGCAGAAGCCAGCAGCATGGGCAGTAGTAGTTTTTTCATCATCATTTCCCCTCCAAGGTAACTTTTTCGCTGCTCAAAGGTTAATGGATGACCAAAAATTAGACGAGTTTTAATCTCGAAGTGTCAGATTTGTAGCACCCTTTTTTCTGACTACACAGCGGCTTATTTGCACTTCTTGCGCTTCGGGCATTCGGTGCAGTCGCGCACTTCGTTGAGCTTTTCCAGGCTTTGGCTCAAGGCACAGACCGAGCGGCGGCAGGCGACGAAGCGTACGTTCTCTTCATTGGCCAGCTCGCGGTAGGCCTTCATCACGTTGTGGCTCAGAAAATCGGTAAACAGAATCAGCAAGTCCGCGCCATTCAGGCTGGGCGGTTTGCGCTGGTGCGCCACATTGCGCCCGCTCACGTGTTTTTGCACTGCAATGCCGTGCTGCGCCAGCACTTGCGGAATATTGCCCAGCACATCGGCACCGACTAGGTATGCGTTCATTCTGATCACCCTGTAAGGTTTAAATAAGATGAGAATGATTATCGTGCAAATGCGAATTATTATCAATAGCATTGTATGAAGATTTGATGTCGAACAAGTTTTTGCGCCAAAAGCAGCACCATCTGCTCAGGTTTTTCCCTGATTTGTTTTGCATCAAACAGCGCCACGCCCGTTTGGGGCTAAATAAAGCCGCTGTGCAGGGCATTTGTCCACTTGCCTACCTGCTCCTTCCCGCTTATTTCGCCTGCTTAAAAGGATAAGAAAACGATGCAGATCGTGGTGCCAAAAGAAACGCAGCCAGGGGAAACCCGCGTGGCCGCTTCGCCCGATACAGTAAAAAAACTGGTGCAACAAGGCCATCGGGTGCTGGTTGAACACCATGCGGGCCTTGCCGCAACATGGTCTGACGAGCATTACCTGGCGGCAGGCGCCGAGATTGCGGCAGATACTACCCAGCTGTATCGCCATGCAGCGCTTATTCTGAAAGTCAACCAGCCCAATACCCATGAAATCGCGCTTTATGCAGCTCGCTCGGTGCTGGTGGCGCAAATGAATATTCATCGCTTTGAGTCTTTGCCGGCTTTGGCGGCAAAAGAAATTGACACCTATGCGCTCGAACTCATCCCGCGCATTACCCGTGGCCAGAGCATGGATGTGTTATCCAGCCAGGCCAATATCGCCGGCTACCGCGCGGTGCTGCTCGCCACGCATTATTTCCCGCGCTTTATGCCGATGTTTATGACGGCAGCTGGCTCGGTGAAACCAGCGCGAGTCTTGATTCTAGGTGCAGGCGTCGCCGGTTTGCAGGCGATTGCTACCGCGAAACGCCTCGGGGCGATTGTAGAAGTGTTCGACGTTCGCCCTGCGACGCGTGAGCAGGTTGAATCCCTCGGTGCGAAATTTATCGAGGTCGAGCTTAATGCAGAAGAACGCGCGGCGTTCGAGCACACCGGTGGCTACGCCAAGGAAATGTCCGACGACTATAAAGCCCGCCAAAGTGCGCTGATTGCGCAACAAGCCACCAGCGCCGACATCATCATTACCACCGCGCTGATTCCGGGCAAACCCGCGCCGGTGTTGATCACACCTGAAACCGTCGCCGCGATGAAAGCGGGTTCGGTGATTATCGATCTGGCCATAGGACGTGGTTTGAATGAGGGCGGCCCCAGCGGCGGCAATTGCCCGCTGTCGCGTAACGATGAAGTGGTACAGAGCGACAACGGCGTCATTATCGTCGGCCACGCCAACTTGCCTGCGCTGGTCGCCACTGACGCCTCAGCCATGTTTGCGCGCAATGTGCTGACTTTCATTGGTTTATTACTGAATAAAGAAGGCCACTACGCGCCACAACTGGATGACGACATTATCAAAGCCACGCTCGTTACGCATGCCGGTAGCGTGTATTTCGCTGCAGATCAATCAACTAAAGCATCCACAGCACATACCCCCACTCAACACCTTGAGGAATCTCCATGTCAAGCCTAGCACTGGCAGCCTCTAGCGCAGCGCATCTTCCGCTCAGTGCGGTGCACGACGCTGCGGCCAGCGATCCCTTTATCGCCAGCCTGACGATTTTCGTGCTGGCCATTTTCGTCGGCTACCACGTCGTCTGGAATGTCACGCCCGCCCTGCACACACCGCTGATGGCGGTCACCAACGCTATCTCGGGGATTATCGTTGTCGGCGCGATGCTGCAAGTCGTCGACATCAATGCGCAGCAGATCACGCTCACCAGTGTGTTAGGCGCAATCGCGATTTTCCTCGCCAGTATCAATATCTTTGGTGGCTTTTTGGTCACGCAGCGCATGCTCGATATGTTTAAAGCTAAAGGTAAATAATCATGGCTAGCCTCACTGCCCTGCTCTACCTCCTTGCCGCCGTGCTGTTTATCCTGTCGCTACGCGGCCTCTCATCGCCAAAAACCGCTGTGCGCGGCAATCTGTACGGCATGATCGGGATGGCGATTGCCGTCGCGACGACTTTTTTTGTCGCCAATAAACCCGTCGTCTGGCTGATCGTCGGCGCGATGGTGGCTGGCGCAATCGTGGGTGCTTACAAGGCGCGCACGGTGGCGATGACAGCCATGCCGGAATTGGTCGCCGCGATGCACTCGCTGGTCGGTTTGTCGGCGGTGCTGATTGCCGTCGCCGCCGTTTTTCACACCGGAGTGTCACACACAGGCGCACAGCAAATCGAGCTATTTATCGGCGCGTTTATCGGCGCGATTACCTTTACCGCTTCGGTCGTCGCCTACGGCAAATTGTCGGGCAAATTTGGCGCGCGCGCGATCAATTTTGGCGGCCAGCATGCGCTCAATTTGATCTTGGCACTGGCGATGATTGGCCTTGGCTTTGCTTTTTACGCCACTGGCAGCCAAGCCGCGTTCCTGATGATGGTCGCGATTGCGCTGGCACTCGGTGTGCTGCTGATTATTCCAATCGGCGGCGCGGATATGCCGGTGGTGGTGTCGATGCTGAACTCATACTCGGGTTGGGCGGCGGCGGGCATTGGCTTTACGCTCAATAATCCGGTGCTGATTATCGCTGGCGCTTGCGTTGGCGCATCGGGGGCGATTCTGTCCTACATCATGTGCAAGGCGATGAATCGCTCGATTGTGTCGGTGTTGCTCGGCGGCTTTGGTGCTGAGGTGGCAGCCGGTGGCGCAGCGGGTAGTGGCCAGAAAAACTATCGCTCCGGCTCGGCCGACGACGCGGCTTTCCTGATGGAAAACGCCGAAAAAGTCATCATCATTCCGGGCTACGGCTTGGCGGTATCACGCGCTCAGCATGCCTTGCAGGAGTTGACTGATCTGCTGACCGAGCGCGGTGTCGATGTGCGCTACGCGATTCACCCGGTCGCAGGTCGCATGCCGGGGCATATGAATGTGCTGTTGGCGGAGGCCGAAGTGCCGTACGAACGCGTCGTTGAGATGGAAGAAATCAATAGCGAATTTTCCAGTGCCGACGTGGTGCTGGTCATTGGTGCAAACGACGTCGTTAATCCGGCAGCAAAAAATGACCCGAATAGCTCGATCTACGGCATGCCGATTCTGGACGTGTACAAAGCGCGCACCGTGATGGTGGTGAAACGCTCGATGAGCGCGGGCTACGCCGGTTTAGATAATGATTTGTTCTATATGGACAAAACGATGATGGTATTTGGCGACGCGAAAAAAGTCGTCGAGGAAATGCTGCAAGCTGTGCATTAAAAAGAAGAAGAGTCGCTCAGGGGACTTTCAGCCGCCGATTTGCTTGACTCAATCGGCGGTTTTTTATCATTCACGGGTAAATCGGGTGAATTAAGCGCTGAAATTTCAGCGCCAACGCGCTATCCTTAGCAGCCTGATTGTGTAGCGAAAGGCCAATAAATGAGCGACCAAGCCCCCGTAGTAAGCCCCCAACCCTGCCCCAAATGTGGTGCGCCAGCTGAACAACATAAAGCCGGTTCAAACCGTTTTTGGGTGCAATGCAGCAAACTAGGCAAAAATGGCAATTGCAGCGCCATCAGCCAGCAAGGCAGTAATAAAAAAGAAGCCATCGCCAATTGGAATAAACTCAAATAAGACCAAGCAGGTATTGCTCTGCAGACCAAATACAACAAGGCCTACACGGCAATACCCCTTAATTTAGTTGTTTGACACACCCGGTGCAAGCAGCCCCTCAAGCCCACCAGCAGCAGCAAAGCCCCCAGCAGGCCTGCGGGTGCCCAAGGCATCCAGTCCAGCAGATTGCCGCGCCGGATCATGGCTTGTTGCGGCTGATGTGGATCGTAGAGCACCGCCACATCACTGGGTACACCGCCGGCGTATTCGCGGCTATTCCAGTCGGCAAATTCAATCAGCTGCGTATCCAGCCGAAACTGCACAACCGCTTTAAACCAGGGCGCATTGCTGGAGCGAACGGGCGCCACAGGCTCATAACGCACAATCTGCCCGCTGCTCGATTGCCCACCCAGCAGCAAAGCAGCGCGCTCAAAGCCGGTGTGATACGCCACCAGCAGTAATAACACGCCCAGCCCCAGCTGCAGATAAACCACCGCACGGGTATATGCCCGGCCAAAACGCAGAATCTGATCGCTGCTGTTATCCCTGCTATGCTCTGCCATATTGCCTCCAGCGAGTATCCAGTGACCGGCGTCTTCAATCGCTCAAACGGCGTTGAGTATCGGCAACATCGGAATATCGGTTACCCCGACATCCAGCCCGAACTGCTTGAGCAAAGTACCCACCTGCCCACGGTGATGCGTCTGATGGTTAAACAGATGCTGCACCTGTACCCAGCGCGGGATGGTCTGCGTAAAGCCATACATTTTGCTGGTCCAAGTCACCGGCTCGTTAAGCCAATCTGCGCTTAAGCTCGCAGCCCAATCAATCAGTCGCGCATCCAGCGCGATGCGTGCCGCGTGCAGATCGGCAAAGTGCACATACAGCAGCTCGCCCGCCGGGCTAGCAGGCAAGGCTCCTCCCGTAAAGCGCGCCAGCCAGACCAGATCCCCCCACAGAATATGATCCAATGTCGCCTGTACCGAGCCAAAAAAAGCGCCACGATCAGCCATCAACTGCGCAGCGCTCAATTGTCCGGCGGCCGCATACACCTGCTGGTTTTGCCACTGGTTATACGCAGCCATCAGTTGCGGCATGGAGCCTTGAAACATCGCGTGTCCTTATGATTCAGGAACAGCTGGCCAGTTGAGCTAGCCAAGCAGTGCAGCCCATTTCACACGCCAGCAATTCAAAGGTCATGTTCAGATTACGTGTTGATGGCTTTTTGAGCCGTGGAATTGCTTTTGTTCCCTCTCCCTTGACGGGAGAGGGCTAGGGTGAGGGTGATATGTTGGATCTATCGCCAAATCAAACATTTCCACCCCCATCCCAACCTTCCCCCATCAAGGGGGAAGGGGCTTGTTCAGTTCATTTTCAACCATATCAACACCCATCTGAATATCGCCAATTCAAAGCAGGTATATGGATACAGAACAATCAAAAATTAGCCTGCAGCCACATACCCCACCAATCACAAATTCACTTCAATATTGTCAATTAGCCGTGTGGTGCCGATGCGGGCGGCGATTAGGATGACTAGGTGTTTATCGGTGCTGGCGGCGGGCTTGAGTGTGAGTGCGTTGCGGGTTTCGACGTAATCGACTTCCAGCCAGCCGCGCACGCGCAGATCGGTGACGGTTTCAATCGCCAGTCTGGAATAATCGCGCTCGCCGTTTTCGATGGCCGTTTTCATCCGGCTCAAATGATAAAACAGGCGCGGCGCTTCGGCACGCTGTGATTCATTCAAAAAGCCATTGCGCGATGACAGCGCCAGGCCATCGCTCGCACGGCCGGTGTCCACCGGCACAATGCGAATCGGGGTATTCAGATCGGCCACCATGCCTTGAATCACCGCCAGCTGCTGGTAGTCTTTTTTACCAAAACAGGCGACATCGGCTTCAACGATGTTGAATAATTTGGTCACCACCGTCGCAACGCCACGGAAATGCCCGGGGCGGAATGCGCCGCAGAGCTCTTCGGCAATCGCAGGCGGGTTGACCTGATATTGCTGGATCACATTCGGATACAGCTCTTTTTCATCGGGCGCAAAAATCACATCCACCCCACCGTGCGCGGCAATGATGTCGGCGTCGCTTTGCAAGGTGCGCGGGTAGCGGTCAAAGTCTTCGCCTTGGCCAAATTGCAGGCGATTCACAAAGATACTCACCACGGTATGTGCCGCTTGCTGCTTTGCCGCCTCAATCAGCGACATATGCCCCGCGTGCAGATTGCCCATGGTCGGCACAAACGCCACGGTGCCCACGGTTTTGCGCCATTCGCGCAATTCGGAGATGGTATGGATAATTTTCATCATCAGCTCAGCGTAAAGAGGTTAAATCAGGAGGCAAAAGATCAATCGGCGCTGCCCGCCAGTGGCTGACACTGCGGCAATCGCTCAGCGCGGATAAGAGCGCTGGCCAGGGCTCGGCGTAGATGCCCTCATACAGACATTCGCCCGGATATTGCACTGGATAGGCCAAAGTTTGCTGCGGTGGCTGAAAATAGGCATGGATGCCGGGTTTCGAATTGCCACGCGCATCACAGAGATACCAGCCCAAGTCCGGCAGATACACGGCATTCAGCCCGTGCAGGCAATAGACTGGCGCGGGGCCGTCCACCGTGAGCCGCTGGTAAACAAAACCGCAGGGGATGGCATTGGCGCGCAAGAGTGCAGCCAGCAAATGGCTTTTGGCAAAGCAAAAGCCGGTTCCTACCGCCAGCGTTTGAGAGGCACTGACAGGGACTTCTTCGCGGGAAAAATCAATGCAATGCTCGATGTGATCGCGCACCCAGTTAAAACACTGCGCCGCAATGACCCGCGCATCCGCCGAGCCCGCCTGTTCACGCAGGCGCTTGGCCAGCTCTGCAATGGCCGGATTGGCAAAATCAATGGCATCGCTGGCGCGCAGGTAAGCGTCCATCGGGGATGTCTGCATTTAAAACGAATGTTCTTCGGTCGGGAAAGTCAGCGCTTTCACCGATTTGACGTAGGCCTCAACCGCAGCCTGAATGCTGCTCACGCCGCCACTCATGAAGTTTTTGACAAAGCGGGCTTTTTTGCCCGGATACACGCCGAGCATATCGTGCAGCACCAGCACCTGACCATCGACTTGCACGCCAGCACCGATACCGATGGTGGGCACATGCAAGGATTCGGTGACTTCAGCGGCCACGCTGGCGGGTACCATTTCCATCAACACCATCGCCGCACCGGCAGCTTGCAGCGCCAGCGCATCGCGCTTGAGGATTTCGGCTTCGGTTTCGGTTTTACCCTGCACCTTGTAGCCGCCGTACACATGCACTGATTGCGGCTGCAAGCCAATGTGCGCGCAGACCGGAATGCCGCGTTGCACCAGAAAATCAACGGTATCGACCATCACCGCGCCGCCTTCGATTTTGACCATCTCAGCGCCTGCCGCCATCAGCCGTGCGGCGTTTTCATAGGCCTGAACGTGCGAGGCCTGATAGCTGGCAAATGGCAGATCGGCCAGCACCAGCGCTTTTTGCGTGCCGCGCACCACCGCCTTGGTGTGGTAGACCATATCGTCCACAGTCACCGGCAGCGTCGTGCCGTGGCCTTGAATCACATTGCCGAGCGAATCGCCAACCAGCAGGATATCCACACCGGCTTCGTCCAACAGCGTGGCAAAACTGGCGTCATAACAGGTCAGCATGGCGATTTTGGCGCCATCCTGTTTCATTTTTCTCAGAGTCGAAAGTGTCGTTTTCATGATGGGTAATCAAGCCGTCGTTAAAATGCGCACTCGTGGTGCAATGCAAAAATCAAACCTTGGTGTGATGCTAAAGCACTGGATCGTTAAAATCGACTGTTTTAATCATAAAATGGCAATATTGCGCGATTTGTCAGCTGCGGCAAACCAAGCTCCTGCTCAGCAGGTGGACAAAAGGGCTCAGGCAAGGCGCTAAGCCCAAGACAGTACCCAGATACAGCACAAGTAGTGCGACCAGGCGAAGTAACGCTGCATGATGACTTTTGGTCTCTTTTGGTTTGGCACTGAGCGAAATCAGCTTGGCTCTACGCCGCCATCAGCCCTCAAGGCGATAGAGTTCCTGATCGATCACATCGGCAATAAACTGCGTTGCCGCGCCATGACCCGGAATATGAATATCGGGGGCTATCTCCAGCAAAGGCAATAGCACAAAGGCGCGCTGATGCATACGTGGATGGGGTATTTGCAACTGGGGCAGATCGATTAGCTCATTGCCGTAGAGCACCACGTCCAGATCCAGCGTGCGCGGCGCATTTTTAAAGCTACGCTCACGCCCTTGCTGCAATTCCAGCGCGAGCAAAGCGGCCAGGAGATCGGGCGCAGACAGCTCGGTTTTCACCGCGCAGACGGCATTCACAAAATCAGGCTGATCGGCGTAACCGACTGGCGCGCTGGCATAAAAAGCCGAGCTGGCCAGCAGCTGGGTGTGCGGCAACGCCGCGATCAAGCGCAGCGCGTCGCGCAGCTGCGCGCTTGGGTCGCCCAGATTGGCACCCAAGGCGATATAGGCAATGGTCATTATTCGCTTTTCGCTGCTACGGGCTTGGCGGCGGCCGGTTTGCGGGTGCGCGAGCGTTTGCGGCGTTTGGCTTTTTCCACCTCGCCGCCCTTGCCTGCGGCAATGGCTTCGCTGATCAGCACTTCGCGCGTGCTGTCATCGCAGGCCTGAAATTGGGTCCACCAATCGGCCAGCTCTTTTTCCACCAGACCACATTCGGCACGCAACAGCAGAAAATCATACGCAGCGCGAAAACGCGGCTGCTCGATCAAGCGGAAGGGCTTCTGGCCTGCACGCAGCTCAAAGCGCGGCTGCAACAGCCAGATTTCCTTCATCGCCGCGCTGTAACGATTTGGAATCGCCAGCCGTTTGGTGACTTTGGCTTCCACTTCGTTCATCGCCTCAACCAGCGCAGGCACTTTGTGCTCGCCTGCGGCGATTTTCTTCTGCCATACCGCTTCTACTTCGTGCCACAACAAGGCCGCAAACAGGAAACCTGCCGAAACGGGCTTATCTTCAGCCAAGCGCTGATCGGTATTGAGCAGCGCCTGCTTAAGAAACGTTGTGGTTTCTTTCTGGCTCATCAGTTTATCAAGCAGCGGAAACAGTGGGCGATGCAGCCCGTACACGCGCAAGGATTGCAGGCAATCCCAGGCCTTGCCCGAGAGCAAGAGCTTCATCATTTCGTCGAACAGGCGCGCCGACGGGATATTTTCCAGCAAAGCGGCGTGTTCCTTGATCGGCTTGGCGGTATCGGCGGCAATCTGCAAGCCCAGTTTGGCCGACAGGCGCGTGGCACGCAGCATGCGCACCGGGTCTTCGTGGTAACGCTTGACCGGGTCACCAATCATCACCAGTTGCAGCTTTTCCAGATCTTCCGCACCGTGATGAAAGTCGATAATTTCATCGCTATTGGGGTCGTAATACAGCGCATTCACGGTAAAGTCGCGGCGCGATGCGTCTTCTTCCAAAGTACCGTACACATTGTCGCGGATGATGCGCCCGCTGGCGTCAGTGGGTGAATCGGCGCTGCCACGGAAAGTGGTCACTTCGATAATTTCTTCGCCGCCACGATCGTAGAACGGTACGTGAACGATACGGAAACGGCGACCAATAATGCGCGAGCGGTGGAACACATGGCGCACCTGCTCGGGAGTGGCGCTGGTGGCCACGTCAAAATCCTTGGGTGATTTGCCTAGCAGCAAATCGCGCACCGCACCGCCCACGATATAGGCTTCATAGCCTGCGTCCTGCAGCCGGTCACACACTTTGAGCGCGCCCGAATGCAGTTGATCACGACGAATGCCATAGTGTTTGGCGTGCAAAATACGCTTGCCGGGGCGACGCAATACTTTGCCTATCAGTTTACGAATCATGGGTATTTATCGGTATAAACGATGCGAAACCGTGCATTATACAAGCGCAATGTGGCGGCGTATCGTTTTCACGGCAGAAAGCACGCAGAAAAAAACCCCGGACACGCCGGGGTGGACTGAAGTCGGGCAGGATTATTTTTTGGCGGCAACGCTGGCTGCAGGTTTGCTCGCTTTCGGTGCTTTGGCAGCGGCAGGCGCAGCCACTTTGCCGCCTACACTGATCTCGCTCTTGATTTTGGCAAAAGTGCCCTCCTTGATGCCTGGCACTTTCATAATGTCTTCGGCAGTTTTAAACGCGCCGTTTTTGCTGCGATAGTCGATAATGTCCTTGGCTTTTTCCGGGCCAATGCCTTTGAGCGACTCCAGCTGTTGCTGGTTGGCAGTGTTAATATCCACCACAGCCCAGGCGGACGCCATCAAGGCAAAGCTGGCTAGTACGGTAATGAGCAGTTTTTTCAACATCGTTTTCCCCTTGATTGAATTAGTAGGTACGTAATGAATTTACGTCTGCCCACTATAGCAGCCAGGCTCGATTACACCAGATTTAGTCAGTTTAAATTAAGGTATTGTCATGATCACACCAGGACAAACGGTCCAGCATTATGAAAACTTTCCGGTCGGCTCCTTCCTGCTGCCCCGCGTGTTTCGCCAGCCGATTGCCGTGGTGTATCACATTGCCCGCTATGCCGATGATCTGGCTGATGAGGGCGATGCCAGCGCCGCCGAGCGCATCGCCGCCCTGAATGAATGCAGCGCCGAGCTGGCGCGCATCGCCGCAGGCCAGACCCCGCTCACGCCGCGTTTTCAAGCGCTGGTGCCGGTGGCTGCGCGCTATCAGATTCCGCTCTCGCTGTTTGAAGACCTGTTTTCGGCCTTCCGACAGGATGTGGTGAAAACCCGTTATCAGGATTTTGGCGAAGTCATTGACTACTGTCGCCGCTCGGCCAATCCGGTGGGGCGGATTTTGCTGCATATTTTTGGCTTTTCGGACGCCAAAATGCTGGCGCAGTCGGATGGCATCTGCACCGCCTTGCAATTGGTCAATTTCTGGCAGGATGTGGCAATTGATCTGGGCAAAGACCGCATTTATCTGCCGCAGGACGAGCTGCACAAATTCGGCGTGAGCGAAGAGATGCTGTTTGCACGACAACACAACACCGCCTTTACCCGCCTGATGGCGTATCAGTGCGAGCGCACGCGCAAAATGCTGCGCGCTGGCTCACCATTAGGGCGCGCACTTCCGGGGCGGATCGGGCTGGAAATTCGCTGCATTGTCCTGGCCGCCGACCGGGTACTGAGCAAATTGAAAGCGGTTAATTACGACGTGTATACTGCGCGCCCCAGCTTGCAGACACTCGATTGGCCCGTAATTCTGTATCAGGCCATCAAGGCCGGCTGGTTTACGGCGCCAGCCCAGACCACAGGATGTTCGCACTAAAATGAAAATCACCCAAACCCAGCAACGCGCATTAATCCGTCTATTGACCGCCAGCAACTGGAAGCAGCGCCTTGGCGCACTGCTGATTGTACTGATCGGCGCCTGGGCCTGCGTACAGCAGGAAGCCGTGACGCCAGGCAAGCTAAGCGCCGGTAGCGTAATTGAAGGCAAAGTGGTGGGCGTCGCTGATGGCGACACGGTTACGGTACTTGATCAGGACAATCGGCAATACAAGCTGCGTCTGGCCTATATCGACTCGCCGGAAAAAGCCATGCCCTTTGGCCAGGCGGCCAAAAAATCACTGTCCGATCTGGTTTACGGCAGCCAGATCAGCGCCGCGATCGACGATGTAGACCGCTATGGCCGTGGCGTAGCCCGCATCAGCAAAAATGAGCAGGACATCAATTTGCAGCAGGTCAAAGCCGGTATGGCCTGGCACTACACGCATTACACCAAAACCCAAAGCCGCAGCGACTACGCTCTATACCAGGCCGCGCAAGACGCCGCCCGCAGCGAACAAACCGGCCTATGGCAAGACCAAAACCCCACCCCGCCCTGGGATTGGCGCAAAGCCAATCGCAACAATAAGTAGGGGTATATGGCCAAAGCTTAATCTCTACAATTGCTACAGCTCTATACCACCAAAAGTCCTTAATTAGCTAGCCTATTACTGGGTGATTTCCATTTCCACGCGATGACCTTGGTAAGCTTATCTTGGGCAGCTAAAGCATCGACAGACAACGACAAGGATTGAATCTCGGCACGAACTTGGGTGTGATATGGGCTTGGGGATGGATGATGCTCTTGCGGCATGTGCTCTGTTGCATATCGCTGTGGTCGGCCATTCTCACCGCTTGGATCTACAAAACATTGCATGTCCTTATCGAGCCAGATCATGAAAGAGCCACGCACCTTGAGTGCGGCACCATACTCAGACCAATTGGTCGTGCGACAGCGTTGTTTTGGTTTCTTGGTGGAAGCAGATTCAGTCGTTATGACGGAAGCTTACAGCAAATGGGGTGGGGTTTTGCAACAAAGCCCCTTGGTGGTAATGCTTGTTTATAAACGATAGGCTGAATGTTGCCTGCACGGCAGGCCGCTCGTGCGGGTGGTGGTTAATTATTTGCTACTGACTCGCTTAAGCGAGGCCTGCTTTGACGGATGATCAAGCGCACGCGCCAATTGCTAAACCAGCCGTTCCCACTTCTTTCCGTCGTAAACCGTTGCGCCATGCAAGCCAGCGAGTAGCAATTTGCCATAGCCTACGGCCAGATTGCCCGAGCAGGCAATGACGTCGCTAGGTAGATCAGATTCGATCAACTGGTCATTCTCCACTGTCCACAAACCGTAATCCGAGGTGCTCCACAGTTTGTTGTCAAACCAGACCATGTCCTTGAAAGGTAAGGTCAGATCGCCTTGGTGGATGACTTTCCAGTTATTTCCACGACCTTTGATGATGGAGCCGCTTTGCGCACCGATATAGACAAACCCATCGCCTGCACAGCAGACGCTCCATAGCCTCATATTTGTGGGCATCGGACACTGATGCCATTTTTTGCCATCAAAGCGCCAGACATCGCCCTTGCCGCCGACGCAGTAGATATCTTCTTCGCTAAAGGCAGAAATGCCATTAAAGCCACCATCACTGCTGCCATTTTTACTGGTTGGGTGAGGCATGCTACGCCGATCATGGATGGCAAGCCATTGGTTAGCGTCGACCCGCTTGGCGACATGCCGCCAGCCTCCTGCAACATACAGATAGCCATTGATCGAGGTGCAGGCAGAAGCTGTACCGAAAATCGGTTGCTGTTCATCGCCGCCGGGAATGTAGTCTTGCATAGCGGATTCGCCGCTACCCAGAACAGCAACAGCGCCGCTGAGCCCGACCATCACCGCTTGCTCTTTAGGGGAGGAAGCAATGACTAGATGAGGATTTTCAAAACCACGATATTCATGCCAAGAAATAACCGGTTGGCCTTCGTAGTCTGGAAAGTAGCCAACAATTCGCTTATTTGGCTCACGATCATTATTATTTTTAGTTGTTTCTACCAAAATAAAACAATAGCCCGATGATCTGAGCGCGCAGTCGTAAATAAAAAAACCATCAAATGCTTCTGAGTATGTGTCTGCTAATGACATGGATTGCCTCCGAAATTAAGGCATGGAATTGCCTGATTGTTTGCCTGCATCTCCTTCATCCCCCCGGATGGCTCTTTGGTGTGCAATCAAGATCTTTATAAAACTCATTGAGCTGGGCGCGAATGCATTTGGGGTCACAGCCTGCGGTTGGAAAAGTTTGCTCTACCGACTTTGTCGCTTCATCGATAGCTTGCTTCTTGGTGATTGGAGTGTTGTAAGGGATTTTATTCCCTGCTGCGTCTTCTAATTTTCCTAAATTGTCCCGCATATTGCGGTGAATCATGCCGTGCGAGCCATTCGAACTGTATGCGCCTTCAACGCAAATTGTCGGGGCTTTACTGGCTTTATATTCCGATTTCGAGCAATCACTAAACATGGCGCTGGATAATAGATGGTGACCTGTTTGACCGGGGCAGCAGCCCTTGCCTTCTTTTGTTTTATCCGTACTGCTTGTATTTTCGAATTGCACTAGCATGCAGCGTCGTGCATTGGTGCAGGGGTTGGCTACGGATGCGCCATGCATCATATCGGCAACGAGCGAGCTTTTAGTTTGAAGCAAGAGTTGGTAGCACGCAGTTCAGCCAAGATTCCAGTGCGCACAGAGCAAAGAAATATCTAAGCCGCTCGGGCTGCAGGCGTGGCGACAGCGCTGACTTGTCGTTCAACGTCCAGTAAAACGCGGCATCGCCGGCATGGCGCTGAATCAGAGGGGTAATGGTCGCGAGCATCAGAGATACGGTGCCACAATAGTTCTCCAGGTCTTGCCATCGAAGATCATCACGTATTCCTGATTGGCGATGGCCAGAATTCCGTCTCGGGCATCCATGTGGCCGTTCATGAATACCGGCTTGCCCGCGTGCTCGACGGGTGTCAGACGCTGGCCATCCCAAGTGCAGAACTGGTAATCCGAAGCCAGCCAGAGCTGGCCATCAAACCACAGTACATCATTCCACAGGATGCTGGAGCCCCCCTGATAGACGCGAGTCCAGCTGGATTTCTGCCCCACCCACAGGCTGCCACCTTCGCCGCTGATGTACACCTGACCGTCGCCAGCGCAGGTGACTGTGCCCAACTGCACGTTGCTCGGGAAGCTCATTTGCTGCCAATGTTCGCCATCAAAGTGCCACACATCACCGTGGCCGCCGACGGCGTACATGTCCGAATCGCTGAAGGCATCCATGTCCTCGAAACCCTGCTCGGTGGTGGCATCGCCTGCTGGGAAACCCTTATCCAGCTTCATCCATTTGCCAATATCCGTACGTTTGTAGATCGCCCGGCCTTGCCCCACCGAATACGCATAACCGCCAAGCGTCTTGACCCGCCAAGTCATTGGCACTTTGCCGAGGTCGATGAATTCGTCCTTCGATTGCCCGCCGCCCACTGGATAGACCTGACCATCGTTGTTGCGCGCAACCAGCAAGCCCTGGGGCTTGGGCAGTAGCGAGACGCCAATCCGGGGTTTGTTGTAACCCTCGAAAATCAGGCTTCCGAGTGGATCATCCGGTTTGTGAAGACGTATAAGGCAGAAGGTGGTTCTAATGTCGTGATCCCACATACCAGATGCTTTTTCGTGTGGTATGTCCTCGCGCAGGCAAAGATAGAGCAGGTTTTGATCACGCACGGCAACGTCAGTAATCAGCCAGCCAGCGAAATTCTTTTTCCATATTGTTTGATTGATGTGATTCATCATGGCTCCTATTAATCATCCATCGTGCCAGTACCTGGTTTCGGCGGATTTCCGAACTTGTCGATCGCCTTCGGCCGCGCATTGGGGCACTTCTCTGACCAAGTGATTGATGACCATACAAACAGAATTACACGGGTATTACCACAAAGATATTAATTAGCATGACTTACATGGCAATACCCCATAAAAACTCTTGGAGAATACCCATATATACGATTACGCTGCGCTAATCGTATATAGCTGCGGTTTTATGACTACTCGACACTCAACAGCTGCTCCATCGTTTTAGACCTCGTGTTTGAAGGCCTTAAAACATTGCGCTAAGCAATTGGCGGGTGTAGTCGCTGCGTGGCTGGGTAAATAGCGGCTCGACGTCGGCTGCTTCCTGCACAATCCCGGCTTTGAGTACCAGCACGCGGTGCGCCAGCGCGCGAACCACCGCCATATCGTGGCTGACCAGCACATAGCTCAGGCCATGCAGGCGCTGCAAATCGGCCAGCAATTGCAGCACCTGCAATTGCACGGTGGCGTCCAGCGCCGAGGTGGGTTCGTCCAGAATCAGAATGCGCGGTTTTAAAATCAGCGCGCGGGCAATGGCGATGCGCTGGCGCTGGCCGCCGGAAAACTCGTGCGGATAACGCGACATCAGCGCCGAATCCAGGCCAACTTCCTGTAATACCTGCGCCACCCGGTCGGCGCGCTCGGCCGCTGTGGCGGCTGGCTCGTGGACTAGCAGCGCTTCGGCCACAATCTCACCGACATTCATGCGTGGCGACAAGGCAGCAAACGGGTCCTGAAACACCATCTGGATATCGCGCCGCGCCGCTCGCAAAGCCGCGCCGCTCAAGGCGCTAAAATCACGCCCGGCCACGGTCAGCGTGCCGCCACCCCGCCCCGCTTGCAGTAAACGCAGCAAAGACAGCGCCAAAGTGGTTTTACCGCTGCCCGATTCGCCGACAATCGCCAGCGTTTCGCCGGCCTGCAAAGTCAAATCCAGCGGTGCGAGAATGGTTTGCCAGTGTTGCCGCCAAAATTGCCAGGCTGGCGCGTCCTGCCGATAAGCGTGGCTTAATTGACGCGCGCTCAGGCAGGGCTCGGCCCGGGATGGAGAAGCGGGCATGGCAATCCGCTGCGGACGCGCCGCGAGCAATTGCTGCGTATACGGGTGGCTAGGCGCGGCAAATAGCTCGGCCACTGGCGCGGTTTCCACCACTCGCCCGTGCCGCATCACCGCCACCCGGTCGGCAAAGCGACGTACCAGATTCAGATCGTGCGAAATCAGCAATACCGCCATGCCGCGTTCGCGCTGAATATCGGCCAGCAGCGTCAGAATCTGCGCCTGCACGGTGACATCCAGCGCGGTTGTGGGTTCGTCGGCGATCAGTAATTCGGGCTCGCCCGCCAGCGCCATCGCAATCATCACCCGCTGGCGTTGCCCGCCCGACAGCTGATGCGGATAGCGCCGCAATTTTTGCTCGGCGTCGCTAATACCCGTACGGTGTAATAGCTCCAGCACCCGCTGGCGCTGCGCTTTGGGGCTATACCCCCCATGCAGGTGCAATACTTCGGCAATTTGCTGGCCAATGGTTTGCAGCGGATTAAGTGCCGTCATCGGCTCCTGAAAAATCATCGCGATCCGCCGCCCGCGAATGGTGCGCAATTGCACCGGGCTCGCATCCAGCAAGGAAATACCGTCAAAGATCATGCGCCCGCTGGCGCAGACATCGCTATCGAGCCGCAGGATAGCGCGCGCCAGCACGCTTTTGCCCGAGCCCGATTCGCCCACCAGCGCCAGCTTTTCGCCGGCATTCAGGCTTAATGCCAGCTCGCTCACCACCGCGCGGGCCTGAGCGCCAAAGCGCAAACTCAGTTGTTCGATCTGCAATAAGCTCATTGTTGTTCCTGGGGCGTATTTTTTGCTTGCACCAAATCGGCGATCACATAGCGGTTGCGGCCGCCGCTTTTGGCCTGATACATCGCATCATCGGCGGCCTGCAGCCAGCTGGCTGGCGAGCGCAACTCGGGCAGCCACGGCGCAATGCCCACGCTGCCGCCCAGAGGCAGGCGCTGCTCCTGATACCACACCGGCTCGGCGAGGCGCGCCAGTATTTTGTCGGCCACCACGCGGATTTGCTCGGGGCCAGTGAGGCCCCGCACCAGAATCACAAATTCGTCGCCACCAAGCCGACAGACCAGATCACCACGGCGCACCAGCGCCTTAAAGCGCTGGGCGATTTCGATCAGTAGCGCATCGCCCGCCGCGTGGCCGTATTCGTCATTCACCGTTTTGAAAAAATCCAGATCAATCAGAAACACCACGCTGTGAATGGCTTCGGTATGCGGATTTTTCAGCAAGCGGCGCAGCTGGTTGATCAGGCACAAACGATTGGCCAGCCCGGTGAGCGGGTCTTCCAGCGCCAGCTTGCGCATTTTCTGGTTACGCTCGGCCATTTTCTCGGTGTTTTCAGCCACGCGCTGGCGCATGGCGCGCAAGCGCCGCTGGCTGTGCAGCGCACGTAGCAGCTTGTAAACGCCCAAAGCGCTGATCAGCAGCAGCACTAGCAAAGCGCCCACACTGGCCAGCACATCCGCAGTCAGCACCACCAGCGAAGCAAGCGCAAAGTTATATAAAATGGCCAGCACATACGCGCGCAGCGGCAGGCACGCCAACAATAGCAGCACCGGCTGCAGCAAAAATGGCAACACCAGCACAGAAGGGACAGATGAGAAATTCAGCGCCCACACGCCCACCAGCACAGGCGGCAGCAGCGTTGCACAGTAATTGAACAGCACCGCCAGCGCTGGGCTGGCGTGGCGCAAGCGATGAGCAAAAAACACAAACACCGCAGCCAGCGGCAAAGGCAAGCCAAAGCTCAGCCAGGCCGGCGCAGCGACCAGCGCCAATAGCGCGCAGCCCAGCAGCGACAATGAGCCCAGCACCAGCGCCAGATGGCTTTGCTGCCTGCGGCGATCCTGCAGCTCAGAATGACGCTGCAGGCCCAGCTCGGGCAGCAGCGAGACCGATAATTCCGTAGCGGGTTCAGACGATTGCATTATTGAAATACCCTTCTGGCTCAGGACAAAGACGGGTCAGGCGATCAGTAGCGATCTAGCATATTCACGCAAGACCTGCGCCGCAGAGCAGCAAGACGAAGCGATCAAGCGTGAGCGATTTTACCTTTAGCCCATCCAGATTATCGGCCATCCCGTACCCGTGGCGCAAAGCCTTGCACCGAATTGGGGCTTTTTTACCCGCACGAGGGTGATCGGGATAATTTTTTCTGCCGAATTAGCAATGGTCAAAGCGGCGGCTTTGCCGTATGGTCTGGCGATTACCTGACCGATCACGACCATGACTAGCCCAGCAACTCTCCCGCCCTACGCCGAACTCAATCCCGATCTAATTCTGAACGCCATTGAAGGGCTGGGCCTGCGTACATCCGGCCACCTGCTGGCGCTCAATAGCTATGAAAACCGCGTCTACCAGATCGGCCTAGAAGAAGACAATCCTTGGGGTCGCTATATCGTTGCCAAATTCTATCGCCCTGAGCGCTGGAGCAATGCGCAAATTCTGGAAGAACACGCCTTCAGCACCGAGCTAGCGGGGTATGAGATTCCAGTCGTTGCTCCCATTGAGCTACAGGGCAATACCCTGCATATTGCTCACCATCCGGAGCAAGATCAGCAGCAAGGCTTTCGCTTCGCCATTTTTCCGCGCCGGGGCGGCCGCTCGCCCGAGCTGGATCAGCGCGAAACGCGCGAGTGGATAGGCCGTTTTCTGGGGCGCATCCATGCGGTCGGCCAGAAACAGCCGTTTACCGAGCGCCCTGCTCTGCAGCCGGACAATTTTGGCCGTGAATCGGTGGCGTATTTGCTCGCCAGCGACTTTATCCCGCCCGATTTGCGCGCAGCGTATCAGAGCGTGAGCACACAGGCGCTCGATGCCATTGACGCCTGCTACCAGCGCGCTGGTCGCGTGGCGACGCTGCGCCTGCACGGCGACTGCCACGCCAGCAATATTCTATGGACCGACGCCGGGCCGCACTTTGTTGATTTTGACGACGCGCGCAATAGCCCGGCAATTCAGGATTTGTGGATGTTGCTGTCGGGCGAGCGGCACGAACAGCAGGCGCAGCTTAATGATATTTTGTTTGGCTACGAAGACTTTGCCGATTTCGACCCCGCCGAGCTGCACCTGCTCGAAGCCTTGCGAACGCTGCGGCTGTTGCATTACAGCGCCTGGCTCGCGCGCCGCTGGCACGACCCCGCCTTCCCCGCCGCTTTCCCGTGGTTTGATTCACCCATCTACTGGCAAAACCGCATTCTGGAATTACGCGAACAAATCGCCCTGATGTCCGAAGCCCCGCTACGCGGCAACTCGGATAATTTTGGCAATTGCTAGGCCAGCCATCTAGGTCGGATGAGCGCCTTGCCAGGTGCGTTATCCGACCAGTCGCG
Source organism: Chitinibacter sp. FCG-7 (assembly GCF_040047665.1). NCBI lineage: Bacteria > Pseudomonadati > Pseudomonadota > Betaproteobacteria > Neisseriales > Chitinibacteraceae > Chitinibacter > Chitinibacter mangrovi. The sequence continues at coordinate 803,023 of NZ_CP157355.1, forward strand.
TGCTACTTCGTCGGATAAGGCTTCGCCGTACCGACGTAGCTTGCAGGGAAGCCCCACCACAGCATAAGGACAATCGAGCGCAGCGAGGCCCCCTCTCAAGGAGAGGGCGGGGGGTGTGGGAATAAAACATGAGTGCCGAGTGGTGCTCACAATGCTAACTAGGGCTTGGCTCTGCCAAGACCTGCTATCGTCGAGCTTCGCTTCCTCGGCACGCACGAAAAAGCCCCAGTCTTGCGACTGGGGCTTTTTCTTCATACTGGTGGGGGGAGAAGGATTCGAACCTTCGAAGGCTGAGCCGCCGGATTTACAGTCCGGACCCGTTGACCGCTGGGGTAATCCCCCCTCAAGGCTGCGCATGTTACGGGATGCGCTTTTGTGCGTCAAGCCCCCGTTGCATTTTTTTATAAAAAATTCTCGCGACCTTTTATTTAGCGCCGCCGAGCAAGGCGATCAGGGCGTCAAAACGCTGATAGTAGGATTTCTCCTGCGCCACTTTGGCCTCGGCGGTGAGCTTGGTATTAAAGGTGAGCCGGAACAGATCGTGAAATAGCTGCAGATCGGTCACCTGGCGCAGGCTGCGATTATCGGCTTTCACAAAACCCGCCAGCTGATCGGCATAGTAAAGCCTTTGTTTGGCCAGCGCCGTATTGCTGCCAGTGCGGCCATAATTGGTAAAAAACTGGCTGATCGCCGCTTTTTGCGCCGCTGGCAAATCGCTGCGCATCACCAGCGGGTCAAATGCAAAACGCGGTGACTCCCACACCACGCGCATTTGCGAAAAATCGCGCGGGAATTTTTCTTTCAGCTGCTCCAGATCAAAGGTATTGCTCACCGCCACATCCACCTGCCCTTGCGCCAGCGCAACAAACGCGCCTTCGGTACCCAGCTGTAGATTCTGTTTGAAATACTGTTCGGGCAGCACATTGCGCTTGAAAAACAGATGGTAATGCGGAATCAGATATTCGGCCGTCGTTCCCGGCTTGCCACCCGCGTAGCGCAATTGCTTGGGACGATTGAGCAAATCGTCGGCGTTTTTAATCGGGCTGTTTTTCTTGACCAGCATCACGCTGCGGTAATCGTTGATATTGCCCGTTTGCGACAGGCGGGCAAACACTTCGCCTTTGGCGTTTTCCACCAGATCCAGCGCCAGCTTATTGTCCACCCGCGCGATCTGGATTTGCCCTTTTTGCATGCGGCGCAGCAGCTCATCACGATCACTGAGCACCTGGCCGCGCACTTTCTGCCCGGTGGCCAGCGCCAGATCATCCAGAATCGGCTGCCAGTCCTCCAGCGTCTGATCGGCATTGCGTGAAACCAGCAAACCGACATTCAGATCAGCAAAAGCCGGTTTCACTAGCAATACCAGCAGCACAAAAAACAGGGGTGAAAATCGGTGTAACATCGGCAAAATCCAGTCAGGCTAAAACTAAGCCTGCATCATAGTTTGCTGATGTGACCGTTTTGTTAAAACTTTGTAAGGAAAAGCAGATGCCGTATATCCATGTCCGCCTCGCAGGCGAGCTGACCCGCGAGCAAAAAAAGCAGATCGTTGAAGAAATGACCAGCACGATGGAGCGCATCGCGGGCAAGCCGCGTGAGTATGTGATTGTGAACTTTGACGAAACGCGTGAGGAAAACTGGGGCTGGGGCGGGCAATTGCTCGATGAGCTGGAATAAGGCCACCTGGCCTGCGACGATTCAAACATCACAGGCCGGCGACCAAGGCAAGTACAGACTAGCGCTTTACCTTGCCAATTTTGATGCTCATCGCGGGCGCGAGGTCTTTTTCCAGGACGTCGGCCAGCCGGTTGGCGGCGGCGACGATTTGCCGCGCCTGAGCATTGGTCAGCGCCTTATCGTTTGCTGGCAAGGCAGCTTCCAGCGCCTTGAGCGCGTTGTCGATCAGCGTCCAGCGCGGCTGATCTTCGCGGCTCAGCATAAAATCATCAAGCCCGATGGCGCGCGGCTCGCCGGTCAGCAAAGCGCGCAAACCCGCCACATTGGCCTTGAGCGCGGGCACCGTTGCGCCTGCGCGCTGATCAAGCCATTGCGGCTGGTGCAAGCCGACTTTGTGCTCCAGATCGCGCGCGCCTTCGATCATGCGGTTGAATAATTGCGTCTGGTAGGTGCGCGGATAGCTCATATCGTAAGCCACGCCACGGCTGAGCCCCTGCCAGGCCCGGCGCAAGATTTCGGCCTGATAGGACACCACCTGCGTTTGCCAGACCAGATAGCTGCACGCCGCGGCCGGGCGCAAGCGCTCGATACTCTGGGCAGGTTTATCGGTGTAGAGCAATGACTCTATGGCTTTGAAGCCGATACCCCATGCGGGCAGTTTGGTCGCTTCAAATGCAGCCTGCCCATCAACCATGTCCTTGCTGGTTTGCTGCGGGATTAAGGTCAGAATCTGCGCGGGCGACTGCGCCTGCCCTTCCATCACGCGCCCGACTTCGGGCTCGGCACTCGGGCCCAGCGGGGCAATTTCAATGGTGCGCCACGCCAGCAGCGTATTGACGTACTGCGCCTGCATCGCCGCAAAAGTGCCGCTGGCGGGCGCAGCACAGAAAGCCCGGCTGGCCGTCGACAATGCCGCGCTGGCCTGCGCCAGCTGCTGATGCGCGGGCAATAAAATATCGTTCAGCTGCGAGCGGGTAAAATCCATCGCGGAAATCCGCTTCACGGCCTCAACGGCCGAAGCGTCAGACGCATCCGCGCCGCCATCGGCCTGCGCCGTCATTGTCACACTGCCTACCAGCAAGGCCGCAGCGAGCGGCCCCACGGTCAATGGCTTACACATCCACTTATTCATCCACTTGCTCATTGCTATCGTCTCCATTTTTATGCGGTATTGATAACACGATGGCCGCAAAACAGGAAGCCGCTTGTACGCCGCCCATCCCGCTAGGCCACAAAAACGCCGGAGAAAAGCGCGCCTGCGCCGCTTACAGGCTTGCTTTATATGCACTTTCCCGTAACATTGCCCGCCATTGAAACTGCATTTGGAATACTGCAATGGCTTTTTACTTCCGTCCGGATGATGTCCCAGAACTAGCGGGTTTAAGCAGCTGGGAACAGCGCGTACTGATGCGCGGCACTTTCCTGCGCGAGCGGGCCATTTCCACCGTGGTTTTGCTACTGGCCGTGCTGGGCAGCGTGCAATTTGTGATCAATCCGCTAATTGAAAAGTTTCTACCCACCGTGCGCACCGACAATATGGCTTACGCCGCCATTCTGGTCGTTTGGCTGCTACTGCTGATGAAAGCGCGCGACATTATTCTGATGAACCAGCTGCGCCCGAAATTTGCCGCCAAACGCGCCGAGCAAAAAGCTGCTGAAATCGCCAAACTCGAAGCCGAGCGCGCCGCGCAAGCCGAACAAGCCGCAGCTGAATAATCAAGGCAAATCGGCTAAAATAGCCCTACTTTTTTTGGGGCGTAGAGATAACTCACAATCTAGCGAGCAAGAGCGATGCAAGGCAAAAATGGCTGAAAAAGCGGAATTTACACCTTGTAAATGAGCATTTTGAAGACGTTTTTAACGCCGCATCGACGCAGCGCAGCAGTTTGTGAGTTAACTCTAAGCCCAACCACTCTGGATCACGCACCATGCGCACCTCGCAATTATTCATTTCTACTCTAAAAGAAGCGCCTTCCGAGGCCGAACTGCTGTCGCACAAGCTGATGCTGCGCGCTGGCCTGATTAAACGCCTGGGCTCAGGCCTTTACACATGGATGCCGCTGGGCTTGCGTATTTTGCGCAAAGTTGAAGCCGTGGTGCGCGAAGAAATGAATCGCGCGGGTGCGCAAGAATTGCTGATGCCAGCGGTGCAACCGGCCGAGCTGTGGCAGGAAACCGGCCGTTGGGATGTATTTGGCCCACAAATGCTGAAAATCACCGACCGCCACGAGCGCAGCTTCTGCTTTGGCCCGACACACGAAGAAGTCATCACCGACATCGCGCGCTCCGAAATCAAGAGCTACAAGCAGCTGCCAGTGAATTTCTACCAAGTTCAAACCAAATTCCGCGACGAAATCCGCCCGCGTTTTGGCGTGATGCGCGCGCGCGAATTTATGATGAAAGACGCGTACTCATTCCACGCTGACCTCGATTCATTGAAAGCGACTTACGACGTGATGTACGGCGCGTATTCGAATGTATTTAGCCGTCTTGGCTTGAAATTCCGTGCCGTTGCGGCCGATACCGGCGCAATTGGCGGCGATGGCTCGCATGAATTCCATGTGCTCGCTGATGCTGGTGAAGACCTGCTCGCCTACTGCCCAACGTCGGACTACGCTGCCAACGTTGAACTGGCTGAGGCCTTCGCTCCCGCGCAACCTCGCGCCGCCGCGACACAAGCGATGAGCGATGTTGATACGCCAAAGCAAACCACCTGCGAAGACGTTGCCGCGCTGATGGGCATCGGCATCGACCGGACGGTGAAAGCGATTGCGCTGGTCACGACTGCGGGTGAATTTGTGCTGGCGCTGTTGCGCGGCGACCATAATCTCAATGAAGTGAAAATCGGCAAAGTGGAAGGTATGGCCGATTTCCGCTTTGCAACGGATGAAGAAATCCGCGCCAATCTGAACTGCCCACCCGGCTTTATCGGCCCAGTTGGGATTAACGCGAACATCCGCGTGATTGCGGATCGTACTGTCGCGGCGATGAGCGATTTTGTGTGCGGCGCGAACAAGCCGAAATTCCACTTGTCTGGCGTGAACTTTGGCCGTGACCTGCCAGAGCCAAATGTGGTCGCTGACATCCGCAATGTGGTGAATGGCGATGCGTGCCCGGATGGCAAAGGCGGTGTTTTGGAATTGTGCCGTGGTATCGAAGTCGGCCATATTTTCCAATTGCGCACTAAATATTCCGAAGCGATGAACGCGACTTTCCTGAACGAGCAAAACACGCTGACACCAATGGAAATGGGCTGCTACGGCATCGGCGTATCGCGCATTGTTGGTGCAGCCATCGAGCAAAACCACGATGCACGCGGCATTATCTGGCCAGCAGCGATGGCACCATTTGCCGTCGCCATCGTCGCGGTTGGCTACCACAAATCGGAAGCCGTCAAAGCCGCAGCCGATCAGATGTACGCCGACTTTACGGCTGCCGGTATCGACGTGTTGCTCGACGACCGTAACGAGCGCCCGGGCTCGATGTTTGCCGATATGGAATTGATCGGTATCCCGCATCGCGTCACGATTGGTGACAAAGCGCTGGCGAATAATGAAGTTGAATATGTCGCACGTCGCGCCGGTGAAATGCAGAAAGTGGCGATTGGCGAAGCACTCAGCTTTATCCGCGCAAAAATTGCATAAGATAATTGCATAAGCTCGCTTAACTGAGCAGATCAACAAGGGGGTATTTACCTGCAAGCCATATCTAGAAATGGCCACCGGTAAATACCCCCTATTTCATTCTGCGATGATCTGCGTAAAGATCAGCGCGGCTTGTATTGCCCCGGTGCATAGGCGCGGCTGATGTCGGGTGAGCGCAGCGCCAGATGTTTGCTGGTTCGCCCGCTTGTTCGCTCGCGCCACAGGCGGAAACTGCCCGCCTTTAGCTCGGCGCGCATCAGACGAATCAGCTGATGCTGGTTTAAGCCATACAAGCGCTCAATCGCCTCAAATGAGGTGCGATCTTCCCACGCCATCTCGATAATCCGTGACAAATCACTGGGGCTAAAGCGGTGCACCATTGCGGCAACTCCAAATAAAGTGAACCTGATTTTGCCCAAGCGAGCGAAGCGGCGTCAACTGCACGCCCGGCCATGCTTGCCGAGCACGCTGCGATCCCCCACAGCTTGCGCCCTCACTGCCCATGTTCCGTCACCGAAAAGCGCTGCACCACATGGCTGGCCATGCCTTTGGCCAGCTCTTCCTCGCCAAAGAACACCGTGCCAATGTTCTCCTTGCTCAGCAAAACCGATTCTTCTTCGCCGTGGGTGCGCAGGATGATTTCGATCTCGGGGTTGAGCGTTTTGGCCGTATCGATCATCTGGCGGATGATCAGCGGGTCGGGCGTGGCCACCACCAGCATGGCGGCTTCGGCGATATGCGCCTGAATCAGCACGGCAGGATCGGCGGCATCGCCCGACACGGCGGCCAGACCCTCTTTACGCAATTGCGCCACCAGCTCGCGGTTTTGCTCGGCAACGACAAAAGGAATACCCTGCGCCTGCATCGCTGCAGCAATGCGCGAGCCAACGCGCCCGTAGCCGACCAGCACCACCTGTTTGGCCAGATACTTGCGATCGGTTGTCATCGGCAATTCGGCAAACGGATCGGTTCGGGCGTCGCAGCGGCGGGCAAACGCCGAGCGAGCCAAAATGAGCTTGCGGATCGGCTCAACCATGGAAAATAGCAAGGGATTGAGCGCAATCGAGATCAGCGCACTGGCCAAAATCAGGCTCATGCCGGTACCGTCGGCAGCAGCCCCAATGACACACCCAGCCCACCCAGGATAAAGGAAAACTCGCCAATCTGCGCCAGACTGATCGACACAGTGAGCGCGGTATTGAGCGGGTAGCGGAACGCCAGCACCAGCGCCAGGGCGATCAGCGATTTGCCAAAAATAATAATCGCCACCACGCCCAGCACGCGCCACGGATGATCGACAAAAACACTCGGCTCGAACAACATGCCGACCGAAACAAAAAACAGCACCGAGAACGCATCGCGCAGCGGCAGCGATTCTTCGGCGGCGCGGTGGCTCAGCTTGGATTCGCGCATCACCATCCCGGCAAAAAACGCGCCCAGCGCGAACGACACATGAAACAGCTGCGCCGCGCCATAGGCGATGCCAATCGCGCAGGCGATCACCGACAAAGTAAACAGCTCGCGCGAGCCAGTGCTGGACACCTGCCACAGCAGCCAAGGCAAGACCCGCCGCCCGGCAATCAGCATCAGCGCAATAAAAGCGCCAATCTGCAGCAACACCATGGCTATGCTTTGCCAGATCGGCTGCGCCGCCGCAGCCGTGCTTTGCTCGGTGCCGCCCAGCACGCCCGCCAGCGGCGGCAGCAACACCAACACCATTACGGTGGCAAGGTCTTCCACAATCAGCCAGCCAACGGCAATGCGGCCATTGAGGCTATCGAGCACGCCACGGTGCTCCAGCGCCTTGAGCAGCACCACCGTACTGGCACAAGATAGCGATAAGCCAAACACCAGCCCGGTGCCCCAGCTCCAGCCCCACCACCAGCTCAGCGCCATACCCAGCAGCGTGGCAAAACTCATCTGCAACACCGCGCCAGGCACGGCAATGCGCTTGACCGCCATCAGATCGCCCAGTGAAAAATGCAGCCCCACGCCAAACATCAGCAGCATCACGCCCACTTCGGCCAGCTGCGACGCCAGATGCGTATCGGCGACAAAGCCGGGCGTGGCCGGACCAATCAAAATACCGGCCACCAGATAGCCCAGCAAAGCGGGCAATTTGATGCGCTCGGCAATAAACCCCAGCACCAGCGCGGCACCAAAGCCAACGGCCAGAATAGAAATCAGCGGCAGATTGTGTTCCATGCAGCAGGACTCATGGTTGAAGTTGAATATTGAGTGATCTTATAAGCCCGGCAAGCGAATTCGCCGGCTTTGCAGTGGGCGAACGCTTGGGCGGCGGCAATCATCGCCGCAGCGTCCGGCAATGCAGGGGTATAGCAAGCAAATTAAATACAGAAATGGGCTTTAGGGCAACACCTAGGCAGGTATATCGATCAATCAATGGGTGGATAATCCGCCGCTACTGCATTGTAGGGTGCACTGAGCGCAGCTAATTGCACCCTAGCGGGATTGCTATTCTTGCATTGCATAGCTTGCTGGCGCAGGCGGTGAATCGGCGGTTTCGGCCACTGGACGAACAAATCAGGTTTTATGCGGCTGCGCCGCGACTGTTTAGATGCGCGTTCCGCCGCGCGGGCAGGTAGTAGCTTTGCTTACAGTTCTACCATTGCATAGCCTGCTACGCAGGCGGTAAACCGGCGGTTTCGCCCGCCTAACGAGCAAGGGGAGGTCTTGCCCCTCCCCTTGCAACCCCAGCGCGCCCGATCGCCGCGAAACCCCGCTTGAAAAAGCCATGGCGAGGCGCCGCTACAACTCGCGTCGCGCTAACGTCGCGACGCTCAAACACGACGCGGCTTAAAACCTCGCCATGACTTTTTCAAGCGGCGCGTCTCCACGGGCAATCCGTTCTAATCGGCAGCAGTTGTAGGGTCGGCTTCAGCCGACCAAGCGCGAATAAAAAGGTCGGCTAAAGCCGACCCTACAGGTATATCTAGCAAAGCTAGATCATAATTGGCCTACAGAGCAACACCTAGGCATGTATATACCGCAATGGTTGGTCAGCACCAATTCCCCTGCAGCTGCGCCGAGCGAGGAACGGGCGGGGCGGGGTTTCGGTTGCGCCTGTTTTGTTAAGCGCAACCGCCGCCTCGATCCGTCCGCAGCGAGGGCATCCCGCGCAGCGGGACGCAGATGCCGGGGGCTGCTTTGGGGTGCAGGGGTATTTGCAGAAGCAAATACCCCTGCCCGTCCGCGCGGCGGAACGCGCATCGAAAACATCGCGCCAACGGCGCATAAAACAGGTCAACAAACGTAGGGCGGGTTAGCCGCAGGCGTAACCCGCCATTATGGCGATAGATCCAAATTGCAGTTCAGCGCGGGTCAAGACCCGCCCTACACGGCTGTTTTGTTAAGCGCAACCGCCGCCTCGATCCGTCCGCAGCGAGGGTATCCCGCGTAGCGGGACGCGGATGCCGGGGGCTGCTTTGGGGTGCAGGGGTATTTGCAGAAGCAAATACCCCTGCCCGTCCGCGCGGCGGAACGCGCATTGAAAACATCGCGCCAACGGCGCATAAAACCAAGAAATGTAGGGCGGGTTCGCCGCAGGCGTAACCCGCCAATATGGCGATTAATCCAAGTGCAGTTCAGCGCGGGTTGATAAAGCCAACCCGCCCTACACGGCTGTTTGTTGACGCTTCCAGTCTGGCACATCGATGCCGTATCAGGAGGAAGGAGTCCATCCCATTACCCTACGGCTCTGGCATAAATTAGTCAGAATAATCAGCCAACTCAAAATAATGAAACCGCGCCAGGAATACAGCCAAAATAATTGCGGGCAACGCATACATCATAGGAACAAATACCAGAAAATAACGAGACCAATTCGTTTCATTGATTGACATCAAAAACCATAAGAACGGGGCTGTTATTAACAAAAAACAAATACAACCCAAAAATAAACCGATCAACGCAAAAGTGCGTCCCATGGGTTTATTTATTAGCCAAAAACCAGTCATCACCAGCAACCATGCCCAAGCAAAAATGGGTAGTACAATAACAAATGATAAATAAATCCCTACACTAGAAAACACCCAACAAGCAATAGCCAAGCCAAGTCGCGACCAACAAAAATCACCCCATCGATATAATGAGCGATCTTGGAGATACAGGAAATAACAGAGGCAACCGTTGACGCCAATAAAGGCTAAATAAAAAAACACCCCCAAAGAATCAAAATTTAAAAAGATTGAAACGACTTTATCCATTTCACACCCTGCCTATTAAAAACCAAAAAAGCGACCTTCCGGTCGCTTTTTTAATTTAGATCAATTACATCTCTTCCAACACCGCAATCCCCAACAAACTCAACCCCGTCTTCATCGTCCGTGCCGTCAATGCCGCCAACGCCAAACGGCTATCGCGCACTGCGCCCTCGGCGGACAAGATCGGGCAGGCTTCGTAGAAGCGCGAGAATTGCTGCGCGAGATTAAACAAATACGCACACAGTTGATGCGGCTGGCAGGTGTCGGAGACGAAGGCGATCACTTCGTCAAATTGCGCCAATTGCAGTGCAAGTTGCTTCTCAGCTGGCTCGGCAATCACAATCGCTGCGCTCGAATCAAACTCACCCACTTTGCGGAAGACCGACGCCACGCGCGTATAGCTGTATTGCAGATACGGCGCGGTGTTGCCTTCGAAGGCCAGCATCGTGTCCCAGTTGAAGATGTAATCGCTGGTGCGATTTTTTGATAGATCGGCGTATTTCACCGCGCCGATGCCGACCGCTTGGGCGATACTGCGGCGGGTATCTTCCGCTAGATCAGGGTTTTTCTGGCTTACCAGCATATACGCCCGCTCTACGGCTTCGTCGAGCAACTCAACGAGTTTGACCGTGTCGCCCGAGCGGGTTTTGAACGGCTTGCCGTCTTCGCCCATCATCGTGCCAAACGCGACGTGCTCCAGTGCCATGTCGGCGGGCGCGAAACCCGCTTTGCGGCTCAGCGTAAACAATTGCTGAAAGTGCAGGCTTTGGCGCGCGTCAACCACATACACGACGCGTTTCAAGTCGAGGCTGCGATGACGGTAGCGGATTGCAGCCAGATCGGTGGTGGCGTACAAATAGCCGCCGTCTTTTTTCTGGATAATCATCGCTTGCGCTTCGCCTTCCGGATTTTTGAATTCCGGCAGGAAAACGACTTGCGCGCCCTGACTCTCTTCAAGCAAACCTGCGGCTTTTAGATCAGATACGACCACCGGCAAGTCGTCGTTGTAGGCTGATTCGCCGCGCACCGCAGCCAGATCAAGACCGACGCCCAGTTTGTCGTACACCGCCTGGCAATGATGCATAGACACTTCTACAAACTGCTTCCACAGCGCGAGCACTTCGGCGTCACCGCCTTGCAACTTCACCACGTACTGACGTGCGGTATCGGCAAACGCGGCGTCTTCGTCAAAACGCACTTTCGATTTGCGGTAGAAGTTTTCCAGATCGGCCAATTCCAGATCGGCGTCGCCCGATTTACGCGTTTCAACCAGATACGCCACCAGCATGCCGAACTGCGTACCCCAATCGCCAACGTGGTTGCAGCGCTGTACGTCGTGACCCGCGAAAGCCAGAACACGCGCAATTGCGTCACCAATAATTGTTGAGCGCAAATGGCCGACGTGCATTTCTTTGGCCAGATTCGGCGATGAATATTCGACCATCACTTTTTGCGATGCAGGCTTGATAATGCCCAGCGCATCGTCGCTACGTGCAGCGTCGAGGCGCTGCGCGAGGAAAGACGGCGCGAGGTGAATATTGATAAAGCCGGGGCCGGCGATTTCGACTTGGTCGGCGATGCCAGCCAAATCCAGTGCAGCAACGACTTTGGCCGCCAGCTCGCGCGGATTGGTTTTGGCGGCTTTGGCTGCGCCCATCACGCCATTGGCTTGAAAATCGCCAAACTCGGGTTTGCCAGAGGGCTGGATCACGGCAGGCGCGCCAGCGGCGCCCGCAGCTGCCAGTGCAGCTTCGACGCGTTGCGCCAGCAGTTGAGAAATGGTGAGGTTTGCGAGGGTTGGAGTTGCAGTCGTTTGGGTCATTGAAAGCGCCTAGAGCTGAATCGGTGCGGGCCAATGCGGGCAAGCGCATCAAGCCAAAAGCGCCATTGTACCCGCTTGCGCGCCAAGCTCAAAAAACTGAGCCGCGAGCCTGTAAAGTAAATATGCCAACATCAAGCGGCGGCCTTTTATCGCGCCAAATCAGGTGTGAACGAATACAATGAGCTTGGGTCGTACTGACGCGCGGCTGAATTAGCCCCCTTTTCAACCTTCACAAGGAGCGACGATGCATCATGACACCCCACTACTCACCACCCTGGTGCTGGGCTTGGGATTGGCCTATTTGTTCGGGATGCTGGCACAGCGCTGCCGCATGCCGCCGCTGATTGGTTATCTGTTTGCCGGGATTGTGATTGGCCCATTTACGCCGGGGCCGCTGGCCAATCAGGCCTTGGCCACCGAGCTGGCCGAAGTGGGCGTGATTTTGCTGATGTTTGGTGTGGGCCTGCATTTTTCGCTCAAAGACCTGATGAGCGTGAAGCGCATCGCGATTCCCGGTGCGGTGATACAGATTACGATCGCCACGCTGCTGGGCATGGCGCTGGCCTGGATGATGGGCTGGCCGTGGGGTAACGGGCTGGTATTTGGCTTATCGCTATCGGTGGCTAGTACGGTGGTATTGCTCAAGGCTTTGCAGAAATACGATCTGGAGCAAACCGACGAAGGCCGGATTGCGATTGGCTGGCTGATTGTCGAAGATCTGGCCATGGTGCTGATTCTGGTCTTGCTGCCTGCGCTGGCAGGCTTGCTCGGCGGGCATAATCCTTATGACACTGGCGAGCAGAATCTATTCAAACTCCTGGGCATTACGCTGGCCAAAGTGGGCGCTTTTGTTGTCTTTATGCTGATTATTGGCCGTCGCGTGATTCCGTGGATACTGGAAAAAACCGTCTGGACCGGCAGCCGTGAGCTATTTCGCCTGGGCGTCTTAGCGATTGCGCTGGGCGTGGCGTACGGCGCTTCGCATCTGTTTGGCGTCTCGTTTGCGCTGGGGGCGTTTTTCGCCGGGATGGTGCTGGCCGAATCAGAATTTAGCCACCGCGCCGCCGAGGAATCATTGCCGCTGCGTGATGCCTTTGCCGTACTGTTTTTTGTCTCGGTCGGCATGCTGTTTGACCCGCGCATTATTGTGCAGCAGCCGCTGGCGCTGCTTGGCACGGTGCTAGTGATTGTGATCGGCAAATCGCTGGCAGCGTGGGCAATTGTGCGCGCTTACGGCTATAGCCATCGCGTGGCCGGGACGATTTCAGCCAGCTTGGCGCAAATTGGCGAATTCTCGTTTATTCTGGCCACCGTGGGGATGTCGCTGGGGCTGCTCAATAGCGATGCGAACGCGCTGATTATTGCTGGCGCGCTGATCTCCATCCTGCTCAACCCGCCGCTATTCTCCATCCTGACTCGCCTAATACCTGCACCAGGTAATGCTATAGAGAGCAGCATAGAAAAGAGCTAGATGGATATACCCAGCAGCATAAAAAAACGCCGCAGATTCAATCTGCGGCGTTTTTATTGCTAGCTTCCGCGAAGCTTATTTCAGCAAAGCTTTGGCACGGGCAACGACGTTATCCACGGTGAAGCCGAAGTGAGCAAACAGCTGGCCTGCTGGCGCTGATTCGCCAAAGGTATCCATACCGATCACATCGCCTTCAAGGCCAACGTATTTGCGCCAGAAGTCGCTGGTCGCGGCTTCTACAGCCAGACGTGGTACGCCCGCTGGCAATACCGATGCCTTGTACGCTGCATCCTGTTTGTCGAACACATTGGTGCTTGGCATTGAAACCACGCGAACGGCGACGCCTTCTTCTTTAAGCGTGGCGGCGGCTTTCACGGCCAGATCCACTTCGGAACCTGTCGCCAGAATCACCAGCTGCGGATTAGCCGCGTCAACCAAGACATAGCCACCCTTGGCGATGTCGGCCAATTGCTGCTCGCTACGCGCCTGGAATTGCAGGTTTTGACGAGTAAAAACCAGTGACGATGGCGTGGTACGCTCGCCAATTGCCGCAGCCCAAGCCACCACTGATTCAACAGTGTCAGCCGGACGCCAAGTGTTCATATTCGGGATGCAACGCAGCGTTTGCAATTGCTCAACCGGCTGGTGTGTTGGGCCATCTTCACCCAGACCGATCGAGTCGTGCGTGTATACGAAGATATTGTTGGTCTTCATCAACGCCGACATACGCAGCGCATTGAGCGCGTATTCGCAGAACATCAGGAATGTGCCACCGAATGGGCGGAAACCGCCGTGCAGAACGATACCGTTCTGGATGGCGCTCATACCGAATTCGCGCACGCCGTAGCTGATGTGATTGCCACTTAGGGTTTTGGAACCGTCCTGGCCACCTTCGACTTTCAAGCTCGTTGAGCCTTTCCAGTTGGTCAGATTAGAGCCGGTCAAGTCAGCCGAACCGCCGAGCATTTCCGGCAATTGTGGGCACAGCGCCGACAAAGCATTCTGGCTGGCTTTACGGGTAGCGATGGTTTCGGCCTTGCCATTGGCGTCTGCAACAGCGGCTTTCACGATGTCGTTCCAGTTTGCTGGCAAGTCGCCTTTCATGCGGCGGCTAAATTCGGCGGCGTCGCTTGGATATTGCGCGGCGTATTTGGCAAACAGTGCATTCCATTCAGCTTCCGCCGCAGCGCCAGCCGCTTTTTTATCCCAGCCTGCGTACACATCAGCAGGGATTTCAAATGGTGCGTGTGGCCAGCCGATGGCTTCGCGAGTCAGTGCGATTTCAGCGTCGCCCAGTGGTGCGCCGTGGCAATCATGGCTGGCGGCTTTGTTAGGTGAGCCTTTACCAATGATGGTTTTGCAGCAGATCAGCGTTGGTTTGCCAGTTTCGGCTTTGGCCGCAGCAATCGCAGCGTTCAACGCATCAACGTCATGGCCGTCAACACCGGCAATCACGTGCCAGCCGTAAGATTCGAAACGTTTTGGTGTGTCGTCGGTAAACCAGCCTTCAACGTGGCCGTCGATCGAAATACCGTTATCGTCCCAGAACGCCACCAGTTTGCCCAAGCCCCAAGTGCCAGCCAGTGCGCACGCTTCGTGCGAGATGCCTTCCATCAGGCAACCGTCGCCCATGAAGACATAAGTGTAATGGTCAACGATGTCCAAGCCTGGCTTGTTAAATTGCGCCGCCAGCAGTTTTTCTGCCAGCGCAAAGCCCACGGCGTTGGTGATACCCTGGCCCAGCGGGCCAGTTGTCGTTTCTACGCCCGGCGTGTAATGAACCTCAGGGTGACCTGGGGTTTTGGAATGGAATTGACGGAAGTTTTTAATGTCGTCGATTGAAACGTCGTAACCTGTGAGGTGCAATAGCGCGTATTGCAGCATTGAGCCGTGGCCGTTGGACAATACAAAGCGGTCGCGGTTGGCCCAGGCCGGGTTTTGCGGGTTAAAGCGCATATTGTCGCCCCACAAAGCCAGACCAATTTCCGCCATGCCCATCGGTGCGCCCGGGTGGCCGGAATTGGCTTTTTGCACAGCGTCCATCGCCAGTGCGCGGATTGCATTTGCTAAATCAGTACGCGTTGCTGCCATCACTGTATTCCTTATTGTGTGAAAACGAATCCCTTGCTTTCTTGCCAGGCCAGCCTGCAAAACTCAAGGAGAAAATTGTTCTGCATTATCCCTGAGCCAAGAGCTAGTGGCATAGGGGATTAAAAAAAAACTACACGCCAGCATTGTAAAATACTGGCGTGTCGGTGATGTTGCTTAAAAACAAAGAATCATGGGTGCTGGTCAGGCTTATTCCAGCACATAGGTGCCCGGCGCTGTGCACAGTTTGGCATATTTGCGGCTGGAGAGTTTGGGTTTGACCTGCGCGCCCGAATACGGGCGCAGCCATTCCACCCAGTTGGGCCACCATGAGCCTGCCACCTGTGTTTTATCCTGCAACCACGCGTCGGCGTCCTGCCCTGCAACAGGCTCGCCCTGCCAGAAGCTGCGTTTACATTTGGGCCCCGGCGGATTGATGATGCCGATAATATGGCCGGAGGTGGAGAGCGTAAATTGCACCGGCCCAGAGACCCTATCTGCCAGCGTGAAGGTTTGCTTCCACGGCGCGATATGGTCCTCTTCGGCGCTGACCATAAAGATAGGCTGGGTAATTTGCGCCAGATCGATGGGTTGACCAGCCAGCACCAGCGCGTCGGGCTGTACGAGTTTATTCGACCAGTACAGATCGCGCAGATAGCTGCGGTGCATTTTTTTCGGCATCCGTGTGGTGTCCATATTCCAGTACAGCACGTCAAACGCCATCGGCGTTTCACCCATCAGATAGTTGCCCGCCCAGTAATTCCAGATCAGGCTGTTGGAGCGCAGCAAACGGAAACTCGCTGCCATTTCCTTGCCGTCCAGATAGCCTTTTTTCTCCATGACCG
Source organism: Chitinibacter sp. FCG-7 (assembly GCF_040047665.1). Lineage (NCBI taxonomy): Bacteria > Pseudomonadati > Pseudomonadota > Betaproteobacteria > Neisseriales > Chitinibacteraceae > Chitinibacter > Chitinibacter mangrovi. Next base: position 818,793 of record NZ_CP157355.1, read on the forward strand.
TATCAATAAAATCGAGCCCGTCTTCGTCGATAAACACTTCAATATCGCCGGGGCGTTCAAAGTCGGTCAGCGTGGTCAACAGTGTTGCCGACTCGACAGGGACGGTTTTGATCGCCCCCGCCGCCGCAGCGCGATTGGCCCACGCCAGATACGTCGTGATCAGCGTGCCGCCAATGCAGTACCCCAGCAGATTGACCTTGTCGCTGCCGCTGATTTCCAGCGCCACATCGATAATTTGCGCCACACCATCGGTCAGATAATCATCAAAGCTCACCTCGGCCATGCTGCTGTCGGGGTTTTTCCAGCTAGTGACAAACACAGAAAAACCCTGATCGACCAGATATTTGATGATGCTTTTCTGCGGGTTCAGATCGAGCACATAATATTTATTGATCCACGGTGACACCAGCACCAGCGGCACCTGATGCACGGTGGGGGTATTGGCCTCATAGTGAATCACTTCAAGGAGTTGACCGCGATACACCACGGCACCTTCAGTGGTGGCCAGGTTTTCGCCGACGGTAAACGCGTCCAGATCGGTCATCGCGATATCGCTATTGGCCATGTCGCGCATGAAATTATCCAGCCCCTTGACCAGACTGACACCCCGGCTTTCCAGCGCCGTAGCCAGTGCAGTGGGGTTGGTCAGCAGGAAATTGGTTGGCGCCATGGCGTTGAGCACCTGGCGCAACCAGAAGGCCGAAATACTGCGCTCCTGTTCGCACAAATCCGGGGTGGCGTAGAGATTGTTTTGCAGCCAGCGCGTATTGAGCAAATACCATTCTTTCAGGCTGTCCCAGAACGGCGAGTCGCACCAGATCGGATCGGCAAAGCGCGGATCATCGGGATGCGGCGGGATCACGTCGGTGTCGGGCTCGCCCCAGTAGCGGCGCAAGGTAAAACCTTGCAGGCGCAGCAGATCATTGGCGTAGCTGGTGTAGGCCTGATAGAGCTTGTCCGGGTGGCGCAGCCAGGCCTTTTGCGCTTTGAGCGTAGTTTCACCCAGACCAAAGGGATCAAAAGTCTGACGCAACTGGTGTTGCAGCAGCTCGAAGCGCTGCTGTTGATCGGCGTAAAACTGGGAAAAAATGGTTTCAGGCAAGACTGACATTGTGTGACTCCCCGCTGGCGATATCTCTTAATCTACGCTGCGGTGCAGCATAATTCAATGCACTTTTTCCCGTCCCGGATTTTGCTTTTTATTACGGCAAGTTGATCAGCGCAGCACGCTCACGCGCCAGAGCCAGCCGTTCAACCGTGCCAACATCCAGCCATGTGCCGGTATGCAAAGAAGCACTCACCCGGCCTTGCGCCATCGCCTCGCGCAATAGCGGCGCCAGCTTTGCGGCTTGCTGCGGCGGCGTATCGGCAAACAGCGCTGGGTGATAAAGACCAACGCCGCTAAAAGTGTATTTTTGCTCGCCATCGACCGCCGCTTTCCCGTCAAGCAGCGCAAAGTCGCCCGCCGAATGTTGCGGCGGATTGGGCACCAGAATTAGATGCGCCAGCATGCCCTGCTCTAGCGTCTGCAGCGGCGCTTGTGCAAAGTCGATATCGGTAAATACATCACCGTTCACGACCAGAAATGGCGTATTACCCAAGAGTGGCAATGCAGTGGCAATCCCGCCCGCGGTTTCCAGCGCACTCGTTTCCGCCGAATATTGAATTTGAGCGCCGTAGGCCGCACCGTCCTGCAGCGTGTCTTCAATCTGCTGCCCCAGCCACGCGTGATTGATCACAATCTGCTCAATCCCGGCGGCGACCAGACGCTTAAGATGCCAACCGATTAAGGGCGTTCCGGCAACATCGAGCAAAGGTTTGGGTGTTACATCAGTCAGCGGGCGCATGCGCTCGCCACGGCCAGCGGCCAGAATCATGGCTTTCATAGGGTGTGAGGAGTGAGGTGTTAGAGGTAAGGCGTGAAGAGCGGCGTGACATTCTCCTTCACGCCTCCCCTCTCCGTTCAGTCAATCAAAAACTGAATCCGGTTTCTACCGGCGTACCATGCAAATTAAGCAGCAAACGGCCTAGCGGCGTTAGTTCGCGGTAACGCAAACAGACCTGACGCACATATTCAAATACGCGTGGCTGATCGGCCAGATATTGTGCTTTACCGTCGCGGTAATTCAGGCGGGCAAACAGGCCAAGGATTTTGATATGGCGTTGCAAGCCAGCCCACTCGAAGGCGCGGTAAAAATCGGAAAAGTCTTCGTGCACCGGCAAACCGGCGTCACGCGCCATTTCCCAGTAGCGAATCGCCAGATCAAGCACAAAGGCCTCGTTCCAAGTGACATAAGCATCACGCAACAACGATACCAAGTCGTAAGCAATCGGGCCTTTCACTGCGTCCTGAAAATCGATCAGGCGCAGCTGATCGTCTTTCACCATCAAATTGCGCGAATGATAATCGCGATGCATAAAGACCGTCGGTTGTTGCAACACTTCCTGCGTAATCAGCGCACATGAGCGCTCCCAGACTGCCAGCTCTTTACCCGCCAGCTCGGTATTGAATTGCTGGCCGAAATACCATTCCCGACAGATATCGAGCTCGCGCTGGACAAAGGCGCCATCAAACAATGGCAGGCCTTCATCGAGGGTATGTGCCTGCAGCTGAACCAGATCATGGATTGCACGCAGATACCACCCCTTGGCATTCTCTTCGTCCAACACACTGGCCAGCGTGGCATCACCTAGGTCTTCCAGTGCCACCAAGCCCAATGCCAGCGCTTGCCCCAGCAGCGCAGGCACGGCAGCGCCAGCACCCGCTAATTGCGCCTGGCGCGCCAAAAACGGCTGCACGTCAAAGCTGGCCGGGTCAAAATCCATCACGATCAGGCTGCGATCGTCCCAGCTGGCGCGCCAGTATTGACGCACACTGGCGTCCGCAGCGGCAATCGCCAGCGAAACGGGGGCACTACCTTGCTCGGCTTGCAACCAGTTGGTAATTTGTTCTTGTCTGTTCATAGGAAGAATTACTCTCAAATCTGCTAATATCACGCAATTCTACCAGTTAGCTGAACAAGGCCACATGCGGGTGCATCATTCACCACCATTTCACCTCACAATTTTAAAGCTTTCGCTCGCGATCTTGCCCGGCTTTGCCGTGGCACAAACGCCGCAGAGCACGCCCGAACCGCCGATTTTTATCGAAGCGGATCAGGCCAATGTGCAGGAAGGCGATTACACCGAGGCCAAGGGCAATGTCATCATCAACCGCGATACGCTGGAGGTGAAGTCCGACTGGGTCAAATACCAGCAACAAACCGATATGGTGCACGCGGGTGATCAGGTCATCCTGAACAAGGATGGCGACACGCTCACCGGTACACGCCTTGATATTGCCGTCACCGCGCGCGAAGGCGAGCTGGAAAACGCCACCTATCTGATGGGGCAAGGCCTGGCGCGTGGCGAAGCGGTCAAAATCCTGTTTGAAGGCAAGGACAAATACCGCATCCAGAGTGGTTCGATCACCACCTGCACGCCCGAACAAAATGCCTGGCATCTGCATGCCAAGGAAATGCAGCTGGACTATACGCAAAACTATGGTCAAGCCTGGCATGGCTGGCTGGAGTTTCAATCTGTACCCGTTTTCTACTACCCGTGGATGGATTTTCCGCTCGATGGCGGGCGCAAAACGGGCTTTCTGATGCCCAATATCGGCTACAGCAGTAGCAATGGCCTGGAGTACAGCCAGCCCTTTTACTGGAATATTGCCCCCAACTATGACGCAACGATCACACCGAGCTACTTTGGCGAACGCGGCGTCATGCTCGGCGGTGAGTTCCGCTATCTGCAGCCCAGCTACACCGGCAGTATCAGAGCCGAAGGCATCGATGATCGCAAAAACAGTGATCGCCGCTACAGCGTTGCACTCTCACATAGCCATCTGCTGGCAGACCGGCTCCGGCTCGATCTGACTTACCAGAAAGTCTCTGACGATTATTATTTCAGCGATTTTAGTGACCGGCTGGCTGTTGCCTCGCAAGTCAATCTTGAGCAAGGCGCTTTGCTCTCGTATAGCGGCAGCAACTGGTCCAGCTATTTGCGCGTACAGCAATATCAGACGCTGCAAAGTAGCACCACGCCAGTCGATGAGCCCTACGCGCGCTTGCCGCAGTGGTATGGCAGCTATTCACCCAAGCTCGGTGGCGGGACCGAAACGCAGATTAATGCCGAATTCACTCGCTTCACCCACGACAAAAAAATTCAGGGTGATCGTACGTGGATCTATCCCAGCATGAGCCTGCCGCTGGCCAATGCCTACAGCTTTATCACGCCCAAGCTGGGTCTGCACGCAACGCACTACCGCAATGAAAGCGCATCAGGCCGTGATCTGGGTACTGAAAGCCGGGTGTTGCCGATTGCCAGCGTCAATACCGGGCTGTTCTTTGAGCGCGAAGGCGAGCTGTTTGGCAGCAAGATTTTGCAAACGCTGGAACCTCAGCTCTACTACCTGTACGTGCCGTTCAAAGATCAGTCCAAGCTACCCAATTACGATAGCGGCACAACCGATCTATCGTGGTCATCACTGTTTGCCGAGAATAAATACTCGGGCAATGACCGCATTAATGATGCGAATGAAATTACCCTAGCGCTTAATTCACGCATTTTTGCCGACGAAGACGGCGTAGAGCGCTTTTATGCCGGACTAGGGCAAAGGATTTATTTCAAATCCCCCAAGGTAGGAATTGATTCAAATCGCGAATCGAACTCGGAAAAATCGTCCGATCTGTTATTGACGCTGGGCGGTCAGCTACCCTACGACATCCGAGCCAACTACACATTGCAACAGGATATCCGGCACGATAAAACCGCGCGTGCCGACCTGAACTTCAACTGGTCACCGGGAGCCTACAAAACGCTGAATCTGCGCTACAGCGTTAATCGCACGGCCAATACCGAGCAGCTGGATGCCAGCGGGCAATGGCCACTGGGCGGCGGCTGGTATGGCGTAGCTCGCCACAATTACTCGCTCAAAGACAATCAGGCGCTAGAGACACTGGCCGGACTTGAATACAATGCAGGTTGCTGGGCCCTGCGTCTGGCTGCGCAGCGTTATGTCACCACCGACAGCAAGTACAAAACAAATTACTTTATTTTGCTCGACCTTGGCGGATTGGCCGGGATAGGGATGAACCCCATTTCCGTGTTGCGGCAATCCATTCCTGGCTACGCCAACACTTACTCTTCGCCCAAACTGCGTTAATAGGCATACCGTATGACATTTGCTCTGAATTCAGCTAAGAAACTCAGCTCCACTTTGCGCACTCTGCCTCTACTGGCTGTTTTGCTCGGCAGCACCGTGCAGGCTCAGGTGCTTACCGTTGATCGTGTCGTGGCGGTGGTCGATCGCAATGCCATCACCCAGATCGAGCTGGAGCGCAAACTCGGCACCATCAAGGCCAATCTGGAGCGCCAGCAAGTCAAGCTGCCACCGGAAGAGATTTTGCAGCAGCAGGTGCTCGATCGCATGATCCTGGATCAGCTGCAGCTGCAGTACGCCGAAAAAACTGGCCTGCGCGTCGATGATCGCCAACTGGAAGCCAGCATTACCCGCTTGAGCGAGCAAAATAAACTCTCCCCCGCCGAATTTCGCAAGCAGCTGGAGGCCAATGGCATCAGCTGGCGTGAATTTCGCGATAATATCCGACAGGAAATTCTGCTGGCTCGCCTGAAAGAGCGTGAAGTCGATAGCAAAGTAGTCGTGACCGAATCAGAAATTGACGATTACCTGCGTATTTCAGCCGGCAAAGCCAAAATGGAATACGAGTTGGCACAAATCCAGATCAATATCCCGGAAAACGCAACGCCAGAGCAAATTGCCGCCAAGCGCGCCCGCATTCAGGCCGCGCGGCAGGAAATCGAAGCGGGCAAATCATTTGCCACCGTTGCAGCCAGCTACTCGAATGACGCCAATGCCACCAAAGGCGGCGTGCTCGGCTGGCGCCCTGGCGCTGCCTTGCCACCGGCGTTTACCAGCCTGCTCGACAAACTGCAGCCGGGCGAATACACCGACATTGTCCGCACACCCGTTGCGTTTCACCTGTTCAAGCTGCTGAACAAACGGGCGCAGGAAGAGCGCGTGATCGTCAAGCAAACGCGGGCACGCCATATTCTGATCCGCAACAATGAAGTGATGTCCATGACCGAAGCGCGGCAAAAACTGCTCCAGATGCGTGATCGCATTCAGGGCGGACAAGATTTTGCTGTCATGGCCAAATCCTTCTCGGACGACGCCAGCGCCAGCAATGGCGGCAATCTGGGCTGGCTCAATCCGGGCGAAACCGTGCCAGCCTTTGAAGAGGCCATGGACGCACTGGCCATTAATGAAGTCAGCATGCCGGTGCAATCGCCATTCGGTATTCACCTGATTCAAGTGCTTGAGCGCCGCGATCAGGACGTCACGCAAGAGCAAGCCCGCTTTAAAATCCGCCAGGAATTGGCCCAGCGCAAAGCCGAAGAACAATATGACGACTGGCTGCGCCAATTGCGTGATCGCTCGCGCATTGTGATTCGCCTGAAGGACGAATAATGTCGGCATTGAGTCAAGCGCTGGCGATTACCACTGGGGAGCCTGCAGGTATTGGCCCAGACATCACGTTACAGATGGCGTTGGGCGGCATACCCCACCCGATAGTGATTCTGGGCGATCGCCAGCTTTTACTCCAGCGTGCCGCGTTACTCGGTCTGGACTGCGGTCAGATCGCAGCTTGGCCCGACTATGATGCCCAGCAGTCGCCCCCACCCGCGGTGGCGATTTTGCATTGCCCTCTTAACACCCCGACCATTGCCGGCCAGCTTGATCCGGCCAATGCACAGTACGTGCTGGATTTGCTTGATCGCGCAACGCAAGGCTGTGTGTCCGGTGAATTTGCCGCCATGGTCACTGCGCCGATCCACAAAGGCGTGATTAACGAAGGCATTCATGCTGACAACCAGGGGTATTTCTCTGGACACACCGAATATCTTGCCGAACAGACACATACCCCACAAGTGGTGATGATGCTGGCGGGCGAGTATGGCAGCGAGAAAAAATCAATTCGCGTGGCACTGGCCACCACGCATTTGCCGCTGAAAGATGTCGCGAGCGCGCTCAATACAGCGGATTTGACGCGCACTTTGCGTATTTTGCATACTGATTTGCGTAGCAAATTCGGCATTGCCGAGCCGCGTATTATCGTTGCAGGCCTGAATCCGCACGCGGGTGAATCCGGCCATATGGGACGCGAAGAAATCGACATCATCATTCCGGTGCTCGAGGCCTTGCGCGGCGAGGGAATGAAGCTAATCGGCCCGCTACCGGCAGACACGCTATTTAATCCGCCGATTCTGGCGCAGGGCGATGCGGTACTGGCGATGTATCACGATCAGGGTTTGCCGGTGCTCAAATTTGCCACCTTTGGCGCCGGAATCAATATCACACTGGGCCTGCCGATTATCCGCACCTCGGTCGATCACGGCACGGCGCTCGATCTGGCTGGCACCGGCAAAGCCGATATCGGCAGCCTGATTGCGGCCACCCAACTCGCCGCCGAATTATCAACCCATTCATAAAAGCATCCCGGACAGGCGCGCGCGGACCACATCGGCCTCACGCCCGCAGCCTGCTTCGTGGATCAAGGAAGCAAAACCATGGCACACATTCCACGCAAACGTTTTGGACAAAATTTTTTGCAAGACCAAGGCGTGATTGCCAGCATTATCAATGCGGTTGACCCACACAAGGAAGACGCGATTGTCGAAATCGGGCCCGGCTTGGCGGCACTGACTATCCCGCTGATGGCGCGTATCCCGACGCTGCATGTGGTTGAAATCGACCGCGACATCGTCGCACATTTATCGGCACGCTACACGCCTGAGCAACTGGTTATCCATAATTGCGACGCGTTGATGTTCGACTTTGGTGCGCTAGCACGGCAAATAGCCCCAGGTGGGCGCATCAAGCTGGTTGGCAATCTGCCCTACAATATTTCCACGCCGCTGCTATTTCATCTGGCCAGCTTTGGCGATGTGATTTACGACATGCATTTCATGCTGCAAAAAGAAGTCGTCGATCGTATGGTGGCGGAACCCGGCACCACCGATTATGGCCGCCTGTCGATCATGCTGCAGTATCGCTACCTGATGGATCATATCCTTGACGTGCCGCCAGAAAGCTTCGATCCGCCGCCCAAAGTTGATTCGGCCGTGGTGCGCATGGTGCCCTACGATGTACTGCCGCATCCGGCCAAGGACGAAGAACATTTGCGCAATCTGGTGCAAACCGCTTTCGCGCAGCGGCGCAAAACCATTCGCAATAATCTGAAAGGCATCGCCAACGACGAGGTGTTGGCCACCGTGGGTATCGAGCCAAGTATGCGACCGGAAAACGTGAGCGTAGCGCAGTACGTCGCGCTATCGAACGCGCTGGTCAAATCATAGGGATTTCCCCGCTAGGCTTGACGCCCGGAAGATTGCAAAATCAAAGGCTTGATTGATGAATACAGACACCACCATGATCCGCTTTCAGCAAGTTAATAAATGGTATGGCCCGCACCACCATGTATTAAAAAACCTCAACCTTGAAGTCAAACAGGGTGAAGTGGTCGTGGTGTGCGGCCCGTCGGGCTCGGGCAAATCAACGCTGATTCGCACCATCAACCAGCTGGAAGCCATTAATGACGGCGAAATCTGGGTTGACGGCGTGCAGGCCAACAATCCGAAAACCAATATCAACAAACTGCGCGAAGAAGTCGGCTTTGTTTTCCAGCACTTCAATCTGTATCCGCATCTGTCGGTATTGGAAAACATCACGCTGGCCCCCATCCAGGTCAAGAAGCAATCGCCTGAACAAGCCAATGCCAAAGCACTGGAGCTACTCGAGCGTGTCGGGCTGGCGCATAAAAAAGACGCCTATCCGAGCAATTTATCGGGCGGGCAGCAGCAGCGCGTGGCGATTGCGCGCGGGCTGGCGATGAATCCGCGCGTCATGCTGTTTGACGAACCAACCAGTGCGCTCGATCCGGAAATGATTGGCGAAGTGCTTGAAGTAATGAAGTCACTCGCCGAGTCGGGAATGACCATGATGGTGGTGACGCACGAAATGGGCTTTGCCCGCGAAGTGGCCGACCGGATTCTATTTTTGGATCAGGGCGAAATTCTGGAAGACACAACACCCGAAGCATTTTTCACCCAGCCCCAAACCGAGCGCGCCAAACAGTTCCTGCGCCAGATCCTGGCACCGATGCATCAGTAAATAACAGGGGTATATCACTGAAGATCAATCACCAAAATAACTTCAAGCATATACCCCATTGATATTTAGCTTTCAGCTTTTCTCGACTACCATACAAGCTACAGTGGTTTTGAGAGTCCATCATGAAGTGCTGCATTGCCCTCCTTCTGCTGGCCAGCCCCCACATCAGCCTGGGCAGCGAGAAAGTCATTGTATATACCCAGTACGACTCACCCCCCTTCTGGTCTGCTGACTCGGGTTTAAGCCATGAGTTGGTCAGAGAACTCAGCGCGCGCAGCAAAAATCGCTATCAATTCGAGATTCAGATCACCCCGCGCAAACGGATTGACCTCATTCTGGAAGATCCACACTGGCAAGGACTCATCCCGTGGTCCAGCCCGAGCTGGTTTCAGGATGCAAACCAGCAGCGTTACCTATGGTCGGCGCCACTGTTTCGCGATGCCGACCTGGTAATCAGCCATGCACCGCTGGACTATACCGGTCCATACAGTCTGCACGGCAAAGTGTTGGGCGGCATCCTAGGGCACCGGTATAGCGAACTGGAGGCGGATATTGCGGCCGGGAAAATCATTCGGGATGATGCGCCCAATCAGCCAAGCAATTTGAAAAAACTGCGCAGCCAGCGGGTAGATGTGATTTTCATCCCCAATAGTAGCTGGGGAGAGCTGCGCCTAAAATCCCCCGAGCAGATCCGCAGCTTATGGGTGGCCAGCCAGGTCCGAAATACCTATGAGCGCCGGATTTTGCTGAGCCCGAACAATCCGGAGCTGGCCAGATACGTGCAGGCCACGGTCCTTGATCTTGCTAAAGATCAGAAGTGGCAACAAAAAATAGCCCCTTACCATTTCAGCAACCAGGCGGCGCACTAGATCCCTACATCTTGGCCTGCAAGCCCAGCCGCATCCATAGCTCGGCAACCCCCGGCGGCACAGGCTGGCTAAAGTAAAAGCCCTGCATAAAGTTGACGCCCAGCCCCTGCAAAAAGCGCACGGTTTCCAGGCTTTCAACGCCTTCGATAACCAGATCCAGCTGCAGGCCTTGCGCCATCTGGGCAATCGCCTGCATCACGCGCCGCCCTTCATCGGTATGCAGGCGCTGGGCAAACGAGACATCAACCTTGAGCATCTGGGCAGGCATATCGTGTAGCTGCGACAGTGATGAATAGCCGGTGCCAAAATCATCAATCGCCAGCACAAAACCAGCGTCGCTCAACTGGCGCAAATGCCGCATCTGGCGGGCATAATCGGTCAGTGCGACGCTTTCGGTAATCTCCACAATGACATCGCTGGGGCGCAGTTTGAAATTCGCCAGCCGCTCGACCAGCGTGGTGACAAAGGTCGGCAAATACAGCTGGCTGCGCGAGACATTGATCATCAGCTTCTGGCTCAAACCCGATTCGCGCCATTCACGCAATTTGGCAAATGATTGCAGCATGATCTGCTCGGACAATTCCTGAATCAGGCCAACCTTCTCTGCCATCGGGATAAACAGCTCAGGGCTGATCCAGCCACTTTTGTCATCCATCCAGCGCGCAAGCGCTTCAACGGCAATAATGTCGCCACTGCGGGCATTGACTATCGGTTGATAGAACACCTGCAGACCGCCATGCCGGATGGCGCTGGACAGGCGCGACTGAATTGCCACATGCTCACGTCCCAGCGCTTTCAAATGCACGATGTCGCTATAGAAACACACGCTATTACGCCCGGCGTGCTTGGCGTGATACATCGTGTGATCGGCAGCCGAGAGCAGCTCTTCGCCACTTTCAGCATTATCGGGATAGATGGCAAAACCGACGGAGATCGTTGGCTGGGTTTCCATGCCGTTGATCATCATGCTTTGCCTTGCCGACAGGCGTAATTGCTCGGCAATCTGTGCCAGCTCACGCTGATCGGCCAGATCGGGAATCAGCGCGACAAATTCATCACCGCCCCAGCGTGCCAGCACGGCGTTATCCGGCAAGGCATCGCGCAGGCGCTGCGAGAGCAGTACAAGCAGATCATCGCCAGTTTTATGGCCAAAAGCGTCATTAATTTGCTTGAAATGATCCAGATCGACAAAGCCCAACCCCACCTTGCGATGCGCGCGGGCGGCTTCATCAATGGCGCGGTGGATTTCAGTATCGAGCAGCAGGCGATTTGGTAAACGGGTCAGCCCGTCGTACAGCGCCATCTGCGTAATATTCTGCTCATTCAAGTGCGCCACCGTGACATCACGCACCACACCTCGCAGCGCAGTTGCGCGCTCATCCGGGCCAAAGTGCGTAATCAGACGCAACTCAACCCAGATAAAGTCGTGATCGGCTCGCAACAAGCGGAAACGGACACAGCTGGCTTCGCGCGAGAGCAGCTGACGCTCGATCAGCTGCGTCACCAGATTCAAATCTTCTGGGTGCACCCAGGAATACAGCGTACGGCCCAGCTCGGCGCTTAAATCACGCGGTTCAAGTGCACGCAACTGCCCCCAGGCGCTGGTGACCTCGGTCAGCACGCCGTTGGGCAAAACATCCACAATCGCTTCGTCGAGCAGATTCAGCGTTTCGAGCAGGGTTTTCTTGCGCGCAGCATCGTGCATCAGCGCCGAAACGTCTTGCAGCAAGACCACCACGCTGCGCTGATGCTCAACGCCCACGGGCTGCATGCGCACCAGCAAACAGACGTTCTGCTGCGGCAAGACGCAATTGAACTGCTTACTGCTTTGCCCTGCCAGCACCTGCGGCAGGCTGCGGATCAGCTCGTGCGCCAGCTCATAGGGCAGCACAGCGGCCATCGGTCTGTCGAGCAGGGTTTCGGCGGCGGGCAAGGCCGGATGGCCTGACCAAACATGCCGGATTACTCCATGCGCGTCCAGCTCGAAGACCATATCCTGCGTTGCGCCGACCAAGGCACGCAGCCGATGCTGGTTGGCCAGCGATTCGGCTTCCAGCTTGGCCTTGCCCAGCGCCTGCGCAATGTGATTGGAGAGCATGGCCAGCAGTCTTAGCTCGATGGTGTCACGCTGACGGCTATCGCTATCGTTGAGAAAGGCCAGAAAACCAAACAGCTCGCCGCCTTGCAGCAAGGGAATACAGAGCAGCTGGCGTATACCCACCTGCGCGAGCAACATCTGCTCGGCCAGCGGCAACTCAAGCAGCGACTTATTGAGCACCATGCCCACAGCCAGGGTATCTGCCAGCAGAGCATACTGGTCATAGTCCAGAGACAAAAACGGGGTGGGAGTATATTCAAGCAAGCGACAATCAGGATCTCGCCACGCGGCAACCAGCTTGGCCAGCTTGCCTTGCTCGTCATTCAGATACAAACCGGTCATGCTGCTGCGCGAGGCTTGCCCCAGGACCTGCAGCATATCCACCAGACAGTCCGGATCATGCGCGGCACTTAAAATACTAACCACGCTGTCAAAGGCATTGAAGTACGTATGGTAAGTCCCCAAGGCTTGCTGCTCGGACATTGCCAAACCGGAAAAAACAATCGAATCGGACAAAAGAGACCTCAGGTCAAAAAATAGTCAGCTTGTGTCAAGCCAAGGTAAAACGGGAATTCTTCCGAATTCCCGCTAGGCTGCGCAATTACTCTTTTGCCGGAGGCGGAATCAGCACTTCGCTGTAACCGCACTCCTTCTGTGGACACACTTTTTCAGTGCCACGGCGCTTGGTGACCTTGATCGTCATAATCGGCCATTTACACTGCGGGCAAGCCTCCGCTACCGGCGGGTTCCACGTTGCATACTTGCAATCGGGATAGGTATTGCACGAATAGAACATCTTGCCGTAGCGGCTCTTACGCTCGATCAGGCTGCCTTTATGACATTCCGGGCATTCGATGCCGGTGTCTTTTGGTTTTTCCAGCGGCTCGATGTGTTTGCACTTCGGATAGTTGGAGCAACCAATAAACTTACCGTAACGACCCACCTTGATGTGCAATGCCGATTCACATTTCGGGCAAGTGCGATCGGGCACCACTTCGGGCTCCAGCGGCGCAGCGTTCGGATCATCGCCAATATTGCGCGTGTAATCGCATTCCGGGTACGAGCTACAGCTAATAAAACGGCCGCGACGACCTAGGCGAATCGATAATTTGTGCTTGCCACATTTCGGGCAATCTTCGTCCATCGCTTCGTGGGTCACTTCGGCGCGCGACAACGCCTGCTTTTCTTCGCACTGCTTATGGAATTTCTTCCAGAATTCATCCAGCACCGGCACCCACTCGCGCGAGCCCGTTGAAATTTCATCGAGTTTGTCTTCGAGCTTAGCGGTGAAATTGTAATCAACGTATTGTGTGAAATGCTCGGTGAGGAATTTATTCACCACTTCGCCGGTATCGGTTGGCGTGAAGCGCTTTTTATCCAAAATGACGTATTCGCGATCTTTGAGCGTGTAAATGATCGATGCGTACGTTGAAGGACGGCCAATACCGAATTCTTCGAGCGATTTAACTAGGCTTGCCTCGGTAAAGCGTGGCGGCGGTTGGGTAAAGTGCTGCTCGCCGTAGATTTTCTCAACTGGCAAGGCGTCGCCCTCGGTCAAGACCGGCAGGCGTGCTTCGTCTTCGTCATCTTCAACGTCATCAGCATCTTCCTGATACACGGCGATAAAGCCGGGGAATACCAGAGTTTGCCCCGTGGCACGGAACAGATTCTCAGCACCACCAACGGCAATATCTACTGCAACGGTATCAAACTTGGCCGGCGTCATCTGGCACGACAGTGTGCGCTTCCAGATCATTTGGTAGAGCTTGAATTGCTCGGGCGACAGAAAGGTTTTCACCGATTCAGGCGTGCGCAAGATGGACGTCGGGCGAATTGCCTCGTGCGCCTCTTGCGCATTTTTAGCTTTGTTTTTGTACGTAATCGGCGCGTTCGGCAGGTATTCTTTGTCGAAATTGCTCGAAATATAATCGCGAATCTCGGCCAAAGCATCGTTCGACAAGGCCACCGAGTCGGTACGCATATAGGTGATCAGACCGACCGTTTCACCGCCCAGATTCACCCCTTCATAGAGTGACTGCGCCGTACGCATCGCACGATCAGTGGTAAAGCCCAGTTTACGTACCGATTCCTGTTGTAGCGTCGAAGTCGTAAATGGGGCCGCTGGGCTACGCGATTTCTTTTTCTTCTCAACCGCATGCACCACGGCATCTTTGCCGGCTAATCCATTCAGGATGCTCGTTTGCTCAGCTTCGTTCGGAATATCGAACTGATCGAGTTTTTTGCCTTGCCAAGTGGTGAGCTTGGCGGCCACTTTGCTGCGGCCTTTTTTGGTATCAAGGTGAATCGTCCAGTATTCCTGCGCATTAAACGCACGAATCTCGATTTCACGCTCACAGATCAGACGTAGCGCCGGGCTTTGCACTCGGCCTGCCGACAAGCCGGTGCGCACTTTGCGCCACAGCAGCGGCGACAAATTAAAGCCAACCAGATAATCGAGCGCACTACGCGCCTGCTGGGCATTAACGAGATTGAAATCCAGATCACGCGGATTGGCTACCGCATTCAAAACCGCGCTTTCAGTGATCTCATGAAAGACCACGCGCTTGAATTGTTTTTCTGGCTTGAGTAATTTTTTGGCTTTCAGGATTTCCAGAATATGCCAGGAAATCGCCTCCCCTTCGCGGTCCGGATCGGATGCGAGGTAGACGTTATCGGCTTGTTCGACCGCCTCGCAAATCGCGTCAACGTGTTTTTTATTTTTATCGATCACCTGGTACTTCATCTTGAAGTCGTTTTCAGGATCAACCGAACCATTTTTACGGACTAGGCCGCGCACGTGACCGTAGGAGGCCAAGATCTGGAAATCTTTGCCTAAATATTTTTGCAGCGTCTTCGCCTTCGACGGCGACTCTACGATTAAGAGATTTGCGGGCATGGTTCCCCGTTATTTAGATTCAATAGTTTTAATGGTCTTTGTGCCCGATGATGGCGCTTTAATTAATGCAGCGCAGCACCATCGCGGCCAAAGAGGAGGTCTTCGATCAGGAGATTAGACAATGCATCACGCTTTTGCCAAATCACCATCAGTACAATCAGTTTAATCCGCTCGGCACTCACTTCGCCTTCAGGCTCGCGCCAGACACGATCAAGCACCAATTCGCGCTCACCTGCACTTAATATTTTTGCCGCATCCAGCGCAAACAGAAACTGGGCTGCTTCATCGCTAAATCGGGCCAGTTCCACCGGCTGCAAGCTGCGCAATGCACCTGAATGCGTATCCAGAGCGCGATAAGGAGTGACATCAATCTGCTTTAACTCACCCAGCCAAGCCAGCGCATCATGAATATCTTCACCTTCAAATCCCGCCAACGACAATTTTTTGGCCAATTGCGAGACATCGGGCAGGCCATCTGCGTTATAAAACTGCTCAAAAAGGTAGGCCAGCACTTCTAGCATAATCAGCTTTTTACAGCACCTGCCAGCCTTTGGTAGCGATTACCCGGCAAGCAAGACAACTGCCCTTCTAATTCCAAACCCAACAGAATCGCGCACAGCGCCTCGCTAGTCAAGCCAGTCAGCTCAATCAGTGAGTCAAAATCAAGCGGCTCCCAACCCATTTTGTCTAATATTGGGTCAGCATCATTCGCTATTTTGACCGGTTTGGCAGGTACTGCAGCAGTGCGTTCAGGCAAAGCAAACAAAGATAGCGGCGCGGCCAGTTCTTCGAAAATATCAGCACCCGATTCGACAAGTTTGGCCCCATTTTTAATCAGGTGATGGCAGCCTTTGCTGAGCGGAGAATGAATTGAGCCGGGGATGGCAAACACTTCACGCCCCAAATCAACCGCCTGCCGTGCGGTAATCAGTGAGCCACTGCCAAGCGCAGCCTCAACCACCAGGCAACCTAGGCCTAAAGCTGCAATCATCCGGTTGCGGCGCGGAAAATGCTCGGCCTTCGGTGGAGAGCCCAGTGCTAGCTCGGACAAAATCAAACCCTGAGCAGCCAGCTGATGCGCCAGCTCTCGATTGGACGCGGGATAAACCCGATCAAGCCCGGTACCGACAATGGCAATACTCGATCCAGCTGCGCCGAGCCCACCACGATGCGCTGCGGCATCAATCCCACTGGCCAAGCCACTAATGATGCAGACTCCTTGGCCTGAGAGGTGTTGCGCAAAGGCTTGGGCATTTTGCACGCCATGCACACTTGCACTACGGCTGCCGACGACGCTCAAGGCGGCTCGCTCCAGCAAAGCAAGATTGCCCTTGGCATAAATCAGAGTTGGCGGATCGGGTAAATCCAGCAGCTTTTTAGGGTAAGCCTCATCGGCCAGAGTCAGAATGGCATGGCCTTCTTTCGAAAGCCAGTCCAGCGTTAAATCAAGTTGAGCCTGGGGGATTTGACTTGCAGCCGCATGAATTGCCTCGGCCACCACAGGAGAAACATACTGCGCCAGTATATTTTTGTTCGCTGCAAAAATGGCCGCGGGCTCACCCAGAGCCCGCAAAAGTTGAATCTGCCCCCGCGCGCCCAGCCCATTAACCAGACTGAGGCGCAACCAGAGCAGCAATTCATCAGGATGCAATTACTCCTCCGTGTAAGCGGCTTCTGCACGAACCACATCACCCACGTTCACAGGCTGTGTACTATCGAGCACCAGTGCATAGGAGAGATTAGGAAAAACGCGGTAAACGAACAGGTTGGCATTCTTGATCGGTGGCGTTACGCGATCTGGTTCAGTTTTATCTTCTTTCTTGATCGCACGTGGCGCTTTATAGCTAAAGAATACTGTCCCAAGGTCCACCCCATCCAAAGCCCCTTTATTGAGAACAACCGTCATCAGCGAACCCACGTCAGCTACACCAGCATACGATGAGGCTACTTTGCCTTCCATCGCCTGAGCAGGCAAATGCGGTGCATAATTCAGGAATGTTCTTTCAGGAGATTTCACCAAACGGTCGCCGATCTGGATTTCACGGGAATTGGACACCACATTCAAAGTAACAACATCGCCGGAACGATTGATCCGCACGTCACCCAGATAAGTGACTTCCATCCCCAGCAGCTGTTTTGGCTGGTCGGGATCCATGATTTCTTTGCCCTGACGGAAGACTTGGAATGTCTCTCCCGCCTCAGCCTCAGGCAAGCCTACTGCATAAATTTGATCACCAGCGGTATACATCACGCGGTTATCCGGGCCCGCAGCGATCCGCGGCGCAGCCTTGAAGCTGGCCATATCCATGATCAGCGGTTTGTACAAGAAGGGCTCAATCGACGTCATGGCAATACTTGGCGTTGCATCACCATCCAGGCTGGAAATACGAATACGCGGGCTAAGTTTGCCATTACCACCACGTCCGTCAGCTTTTGCGTTTTTTAGCAGGCGCAAACATGGCTTACCATCACAATTGCCCAGTACAATCACATCACCGGGGTAAATCCAGTGCGGGTTTTTGATTTCGGCTTTGTTCAAGCGCCAGATCTCCGGCCAGCGCCATGGCTGCTTCAGAAATTTGCCAGAAATATCCCACAAAGTATCGCCTTTCACGACCACATAGCTGTCGGGTGCATTATCAGCAAGCTTGAGCTCATCAGCGGTTGCGGTACCTGCGATAAAACCGGCAAGCAAAAGAAAGGATATAATTGATTTACGCATAGTGTGAGCCCAGTTCTCGCCGCTGGCGCGACAAGTGATTTTCGACTTGGATAGGATCAGAGCAGTAAAATGCAGCCCTATTCAAATATCTATATGATGAATTAAGCTTAAGCAATAATTTAACCGATTCTGCAGTATAAACTTTTGGTCTAGCAAGCAAAAATGGCAATTCTTAATATTCTGCACTACCCCGACGAGCGTTTGCACACAGTTGCGCAGCCAATCACCGAATTTGATGCGGCTTTACAACGCCAAATTAACGATATGGCCGAAACCATGTACGCAGCGCCAGGCATCGGCCTTGCCGCCACCCAGGTTGATTATCACAAACGCCTGGTCGTGATCGACATTTCGGAGAACAAAGACGCACTGCTGGTGCTCGTCAATCCAGAAATTATAGAGCGCGACGGCATCACCACCTATGAAGAAGGTTGCTTGTCTGTGCCCGGTATCTATGAAGAAGTCGAGCGTGCTGAGCACATCAAGGTCAAGGCACTGAATGCGCAAGGGCAGCCATTTGAATTTGATGCCGATGGCTTGCTGGCCATTTGCGTTCAGCATGAAATCGATCATCTGGACGGCAAAGTATTTGTCGAAAAACTCTCGCGCCTCAAACTCAATCGCATTGTCCAGAAGCTGAAAAAACGCAAAGCAATGTAAATCCAAGCGGGCCTCTGGCCCGCGATTTTTTGATAGCGAGTGTGATTGACTTATGAAAATAATCTTTGCCGGCACGCCTGATTTTGCCGCCAGCGCCCTGCAAGCTTTAATTGATGCTGGCCACGAGATTACCCTGGTGCTCACCCAACCTGATCGCCCAAGCGGGCGCGGCATGAAGCTGACTGCCTCAGCAGTGAAGGAAGTCGCTGTTGCTCACCAGATTCCCGTGTATCAGCCGGAAAAATTACGCACGAGCGAGCAGCAAGCACCTCTGCAGGGTATTGACGCAGACATCATGGTGGTTGCGGCCTACGGGATTATACTCCCTCAATCTGTACTCGACCTACCCCGCCTTGGCTGCCTGAATATTCACGCCTCGCTGTTGCCACGCTGGCGTGGTGCAGCGCCGATCCAGAGGGCGATTCTGGCTGGCGACACAGAAACCGGCATTACGATTATGCAAATGGATGCCGGGCTTGACACCGGCGATATGCTGTCGATTCACCGCACGGCCATTGAGCCTACCGATAACGCCACCAGCTTGCACGACAAGCTGGCCGTCCAAGGCGCGCAAGCCATCGTCGCTGCGCTGGCCGATTTGCCACAGTTGCAAGCCCAGCGCCAGGCTCAGCCTGAAGCGGGCGTGACCTACGCTGAAAAACTAAAAAAAGAAGAAGCACAAATCGATTGGCTGCAAGATGCCGTGCAACTTGATCGCATGATCCGCGCTTTCAACCCCTTCCCCAGCGCACAGAGCAGCTGGCAAGGGCAGCCCGTTAAAATCTGGCAAGCCAGCGTTTGCGATGGACAAGGCCAGGCCGGGCAGATTCTGGCGCTGGAAAAAGACGCGATTGTCGTTGCCTGCGGCGTAGGCACATTGCGGATCACCGAGTTGCAAAAAGCCGGCGGCAAGCGACTGGGCGCACAAGCTTTTTTAAGCGGCAACGAATTAAGCATTGGTCAGTTTTTCGGCCAGTAAGCAATACAATATGTGGGTATATTGATGCAAGCCAGATTAAAAAAGGGCTTCATTGACATACCCAAGCCACTGGATGTCTGAATGTTAGTAACGCAAACCCTCGCCTGTGAAACCGTCTATGCGGTACTCTCCGGGCAAAATCTGACCGAAGCACTGAGTACCACTTGGCGCCAGAATCCGAATATCACGCCCCAGCAGCGCGGCGCAGTGCAGGACATCGCCTACGGCACGCTGCGCCACCTGGGTCTGCTTGAAGCCTTGCTTAATACGCTGGCCAGCAAACCGCTCAAAGAGCTGGAGCTCAAGGTTTTACTGCTGACCACGCTGTATCAATTGCAATTTACCCGCGCAGGCGCGCATGCCATCGTTGATCACGCAGTCAATGTCGCGGCCAAAATTGGCCAGGGCAAAGGCAAAGGGCTGGTCAATGCGGTATTGCGCAGCTTTTTGCGCCAGAAAGATGAATTGGTCACCGCCGCACAAAAGAACGAACGCGCCAAGTTCAACCACCCGAAATGGTGGATGACCGACATGAAAAACGCCTACCCCAAGCAGTGGCAACAAATCTTGCAGGCCAATAATCAGCACCCGCCGATGACCTTGCGCGTTAACCGCCGCCATTGCGATGCCGATCAGTATCTGACGCTGCTGGGTGAATGCGGCATTAGCGCGCGCCGCCTGAGCGACTTTAGCATTCAGCTGGATAAGGCTCAGCCGGTCGATGCGCTGCCGCATTTCTTTGACGGCTGGGTATCGGTACAAGACTGGGGTGCGCAGGCTGCGGCGCATTTACTTGATGTTAAAGATGGTATGCGTGTGCTGGATGCGTGCGCTGCACCGGGCGGAAAAAGTGGCCATATTCTGGAATTGGCCAATGTTGAACTCACCGCCATTGACGCCGACGCTGGCCGCCTCAAACGCGTCGATGACAATCTGGCACGCCTTAATCTAAGCGCTAAAGTGCTGGCTGCCGATGCCAGCAATCCGGCCGCGTGGTGGGATGGTAAACCGTTTGACCGCATTCTGGCCGATGTGCCGTGCTCGGCCACCGGCGTAGCGCGGCGCCACCCCGATATCAAATGGCTACGCCGTCCCGAAGACTTTGCTGAATTCGCCCGTCAACAAGAAAATATGCTAGATGAACTTTGGCCGCTCATAGCGTCAGGCGGCAAACTCCTGTACGCTACGTGCTCCGTGTTTCCGGCGGAAAATAAATTGTCCGCCGAAGCCTTTGCCCGCCGTCACCCTGATGCACGGCGCGAGGAGCTAAGTTCCGAGCATATTCCGGCTGATCTGCTAGATGGTCAGTTGCTACCCAATTCTGAGCATGATGGTTTCTTTTACGCATTATTTACCAAGGTCAATTAACACTGCGGCCTTGTGGTGCTGGCGCCTGATCGGCGCCAGCTTGCTATTGCTGCTCTCTTCGCAGGTGCAGGCCGCGCAGATCAAGAACCTCAAATCCGAAGCGGATGTAATCCCTCCGCGCATCGAGCTCTTTGCCAAATACAGCATCACGCTCAACTCCGATCTGGAAGACGCCTTAAAAAACGGCCTAACCCTACCTTTCGTTTACGAATTCAAACTCAGCAAACCCCGAATGTACGCCTGGTACCGGCAAGTCGCTGAAGGATTCGGCCCCAATGCCCAACTCACACAAAGGCTGAGCTATCAGCCATTGACCAAACAATATCGAATTGCAACTGGCGGAGTTGCCCGCCACTTTGCCAGCCTAGAAGAAGCCTTGATGGCGCTGGGACAGATCAAAAACTGGTCGGTACTGGATGGCAGCGATATCGCCGCCGAGGATTTTGCCGGGCGGCTGCGTTTGCGGCTCGATAGCTCGAAGCTGCCTAAAACCTATCAGGTCAGCACCATCGGCAATACCAATTGGCAGCTTGAATCGGGTTGGTCCGATATTCAATTGCGCCGCAATGGTGATTCGGAGGCGGTACAGTGAAACGCTGGCTGTTGATTCTGGGCTGCCTGGCCACCGTGCTGCTATTTCTGCTGGCAACGGCATCGGGAAATACGTCCCGGTTTTCTGAATATTACGCACAGGTACTGGGCTTAAATATTGCTCTGCTGATCGGCATGGCACTGCTGGTTGGTACACGCCTCACCCGGCTGGTCAAACGCGTCAAGCGCAAGGTATTTGGCTCTCGCCTGACGCTGCGCATGGTGCTGATGTTTGCGCTGGTGGCGGTGCTGCCCGGCGCGCTGGTCTATACGCTCTCGGTGCAGTTTCTAAATCGTTCGATTGAAGCCTGGTTTGATGTCCGCGTCGATAATGCGCTGGATCGCGGGCTGAATCTGGGCCGCAATGCCATCGATTTTCAGCTGGACGAGCTTGAGCGCAAGGCCAGCGTTATTGCCTGGGATATCCACGACAATAACGCCAGCTCGCTACTGCCGCGCCTGTCCAAATTGCGCGAGCAAACCGGCGTGCAGGAAATGACGCTGTTTGACGACAACAACCAACTTTACGCTAATATCGGCAATGAATTTGCCGCCCTGATCCCACACTTGCCCTCGCGCGATCTGATTCGCGAAGCGCTACGTGGCAGCTACAAAGGCATCGAGAAAGCCGATCACGGCGGGCTGATGATGCGGGTGATTGTGCCGCTGCCGGAAGGCAATTTCGCCAACCGCACCCGCCTGCTGCAGCTGATGCAGCCCGTACCAGAGCAGTTGGCCAAAGATGCCGAACTGGTCGAGCAGGTTCGCAGCGACTACAAACAGCTCGCCCAATCCCGGCAGGGGCTAAAAATGATCTACAGCCTGACACTCACTATCGCGCTTACCATCGCACTGCTGGGCGCGCTGGCGCTGGCGATTTACCTCTCGGACAAACTGGCGGCACCACTGAGTGTGCTCGCTGCGGGGACTCGTGCGGTGGCGCAAGGCGATTTCACCCAGCAGCACCCGGTGATCAGCCGCGACGAGCTGGGTATTCTGACGCATTCGTTTAACCGCATGACGCGCCAGTTGGCCGATGCTCGCGACAAGCTAGAAGAAAACCAGGCCGAACAGGCCGAGGCCAAAGCCTATGTCGAGGCCATTCTGGGCTCACTCTCGGCCGGTGTTTTGTCGTTTGACGAGGAATGGCAATTGCAATCGGCCAATCAAAGCGCGCTACGCATACTGGGGCTGGACCCTGAACGGATTATGGGCGAACCGCTGTCACGCTGGAACGAAAGCTATCCGGCACTAACCGCTTTTGCCGCCCACACCATCCACGGCTTTTTGTCCGAGGATGAAGTCTGGCAGCGACAAATCGAGCTAGCCGATGAAAAACGCGTTCTGCTGGTACGCGGCACCCGCCTGACGCAAATGATCGACGACGCAGAAGACCTGCACGGTTATGTGCTGGTTTTCGACGACATTACCGAGCTGCTCTCGGCGCAGCGCGATGCCGCCTGGGGTGAAGTTGCCCGCCGACTGGCGCATGAGATCAAAAATCCGCTCACACCTATCCAGCTTTCCGCCGAGCGGATGGAAATCAAATTGGTGGATAAACTTGATCAAACAGGCGCAGAATTCCTTACCCGCAATACCCAGACCATCATCAAGCAGGTCGCCGCGCTGAAACAAATGGTCGATGCCTTCCGCGATTATGCGCGCAAGCCATCGGGCAAAAAGAAGCCGCTGGACTTTATGGAGCTGGTCAAGGAAGTGCTGGTTTTATACGAAGCCTCGCCGGTGATTCGCGAATTCAGGGTGCATGATTCGCTGATGGTCAACGGCGATGCCACGCATTTGCGGCAGGTGATTCACAACCTGCTGCAAAACGCGCAGGACGCGATTGCCGAGGCCGAAGAAAAACAGATTTGCCTTATTCTCGAAAAAGACGAAAAATGGGCGCGTCTTTATATCGAAGATAGCGGCAAAGGCTTCCCGGCCGACTTGCTTCCACGCGTTTTTGAGCCGTACGTTACGTCAAAAACCAAAGGAACAGGCTTGGGTTTGGCCATTGTGAAAAAAATTATTGAAGAACATCACGGGCGGGTTCAGGTGGGCAATGCCACTGGCGCTTACGTTCGGATCGAGTTGCCGCTCTGGGAGGAAACAATAAGTGGTTAATCAAGAAATTCTGATCGTTGATGATGAAGTTGGCATTCGCGAGCTTTTATCCGAAATCTTGCTGGACGAGGGGTATAGCGTTGCACTGGCTGAAAATGCTGAGGCTGCACGCCAATACCGTAATCAAGCTGAACCCAAGCTGGTCTTGCTCGATATCTGGATGCCCGATACTGACGGCGTCACCCTGCTCAAGGAATGGGCGCGCAATGGTCAGCTGACCATGCCCGTGGTGATGATGTCCGGCCACGCCACCGTCGATACCGCCGTTGAAGCCACCCGCATTGGCGCGCTTGATTTTCTGGAAAAACCCATCGGCTTGCAAAAGCTGCTGGCAGCAGTGAAACGGGCTTTTGCCCAACCGGCCAACCCGGTAAAGCCGACGCAGGGCCTGCAGAGCCTCGGCAATAGCAGCACAATCAATGCGCTGCGCGAGGCACTTGACCAAGTTGCAAGCCAGTCCCTGCCCCTGATCCTGACTGGCGAACCTGGCGCCGGTTTTGAAGCGTGTGCACGTCACCTGACCAAAACCAGTGGCGGCTTTGTGGCGCCCAATTCAAATGAAGAGCTGGCTCTACCACCACAAGACATGCTGAACCGCGCGGCAGGCGGCACGATCTTCGTTCGCGACATTGCCTGGCTCGATCGCAAGGCCCAGACCGGCCTGCTGAACCTGATCCCTAAGCTGGAAAAACACAAAATCCGGCTAATCACCGCGTCGACGCGCCCGCTGGATCAGCTCACCAATCAGATCGAGCCCGAGCTGCTGCGTCAGCTGACACAAATCATTGTGCCAGTGCCAGCCCTGCGTGAACACGCTGAGGATATTCCGGCGCTGGCTGAAAACCTGCTCTCGCAAACCGTTACCGCCAACAAACTGGGCGTGCGCCGCTTTTCCAAATCGGCGCTGCAACTGCTGAGCCAGCAAGACTGGCCGGGCAATATTGACCAGCTGGCCAATGTGGTCAAAAGTCTGGCACTCACTGGCCGCGATGGCGACATTGATATTCTGCCGGTCAGCCGCCTGCTGGCGCAGCTTTCGCCCGAATCGCAAGTGGCAACCACAGAAATCCAGCAGGCGATGCCGCTGCCGCAAATCGATCTGGATTTACCGCTGCGCGAAGCGCGCGATCAATTCGAGCGTTTTTATCTGGAGCGCCAGATCGAGCTATCAAATGGCAATATGAGCCGGGTTGCTGAACGCATCGGGCTGGAGCGCACGCATCTGTACCGGAAACTGAAACAGCTGGGGATACAAATGCCCCGCAAATTACGCAACCTCGAAGAAGCGTAATTTGCCCACCGCACGCCGACGAAGCCTCCCATCGTCGGCGTTTTTGTTTTTGCAGCTGGCAAGCTGGAGTGAAAATTGCCCAATATTCTGATTCTCGGCGCAGGCCGGGTTGGCACCTCGGTGGCCGAGCAACTGGTGCGGGAAAATTACAGCGTCACCATTGTGGACGACAATCCGCACAATCTGCAGCCACTGGCCGACAAACTCGATTTGCGCACCGTACAGGGCCATGCGGCCAATCCGCTGACGCTGGCCGGCGCTGGCGCGGCCGATGCCGATCTGCTGCTGGCGGTGACACCGTCAGACGAGCTCAATATGGTGGCGTGCAAAATCGCCCAGACGCTATTTAATATTCCAACCCGGCTGGGGCGAATCCGCGATCAGGATTTGCTGGCCCGTCCCGAGCTGTTTAACGACGATGGTTTTGCCATCGACCACATTATTACTCCCGCGCAGATTGTGACCGATCTGCTAGCGCGGCTGGTCGAATGCCCCGAAGCCCTGCAGGTGCTCGACTTTGCCCAAGGCCGCGCCAAAATGGTCGCGGTGCGCGTCGAAGCTGGCGCGCATATGGACGGCAAAGATCT
Organism: Chitinibacter sp. FCG-7; assembly: GCF_040047665.1. Classification (NCBI taxonomy): domain Bacteria; kingdom Pseudomonadati; phylum Pseudomonadota; class Betaproteobacteria; order Neisseriales; family Chitinibacteraceae; genus Chitinibacter; species Chitinibacter mangrovi. The sequence goes on from NZ_CP157355.1 coordinate 844,213, forward strand.
GGCCACGCTGGCGCAATATCTGGACAAAATTGATTGCCGCGTAGTGTCGATTTACCGCAAAAACAAGCGCATCTCGCCCGATGGCGGCACCACGCTGAGCGTGGGCGATGAAGTGTTCTTTTTGGCGGCCAGCAAGGATATTCGCGCCGTGATCGGGCAATTGCGCGCCAATGAACGCGCAATCAAGCGCATCACCATTTGCGGTGGCGGCAATGTCGGCTATCGGCTGGCCATGGCGCTGGAAAACGACTATCAGGTCAAAATCATTGAAATCAACCGTGAGCGCGCGCAATGGCTGGCCGAACACCTGCCCAATGCACTGATTCTGCGCGGCGAAGCCACCGATGAAAACCTGCTCGACAATGAACAGATTGATCGCTGTGATCTGTTTCTGGCGATCACCTCGGACGACGAAGACAATATCATGTCATCCCTGCTCGCCAAGCAAATGGGCGCGCGTAAAGTGGTCGCGATTATCAACCGCTCGCGCTATGTCGATCTGTTGCAAGGCGGCAAAATCGACGTGGCTATTTCTCCGGCGCAAGCCACGATTGGCGCACTGCTGGCGCATGTTCGCCAGGGCGATATTGTCGCGGTACACAGCCTGCGCCGTGGCGAGGCCGAGGCGATCGAGCTGATTGCGCACGGCGATAAAAACAATTCGCGCGTCATCGGGCGGCGCGTGGAAGAAATCAAGCTGCCGCAAGGCGCCAATCTGGCTGCGCTGATTCGTGGCGACAAAGTGATTATGGCGCACCACGACACCGTAATCGAAAACGAAGATCATGTGATTGTGTTTATCGACAATAAGCAGCATATCCGGGCGATTGAGCAGCTGTTTGCCGTCAAAATCGGGTTTTTCTAAATGACGCTGTCACAACGCCTGCTCCCAACCATCAATGTCCTTGCCCGCGTTTCGGCGCTGTTTTCGCTGTCAATCATTGTGCCTATCGCTGTCGCGTGGTGGTGCAAGGACGCTGGCTTATGGCCGTTTATCGACGCACTGGCGGGCTTGCTGCTCGTGAGCCTGAGCACCATTGCGCTCACGCAGCGCTACAAACGCGAAATGCGTTCACGCGATGGCTTTGTACTGGTCGTTGGTGTCTGGAGCCTGCTACCCGCGGTAGCAGCCGTGCCGCTACTCATTTACAACCCGGCCACCAGCTTTACCGACGCTTATTTTGAAACCATGTCGGCGCTCACCACCACCGGCGCCACCGTGTTTACCGGGCTGGATCATCTACCACCGTCAATTAATCTATGGCGGCACCTGCTCAATTGGCTAGGGGGTATGGGTATCATCGTATTGGCTGTAGCCATCTTGCCGCTATTAGGGGTGGGGGGTATGCAGCTATTCAAAGCCGAAACGCCAGGCCCGATCAAAGACAGCAAGCTCACCCCGCGCATCCGCGAAACGGCGCGCAATCTGTGGCTGATCTACGCGGGCCTGACGCTGATCTGCGCCTTGCTGCTCAAATACGCCGGTGGCATGAGCTGGCTGGATGCCGTCTGCCATGCATTTGCCGCGCTGTGTCTGGGCGGTTTTTCCACGCATGACGCCAGCGTGGGTTATTTCAATTCGCCGCTGATCGAAGGCATTCTGATTGTGTTTATGCTGCTGGCCGCGACCAATTTTGCCACGCATTATTTTGCGCTGTCGGGGCGCAAGCTGTCGGTCTACCTGAAAGACAGCGAATTCAAAGCCATGCTGACGCTGATCACAGTGAGCACGCTGGCGCTAGCGGGCTTTCTGTACTGGCAGCAAACCTACCCCGATTATCTGCTCGCACTGCGGCATGTAGCGTTCAATCTGGTCTCGCTGGCCACCGACTGCGGCTTTGCCAGCGTTGATTTTGGGGCCTGGCCCATTTTTGTCCCGCTGGTGATGTTGCTGCTTTCCTGCGTTTGCGCCTGCGCGGGCTCGACAGGTGGCGGGATCAAAATGATCCGCACCATGATTCAGGTGCGCGAAGTCTCACGGCAAATGTCATCGCTACTACACCCGCAAGGCGTTCATCCGCTGCGCGTCAACGGGCAAATCATCCCCAATCAGGTGCTGTTTTCAGTGATGGGTTTTGTGTTTATCTATTTTGCCAGCATTGTGGTGCTGACCTTTATCCTGCTGCTCTCAGGGCTGGATTTTATCAGCAGCTTTTCGGCCATTATCGCCTGTATCAATAATGCCGGCCCCGGGCTGGGCGAAGTCGGCCCGGCAGGCAATTATCAAGGCTTGAACGATTTTCAAACCTGGGTTTGCACCTTCACCATGCTGCTGGGGCGGCTGGAGATTTTCTCGGTGCTGATCCTCTTCACCCGCGCCTTCTGGCGTCATTAGAAGCACATGCAGTGAAAAACGGCCTCTGAATCAAAACCGAGGCCGTTTTCAATTTATATCAGGGCATAAATCGGTTTTTTATTCCGGAGCATATGGACTTGGTGGGCAGGGCACGACAAAATAACCGCGAGTTTTAAACTCAATCTGGGCTTCAGTCATTAAATTGAGTTCCAATGCCTTCTGGTAGTCACGTTCATCAATCTCAAAACCTTCCATAATTGGGCAATACTGATTGCCAGTACCACATAAGGTACCGTCATCCTCGGGCAGCCCCGCACCACCACCGCCTGTTTTGGGAATAGGGTCAGCAGTCGGAATTGGGTAGTGATAGCATTGCGAGGAAATAACCTTGACACCATGCTTTTCTAGGTAATTCCTCCTCCCATTAACAGTCAAATCTGAATCCAAAAACGCATTTGTCCCGTAAAAAACCTTCACCGTATGTGGTGCAGGGCTGGCGGTGGGTAACGCAACTTGCGCACTCCCTCCACCACCACAAGCAGTTAGCGCTAGTACGGTCATCAAAACTGTAATGGCATGAATTGGGCGTGTTATAGCCATAGTAAAAGGTCCTGTTGATTAGAATTGGGGCAAACGGATTCGGCGATTGGTTTGTACGCCATTGAGTGTGGTGACATTGATGGCAATACTACCATTGGTCAATATACAAGCAGTTTGTAGTGGTCTAATTCCAGCAGACACCTCGATAGGGCGAAGCGATTTAAGATCGCAGCACGCACTTGCAACTCTGCCACCTGACGATCAAAGCCCCGCACCATCACCCTCTCACCTAATAATTTGAAACAACGCATTTTGGTTTCCACCAAGCTGCGCCGATGATAGCCCGACCATTTTTTCCAGATCGTCCGACCCAAGCATTTGGTCGCTCGCAAAATCTCATTTCTAGCTCGCGCACCCGCCGTATTTTCCTTTCGGAATTGTGCGTTCTGTCGCGTTGGAATGATCGCTACCGCTCCGCGAGCGGCAATGGCATTGTGGCATTCCTTGGTGTCGTAGGCTCCATCGCCGTAAATCGCTGCAATCTGTTCAGACTCCGGAATCTGCTTCATCAGTTCTGGCAACATGGGCGCATCACCTGTTTTGTTGTCGGTCACCTCTATCGCACGAATTTCAAGGGTTTCAGCATCAATACCAAGGTGAACTTTGCGCCATTGCCGACGATATTCAGTGCCATGCTTCTTGGTTTTCCATTCTCCTTCGCCGCGCATTTTGATGTCGGTGCTATCGACTAATAAATGCAGTCCGCCTTGGCTTTGGCGGGCAGGAATAATGACTTTCAGTGTTTTTTGTCGGCGAGAAATTGTGCTGGAGTCGGGCACATTCCAATCTAAGTTGGCGAGCCGCAGCAGGCTTTCAACCATGCCAGTAGCTTGGCGCAATGCGAGGCCGAATAGACATTTGATGGTGAGGCAGAATTGAATGGCAGCGTCGCTGAAAGTGGGGTTGCATCCGCACTTTCCCGAGGGTTCAGCGGCCCATTTCAGCGCGGGATCGAGCCAAATCATCAATGCGCCACGCGATTTCAAAGCGGCGTGATAGCTTGGCCAGTTTGTGGTTTTGTACTTGTTGGATGCCGGTTTGCTCATGCCGCTATTTTACCAGCGACGTGAAGCTGCTGATTTGTGCAACAAAGCCACCTGGGTTTGTACCTTCACTATGCTGCTGGGGCGGCTGGAGATTTTCTCGGTGCTAATCCTGTTCACCCGCGCCTTCTGGCGCAACTGACAGGCGATGATGGCGCTGCGCTGAAAATACGGCCTAGCCGAGTGCTTGCTCGACCAGAGCAATTGCATGGGTATTGCCTTGTAGATCAATTTAGGCAATACCCACAGCCATATACCCTTGCAACTATCTACTTCCCTAATACCGTATCGATGAGTCAAACTGTAAGCTTGACCGATGGATACTTTTTTTACCGGCTTTTTGCTCTCGCTGTCTCTGTGTCTCGATATCGGAATTGTGAATGTGGCGATGATTGATGTCACACTCAAATACGGCCGCAAGGCGGCGCTGTGGATGGGCTTTGGTTCCTGCTTTGGCGATTTGTTCTACGCCGTTCTGGCGCTAGCCGGAATGAGCTTCTTGCTGCAGTTTGTCTGGGTGCAATGGCTTACCTGGCTCGGTGGCGGCACTTTGCTGCTGTGGCTGGCGTTTAAAATGGCGCGCGAGGCGCTGCGTGACGCAACGCGGGCCGAAACCACGCACCACGCCCTGCCTAGCCGCCGTCATCTGTTTGGCCGTGGCCTGACGCTGGCGATGGCTTCACCATCGTCGATCCTGTGGTTTGCGGCAGTAGGTGGTACACTGATTGCGCAGGCGACCGACGGCAGCTGGTTGGGCACGGTGGATTTTCTGGCCGGATTTTTTATCGGCGGCGTAGCGTGGACCATTTTTATTACGCTGGGCGCGCACCACGGCGGCAAAACACTGGGCACCCGTTTTAAACAGGGCTGCCATATTGTATCGGCGCTGTTGTATCTGTATTTCGCGCTGCTGGTTATCCGCAACGGCTACCAGGCACTCACCTGAGGTATGGCACGCTGACGGCAACTGATAAGTGAATAAGCTTCATTCGATCAGCGCTTGCGACCTAAGCCAGATAGAACAAAGCCCCGGATCTACCGGGGCCTATGCACACATCCAGCCTACACATCAGTCAGCAACGGACTTAATCGGCGATTTCGGTTTTGCCGCGGCCGCTGTTCTTGGCGCGGTAAAGGGCTTCATCGGCACGCAAAACCATAGCGCGGCCGTTTTCATCGTTGCGCAATTGGGCCATACCGGCCGAGAAGCGAATATCAATACGCTTGGCATGGTGCATATACGGCGTTCGCCCGGTCACCAGCCGCAAGCGGTCGATCACATAAGCCGCGCCCTTGCTGTCGGTATCGACCAGCAGAATCAGAAATTCCTCGCCGCCATAGCGCACCAGAATATCCGACTCGCGCAACACAGCCTTGGTCAGATTAGCCATATGCACCAAGACCTGATCGCCCACCAGATGGGTAAATTTATCGTTGATGGTTTTGAATTCGTCCAGATCCAGAATCACCGCCGTCAGGCGCGAATCATTGCGCTGCGCACGTTTGACTTCGCGCATCAGCAAATGATCGAGGCCTTGGCGGTTGAGTGCGCCGGTCAGCGCATCTTGCTCGAGCACTTTGCGGTTAAACGCCAGATCTTCCTCGATATGGCGGATAGAATCGCGAATCGTCTGCAAATCGGCGTGCGAAGTCGTCACGGTGGAGTGGACATTGTGCGTGGTGCTAATCACCACATTGAGCAAGTCTTCCAGCGTGGCATGCGTTTCTTCCGGTGGCACCGATTGCGCCGCGTGCGCCTCACGTACCGCCTGCAAGCTGCCTAGGCTATCTTGCATCACAACGCTGGAGCCGGACAAATTGCTCAGCAGACCGTCGGTCACTTCGCCCATCTCATGGGCAGCGTCATCGAGCTTGTAGAGCACCTGCCAGGCCAGCTGCATTTCGGTGGCTGTTTTGCTTTCAGGTGCCTTAATGGTGACAATCGCGTTGTAAAATTGCGCGTAGTTCTCCGGCGTAGGGGGCAATCCGCGCTCGGACAAGCGTTTGAGCGCGATACGGGCAATTTCAACCGGATTAACCGGCGTTGCTGAAGACATCTGAAAGCTACCTAAGCAAAAGCTAATACAGGAAAATTGATTGTAAGGGTTGACGCAGACTACGCCAAGCAAGTTCGCTACAATGATGCTTCTTTTTATGAAAAATCAATATTGTCGATTGCTCGCACTCGACAAGCGGAATCAAACTCTATGCATATTCACATTCTGGGTATTTGTGGCACGTTTATGGGCGGTATTGCCGCGCTGGCTCGCGAGGCGGGTCACAAGGTGACCGGTTGCGACGCAAATGTTTATCCGCCCATGTCGACCCAGCTGGAAAGCCTGGGGATTGAGCTAATCGAAGGCTTTGGCGCCGAGCAAATTGCGCTCAAGCCCGATCTCTTTGTGATCGGCAATGTGGTCAAGCGGGGTATGCCGCTGATGGAGGCGATTTTAAATGCTGGCCTGCCCTATACCTCGGGGCCGCAATGGCTGGGCGAGCATTTGCTGCGCGATAAATGGGTGCTGGCCGTGGCCGGCACACACGGCAAAACCACGACCACCTCGATGCTGGCGTGGATTCTGGAAGACGCCGGTTTGGCGCCGGGCTTTCTGGTAGGCGGCATACCGGAAAACTTTGGCGTCTCGGCCCGCGCTCCGGGCACTCCGCGGCAAGATGCGGCCAGCACCTCGCCATTTTTCGTCATTGAAGCTGACGAATACGACACCGCATTTTTCGACAAACGCAGCAAATTCGTTCACTACCGTCCACGCACGGTGATTTTGAATAATCTGGAATTTGATCACGCCGACATTTTCGCCGACCTCTCGGCCATCGAAACGCAATTTCACCATCTGGTGCGCACCGTTCCCGGCCAAGGCCGTGTGATTGTGAATGGCAAGGAAGACAGCCTGCAGCGCGTGCTGGAGCGTGGCTGCTGGTCGGAAGTTGAACACTTCGCGGGTAGCGGGGGCTGGACGCTGGGCGCAGTCTACCCTGATGGCTTTGACGTGATCTTCAATGGCGAGCCACAAGGCCGCCTCGTTTGGAGTCTAATGGGTGAACACAACGCGCACAACGCGCTGGCTGCGATTGCCGCCGCCCGCCATGTGGGCGTGACGCCGCAAGTGGCGATTGAAGCGTTGAGCAGGTTTGAAAACGTCAAGCGCCGAATGGAAATCAAAGGCGTGGTCAACGGCATTACCGTATACGATGATTTTGCCCACCACCCCACCGCGATAGCCACCACCGTGGCAGGCCTGCGCGCGAAGGTGGGCACGCAGCGCATTCTGGCCATACTCGAGCCACGCTCAAACACAATGAAGCTGGGTACGATGAAAGAAGCGCTGCCCGGCAGTTTGGCCGACGCCGATCGGGTGTTTTGCTACGGCGCGAATTTAGGCTGGGATACAGCGGAAGCACTCGCACCACTGGGAACAAAAGCACAAAGCTGCACCGAGCTGGACACGCTGATCGCCGCCATCGTGGCCGAGGCACAGCCGGGCGACCAGATTCTGGTGATGAGTAACGGTGGATTTGGTGGCATTCACGGCAAATTACTCGCCGCACTAGCCTAGGGGTAGGGCCCTGCAGGGCAACCTAGAATTAACCTACAGAGCAATACCCATAGCCCGCAACAGCGGGCTTTTTTTCATCGTTTGCTTTTAGACATTTAAGCGTAGTAGCGCTGCGAAAATTCCAGCATCCGCTCAATCGGCAAACGTGCTGCATCCATATCCGCGCTCGTCAGGTAATCAATCACCGTACCCTGCCCCGCTTGCGCGCGTTTGACCGCCTCGATGGTGTTCATCTTCATATACGGGCAGGAATTGCACTGGCAACCAGCATAAATTGGCGCTTGCTCGATATTCAGATCTGGGCGAGCTAGGCGCATATTGTACAAAATGCCGTCTTCAGTCGCGACGAAGATCGCCGCATCCGGCTCTTTGTCAAACGACTTGATCCAGTTGAGCATGCCTGATGTTGAGCCAACATAATCGGCCAGCTTCAGTACCGGCAACGGGCTTTCCGGATGCGCAATCAGATACTTGGCGGTGGTGCAAGCCGCAAAGGCTTCATCCAAGGCTGTCTGGTTAAATTTATCATGCACTTCACACACGGCCGACCACAGCGGCATCTCGTAACCATGCTGATAATTCAAATACCCGCCCATATTGTAATCGGGCGAGAAAATCACTTTTTTACCTTCGGCGTACAGATGCGCAATGATGTCGTCCACGTTTCGGCTGGTCACAATCCAGTCGCTCAGCGCCTTGTGCTCGGCCGAGCTATTGATGTACGACACATGCACATGATCGGGATACGACTCGCGCCATGCCTTGAGCGCAGCCACATCGGTCTGCGTCACCAGCGAACAGGTCGAGCCGGCATCGGGCAAAATCACCGTGGCATGCGGATTCAGGATTTTGGCGGTTTCGGCCATAAAGCGCACACCGGCAAATACAATAATGTCAGCATCGGCATCGCGTGCGAACAGGGACAATTCCAGACTATCGCCCACCTTATCCGCCATTTGCTGAATTTCCGGGGCGGTATAGTAATGGGCAAGTGTCACAACGCGTGGCATAGGGCTATCCTCGATCAGACTAGACAAAGACGACGCTCGCCAAGTGCATGGCGGCATCCAAATTCATAGCTGCGAATCTTACCATGCCCCAAGCTACTCGCTCAGTAGCAAAAACGGCATTTTTAATTAAAAAATCAACATTTAGCCAAAAAGTGCATTTTCAGTGCTTGACACATCAGGGGGCCTTAGCCATAATTGCGCTCCTCTGCAAATCACACAGAAATGCAGAAAAGTGATGCGGGATTAGCTCAGTTGGTAGAGCGATACCTTGCCAAGGTATAGGTCGAGAGTTCGAGCCTCTTATCCCGCTCCATCACACATTGGCGTAGTAAAAAGTAGCATCATGCGATGCGGGATTAGCTCAGTTGGTAGAGCGATACCTTGCCAAGGTATAGGTCGAGAGTTCGAGCCTCTTATCCCGCTCCAAACATTGCAAGCAGTACGATGCGGGATTAGCTCAGTTGGTAGAGCGATACCTTGCCAAGGTATAGGTCGAGAGTTCGAGCCTCTTATCCCGCTCCAAACACTGCAAGTAGTACGATGCGGGATTAGCTCAGTTGGTAGAGCGATACCTTGCCAAGGTATAGGTCGAGAGTTCGAGCCTCTTATCCCGCTCCAAATTTTTAAGAAAGTAGCTGTTAAATACTTTCTTTACCCCTTAAGGCGGGGTAGCAAAATGGTTATGCCGCGGATTGCAAATCCGTTTACGCCGGTTCGATTCCGGCCTCCGCCTCCAGCTTAAAAGCCCAGCACTGCTGGGCTTTTTTGTAAAGCAAGGCTAGCAAGCCTGCAGCAAGGCTGTTAAGATTTGCCTCTAGTTGCTCGGATGGTGAAATAGGTAGACACAAGAGACTTAAAATCTCTCGCCGCAAGGTGTGCCGGTTCGATTCCGGCTCCGAGCACCAATAAAATCAAGGCTTCCAGCCGCATACCCAGACAGGGTATTCATAAAATCCAGTCTCAGGTTAACCACTGGGTTAACCAAAACAGCTTGATACCCCAGAATAGCCCCCATACTTTTTTGTTTTTCCCACTTTCTGCTGCGCTTTTTTTATTAGCACACAGGGCAATATTTCCGGAACAGCTGCGCGTTCACGCTCAAGCAAGCGCCGCCTTAAACTCATGCTGGCAATATCTCAAATAATGCCGCAGTCACCGCAGCATGGTCGCACTTGTCGATTGTAGGCATGGGATCGCCCTTAGCCAGCGTCAATTCAACCAACACACCGTAACACGGACTTGGTTCGCCTGCGCTTGCTATTTCGAGTGCAGCCAGTCGTTTAAGTAGATTTTTGGTCATTTTTTCACCGCTCTCTCCAATGCCTCCATTCGCTGCACAAGTTCGCTAGTCTCGATTAGTCGCGCCAAAACACTGAGCATGTTAGCCATTTTGCTGGCATCGCCAACATCCACAGCACCAGCGCGGGCATCTCGATAGAGTTTCGCCATCTCTTTTTTAACACGGCAAACGGTATCTAAGGGGGGCATACGGTCGCGCTTAGGTTTTGTGCAGCCTACAGCTCCTTCCACTGCGTCAAAATCAGCCATTTATGCCGCCTTTATGCAAAATTTATCGTATATTTACGTCAATTATAACCGATCGTGCCATTAGTCTTAGGCCGTAAAAAAACCCGCCATAGTGGCGGGCATATTCTCGGCATGTAAAAATTCACAACCCCATCTGCCGCTTTTGCGCTACGGCCTTTGGAGAGTTGGCTGGAATCAAGCTTTTACTTCCACAGAATGTGCATGCATCGTGTCTACTGCTCAGCCGCCAAATGCTATAGATCAAACCTGGAATTAAAAAGCATATCCAAAGCACAATTTCGACTCCAATCGAGCCAGAGGTATGTGTATGCGAATCACCTTGATGGCCACATGCCGTACAGAAAAAACGTCCCTCAGCAGCAGGCTTCAAAGCTGCTTTACGTGCATTTAGAACTAGCAAATAGCCGATACCTCCAGCGATAGTCCAAGCAACCAACATTGAAATAAACAGCATTGATATAGAAGTGCCTTGTGGTAGCTCCCCAATAATCAGCAATCGCAACCAATTGAATGGCACTAGCCCTGCAAACAAGACAACACACCATCCTAGAATTCTTACAGTATTCATTCCCCAACCCTTATGGCCATTTAAAACATAAATAATTTACAGCAAAACACCTCAAAAAATCACATTGAGTCATCTGAAAACATTGTTGTTTGCTTTGATGTCTCGTTTACACCCAAGATTTGCAAAATAGATAAATAATTCAGACGGGACTTTATACAGCGGCCTTAGGGGCTAACGAAATTAGTCGGCCTCACTGTGAATCATTGCAATGACGTCAACGAAATATCGGTCAAACTCACGCAGTGATATATGCTTTCATATATTGATTCCACTGTTCGGAAAAACAATTCCAACTTAGGTCACAACCCGCCAATTAATTAAGTGCAGGCGTTCGGAAACTAGTCCCTATTCGAAGCAGAAGATGTATAAAAAAACCCGCCATAAAGACGGGTCTGGGATTATCGGCACGAAAGCCTTTCAATCAATCTGGCGGCCTCAGTCTTTGCAGACTCGCCCATACCTTGCAGTGTTACAACCAAGGCCAGCACATCCAACCGCTCGCCATACCTCCCCAGCAAATCAGATACCGCGCTGGCAACACCATCAGGGTCTATCAATACACCGCCTTTGCCGTTCTTCAAATGGAAGGCCAATACCACGCGCTGATAATCGTCATTTGCTGCGTTCAGCTCGGCCAATAGTTCGGCCTTGTGGCTGATGATGTACTGGCGAATGTCGGGCGTGATCTTTGTAGCTGGTACTACGATCAGAGTATTGCCGTCGGGCTTGATGCTGACACAAAGGCCAGCGCCAACGAGTTTTGCTAATGCTTGCCCCATGGTTAAAACTCCTCTGCGTCATCCAGTGCGGCCAGCGGCTCGGCTGCTTTTTCTGGTTTTGCATTTTCGGTAGCATGGATTGCTACTGCTACTTCTGCTACTTCTGCTACTTCTAAGGCTTCTATGACTTGATCTGACTTACTGGATGTAGCAAAAGTAGCGGATGTAGCAGTAGCAACCAGCTCAACCAAGATTAACCGTTTACCGTCATCACGCAGCAATCGCCGTTTAAGTAGCTCAGCAATTGCAGCGTTTCGGCGGGGTGACTCTTTCCGTAATCGGCTTAAACCACGCTGGGCAAGTTGCTGCCTCGTGAATGCCAGCCATTCATCACCCCCCTTCTGCAACCAATGCAACAACTCGTATGCGTCTTTCTCGGTTTCGCTCAGAGTTGAGCCTGATCTGTTTAGTTGTCTATCCCATTCAGCCAGTGAATATTCAACCAAGGCAATCGCGCCGCGCATATCATCAGCATTTATCTCGCCCAGCTCGGTCTTGTAGAATGAGTAAACGCCACTCAGTGAGCTGGCATCAAAGGCACGATAACAGGCCAATGTAGCAGCAACACGCCGCACCAATTCACCCGCACGGCTAAGAAAGGCAGTGACGGCAAGTTGGCTGTGATTATTCGCCTCGGTCTGGTTGTAGAAAGACTCCCACAATTGGTATGCCTCGCCACAAGTCGGCAAAAGGTAACAATAGGGCGTTAGCTTGCCGCCATCATCAAGCAATACGGTCTCTTGATTCATGCGTGATACTGTTGCCCAATAGCGTTGCATTGCTGGGTTGTCTGCCACTTTGCGGCCTCGGGTTTCATCAGTTATGAAACGCGTACCAATGGCCGATTCAGGCGCGGAAAGCAGGAAGCGTGGTAGCAAGCCTTGCCCACGCATAAACGGGTCATTCAGAGAATCGCGCACCACGATGGGCTGGGCGCTCAAAAACACCCCAAACCGTACCCCGCTACGAAAACCAGAACCAGAATCAATGCCTGCTCGGTTTCGCTCCACGCCGCCCCCATCGAATAGCTTTGTCAGCATTCCGCACGAATTGGCGCGGGTTTCTGACTGCATAGAATGCCCACCAAAGAATTGACCACCTTCATCAGTAGAAAGCGTCAGGGCTGGCTGTGAATCGTTAATAAATGCCTTGGCAATACCTTCCATTGTTGTATCGCTAAACAGAGTGCGGGGGTCTGGGTCTACGGAATTTTGTTGCGCCGCCTCTGTTTTGGCATTCTTTCCTTTTGCGCTTGCTATGGCTTTTTTTGCTTGCTCCAATTGGTCGCGGTGCAGCTCACGCGCCTTGATTTCTGCCTGTATGATTGGCTGTGTTGCAAGCCTGAAGCACTCGCTTTTTCGCTCCCCACTGCCAGCAAGTGACAATACAAACAGGCTGGTCGGCATCGCGCCGCCTGTTACGCGCTCAACATCCACTAAACGCTGCGACAAGTGAGCAACGGCAGATAAAACCGCCATTCCCGCCAATGCTTGAGGCGATTGCACATGGTCGGCAATACAATCAACAGCAGCCTGCAATCCTTGCGGCAAACAATTAGCAGGCCATGGCGTAGCGGGCGCGTCTAGCTCAAATGGCTCGGGCGACTGCATCTCGAACGGCAAGGCATTATCAGGATTTGCTAAATCAAGCGTGCATTGGTCAATATCGTTTTTCATTATGCGGCCTCCTTGTTCAAACCAGCATTCATCACATCCAGCCAGTCAGTGCCAGCAACAGGCGGCAGCATTACCTTCACGTTGACGAATTGAGCCACCAGCCGACGCGCCAGAGCGTAGGCAGCATCTTTGCCAGCATTGCGGCCTTTGTGGTCAGGTAGATCGTTGTCGGCATAGATAATCACTTCACGCACGCCATCAGGCACAACAAACGACTTTAAGCCGCTGACGCTTATACATGCCAAGACAGGCAAGAGCGTCATCTGATGCACGCCCAGCCCAGTTTCTATGCCCTCAGTGATCGCCAAACGGCCATCAGTATCAATCGGGGATAATTGGCAGGTAGCGCCAGATAAAGCGCCATCATGGGCGGCTTGTAGTTTCTTGCAGGGCAACGGCTCGCCCGTTTCTGGATGTGGCAGCTCCAGCTTGTTACCGTCATCGTTTAGGTAAATTCGGTGCAGGCCAGCCATTGTGCCGTCGGGCTTTGTGATCTTGGCAACCAAGGCCGGAAATACGCCCAGCTTGACGTGCTTGCCCTCGATGACTTCCCAATACGGCAAGGCTGGGTGATAGCGCAACGGGCTATCCGCTCCGGTCGGCAGGTGTGCCCAGTTCAGGCCACGGGATAGCAGATATTTCCACGCGTGATTGTCTTGGCTGATCGGCTCGCATGAATCAAAGACTGCTTGAACTTTGGCCGTGTTATCAACACTCAGCACGGCTGATACTGCGGGTTTTATTTCCGGCAGAACATAGCGCGGATTTTCGCGGCATCCTTCAATTCCAACACCCAGCACGTTTGCCACTGCTCGCACAGCATCGGGGAAGCTCAGGCCAAAGACGTGCATCACCAGTGCAAAACCATCACCGCCTTGCCTATCAAGCCCACGGCACGCAAAACGGCCATATTCCGCACCAGCGCCTTTAGCCGTGAATTGAAAACGGTCTTTGCCACCACAAGCGGGGCAAGGATGATTGCGGCCATCTAACAACTTGGCGGGTATGCCCATGCGTTGCAGCGTTTCAGGCCAGCAACCCTGAACGGCTGCTTTCACGCGGTCGGAGAATGATTTAGAATCGAATTGTGTTTGAGTGCTGCTTCGATATGGGGCGGCATTTTTTTTATTCATAGCCTGCCCCTTATGTCGCGCTGCGTGAATCTTTTACGCGGTCAGCCACCCATTGCAGTACCTCAGATTTTAGCCATGCAACACGGCGGCCTTCGGGGGTCAATTTGATAGGCTTCGGGAAAAGTCCCCGCGCCATTAGGTCGTAAATTTGGGTTTTCTTGATGGTCGTCGTTGTTTCGACTTGATGGAGAGCGATTAAGCCTTGGTCTACAATATCAGTCATTTTCAAAGTCCTGTTAGGGTTTGCCGTGCGGTGACGGAATGACGTGATACTAATAACTAACAAAATCAGTGTGCGGACGCTAACTAGTCAACGTCCGTCTTTAAGCTACTTTCACGGAATTAATCTCTCTAGGTATTCAAACCTACTTAAAGAATCACCATCCCTCTCTTTAAATCTCTTATCAAGCCCATCGGTCGGGGCAGTAAAATCACCATTATTGTATGCAATAATAATTGCACGAGACTTAAAACTTTTTGGCTTATCGACTAAGTCCGGTCTTTTTTCAAGGAAGGACTTTACTACTAAACGCTCTTTGTTTTTTTCGGCCCTCCCTTTCTCACTCCCCTTTTTTCGATTAGCTCTTGACTTAGCAGATACATAGTCTTTTAACTTAATTCTTTCAACCACTCTCTTAGCAAAATCAAGGTTCTCTTTAGAGTAATCATGATCTACCAACTTTTGCATTGCGCTATACATGTCAGCACAGAGCCTAAACAACGCCGTTGTAGAATTAATAATTAATCCGATCTCTTTGCTAATTGTTTTTAATCGAGCCATCACAACAGCATCATTCAATGCTGCTAGCCTATTTTCCTCGATCTCTCTAGTTAACCTATTTAATTGTTCTACACGAAAAAAAGCTTCGTCCGCTGTTACTCCCAACTCTTCTGCAAGAAGTGCTGTAATACCATCTATGCGAACTACTATCGTATCTAATAATTTTTTAGCCTCTAGAGCATCCACGACATCTTGCCCAACTTGATTTAAAACTTCGGCTTTCATAACATGCTTTTCCTTTAGCACACCGCTAGTGAGTAAGGTGTTCCCATTTCATCCATCGAAGCAGGCGCGACAACTTCGATTAAACTGCAACGCGCAACGGGATAACATTATCGGCTGGTGCTGCGCTCAGGGCATTTTCCCACGCAGCTAGAATTTGTCGGTTCTCAGGCAAATAGTCGTGCTTGTTGTAATGCCTAGCCTGAACCCCACCAAGACCATGCGACAATAAACGAGCGAGCTTGCCTTCATCAAAACCCATTGCCGCTAGGTGTGTTTCACAAGTCCGGCGTATATCACCGCCTCGGAATGGTTCTGTCGTAATTTCATCAGCAATCATGGCCTTGCTAATCTGAGAGATTTTGCTGGATATGGACTTGGTAAAGGCTTCGGCTTGTGTGGCATCCAATCCAAACAAGCGATTACCCCTCGCCTGCACAATCGCTAGTGCCTCGCCTTGTAGCGGCAATACATGACGGCGCGGCTGCTGGCGGCGGCCTTTGCTGTCCATGATGACAATAATCGGCTGCCCGTCTATATCTTTCGCCAATTCAGCTTGTGCTAGCTGTGTAAAGCGCTGACCACCCAATAGCAAAGCTAGTCGCAGTATGTCTCGCAGATCAGGGGACTTTTTGATTGAAGCAATACGCCGTTGATATTCTGCCAACTCTTCACGGCTTAAACTTCGCTCGCTGGCTCTGTTGTACTCAGGAAGCGTTTTGATTCGATCAACAGGATTAACGGCCAAACCAAAACCAAGCATTTCAGCGGGAGCGTTGGGGTCATCTGGGGCAGTCAAAGCCAGCTCAAACGATGTACGTAAATAGCTGCGCAATCTGGCGGCGGTTCGGCCTTTACTCGCGTTTACCAATTTACGTATAGGCTCGATCAAATCGTCCTTAGTAACATCAGCGGCGGGTTTGTTTCTAAGCTGAAGGGGGATATGTAGCTGTAAACAATTTTCGACTGAGCTAGCCGACGCAGCACCTCTTTTTTTAAGGACTCCAATATATCCAGCCAGCAAAGCGCCAAGCGTTTTGCCTTGAGCAGCTACCGCCTCGCGCTTGCGTTCTGCACGCTCATTTTGCGGATCAATGTCTTTATCCAACATCGCCCGCAAACCTTCTGCCCACTTCCTCGCATCAGCTAGTTTGTGATCTTGGCTTGCTCCAAGCGTAATCATTTTATTCTTTCGGTAAGCATCCTTGTAAATGAATACCCATGCTTTGCTACCGCTTGGCTTGACGCGCAAATACAGATTGCCACCGTCAGCCAATGTATAAACTTTGTCTTTTGGCTTGGCATTCGTGACATTTGCCGCAGATAAAAGTTTTTCTGCCATATATCCCCCGCTTCTGGTTAACCCACAGCCTTAGGTCAACCACTGGGTTAACCAAAAAGGCCGGAAGCTATCGAACTACGAGGGATTATACAGGAATATATTCCAATAAAATCAAAGCATTTATGGGTTAACCTTAAGTACAACAAAGTTCGGAAAAGAATTAATTGAGAGACTTAAAATCTCTCGCCGCAAGGTGTGCCGGTTCGATTCCGGCTCCGAGCACCACTAATGAGTTCGCAGAAGTCCAAGACCGTCAAGAAACCCGCAACCAGCCTAGCTTTGCGGGTTTTTTGTTGTCCGTAGAAGTGCGAGGGCGTTCTATACCAGCCGATTCTTTTGTACCCCTTCTTGCACCCCTGCTGTAGAGTACAGGGGTACATAGCATTAGAAGGGTGCATCATGCCCAAGAAAGTAGCCGCCAATCAGCTTGAGCATTTACAGCTCGTCAACGCCAAGCCAAGCGAGAATGTTGTGGTCAACAATTCTCGGACAGTAAATTAAGTTGTCTTTCCTTAATGGCAGGGGCTAGCCCGCCATTGGCGGTGTGTGGCCGCTGCCAGTTGTAATACGCCATCAGGTAAACGCCAATATCCAGCCTGGCTTCTTCTGCAGATTCATACCCAGGCTTTGGTATCCATTCTGTTTTAAGACTGCGAAATAGCCGCACCATCGGCGCATTATCCCAACAGCACCCGCGCCGACTCATGCTTTGCTGCATCTGGTAGCGCCATATCCGTTGCCTAAACAACCGACTGCCATATTGGCTACCCTGATCCGAGTGAAATATCACTCCCAGTGGCTGGCCACGCTGTTGCCAGGCATGATCTAACGCACGGCTGACTACCTCGGCATCCGGGTGCTCACTAAGCGCCCAGCCCACCACGCAACGGGCAAACAAATCCAGCACCACAGCCAGATAAATCCAGCGATTACCCGCCCAAATATAGGTGATATCGCCACACCAGACCTGATTCGGTTGCTCCGGATTAAACGCCCTCTGCAATAAGTGCGGAATGTCTGGACGTTCATCTTTGTGGACTTTGTAGCGATGCGCGCCTGGCTGTTTGCACTGCAAATCGGCTTCTCGCATGAGCTGGCGCACTTTATATCGGCCAGCCGTAATGCCTTCGTACCGCCAGCATCCAGACTAGACTGCGGCTACCTGCCGCATTTCGACTTTGCTTAAACAGATTGCGTACTTTGGCGCGCAACTCGATCCGTTCACGATCAATATGCTGGCGTCGATGCCGGTAATGGTAATAACTGGAACGGCAAATACCGAAGGTGCTGCAGACCATTTCTACGGGTTCATGCTCACTTAATTGGTCTACCAGCGCGTACGATTGAGTTCGTCCGCCATTAAGAGAGCTGTGGCTTTTTTTAACAGGGCTTTCTCCCGTTCCAGCCGATCAATGCGCGCTTCGAGCTCCTGAATGCGACGCTGGTCTGGCGTGAGTGCTCTGGCCTGCGGCGTGATGCCCTGTCTTTCCTGTTTCAGCTGCTTAATCCAGCGACGCAGTATGTTCTCGCCGACGTTCATCGCCTTACTGGCTTGTGACACCGTGTGGCCTTGATCGACGACCAGACTGGCGGCTTCGGCTTTAAATTCCGGGGTAAATGTCCTGCGAACTTTGCTCATGAAACACCTCGTTAATGGTGGCGAGATTACCACCTAAGTTGGTGTCCGAAATCATTGAACCACAACAGTTCAACCAAGCACTACGAGGTGCAAACATGTCTGAAACCTTTTTACGCATGCCCATCGTTACCGGGCTAATCGGTTTATCGAAAAATGCGGTTTATGACCGCCTTAACCCCAAGTCACCGCGCCATGATCCGAGCTTTCCCAAGCCCGTCAAACTAGGCTCGCATTCCGGCGCCTTTGTTGAATCCGAAGTGCACGCCTATATGCAGGCTTGCATTCAAGCACGCAATCAAGGGGGCAAAAAATGAGCCATTTTCCACAGCTCCCCATTGTTAGCGGTCAATGCGCCGATGTGCTGGATATATTGCAGCAGCATCAGCGCAGCAATCAGCCCGTTATTTCGTTTTATTTAACCGCAGATTGCGCGATCCCCGAAGCCGCCGCACGCATTCACGACTTGCGTTGCAAGGGTTTCAATATCAAAACAACGGTATTGCCTGAAGTGCTTTATCGCGGAAAAACCCGCCGCAAAGTCGCGCAATATTCCTTAGGCAGTCCGCTATGGCCTAGCCCCGAATATGTCGCCAAAGCCAATAAATCAAAGAGGGAATAGCCATGAAAATCATACCAGTGGAGTTTAATGGTGCGGCAATGCAATTTAACGATGCAGGCTGGTTTAATGCCATAAAAGCCGCAGAGCGATTTGGCAAAGCACCGCACGACTGGCTACCCCACCGAATGGGGTAAGCGCTACCAGAACCGCGGTATTGAAACCGCACAGGTGATGGAAGAGCTGGTCGCGATGGCCAAGAAATTCCGCGATGCGGCTTTGCGTGGGCAACAGCTCGGGCTGCCTGAAGATGAAGTGAAGTTTTACGATGCGCTGGCCAATAACGAAGCCGCAGTGATGATGCAGGGAGATGAAATCCTGAAAACAATCGCCCACGAACTCACCGAAAACCTGCGCGCCAATATCAGCGTGGATTGGTCGCAGCGCGAAAGCGTGCGCGCCAAGCTGCGCCTGATGGTGAAGCGCATCCTGCGCAAATATAAATATACGCCAGATGATCAGGAGGAAGCTGTACAAGTGGTGCTGCAACAGGCTGAAGCACTAGGCTGCGAATGGTCTTAGTTGGCACAGGCAAGATCGGCAGACATAAAAAATGGGTTACAACCGTGAAGTTGTAACCCATTGTTTTATTTGGTCGGAATAGCGGGATTCGAACTCGCGACCCCTTGCACCCCATGCAAGTGCGCTACCAGGCTGCGCCATATTCCGAGAGAATGCATTCTAACAGAGCTTACATTTCACCTCAAGACATCGCATGGATTTTTCTATCCATGTGGCCTCCTGCACCCCAGGCAAAATGCTTAATTATCCAGCCACGCCAGCAAGTCTTCCAATTCGTGACGCACTTCAGTCAGGCTGACTTCGCCAGAATCAAAGTGCCCTACTTCAGCCAGATGCGTACCCAATTGATTACGCGCTCCACTGATGGTGAAGCCTTGCTCGTACAGCAGTGAGCGTATCCGGCGCACCAACAGCACTTCGTGATGCTGGTAGTAGCGCCGATTGCCTCGGCGTTTAACCGGTTTTAACTGCGTAAACTCCTGTTCCCAATAGCGCAGAACATGAGGTTTGACACCGCACAAATCGCTAACTTCACCAATGGTGAAGTAGCGCTTGGCCGGTATCGACGGTAACTCATTGGTTGGAATAACGCTGCTGGAGTTTTGCATAGTGAACTTCAACCATACCTTTTAGTTTTTGGCTGGCGTGGAATGTCACCACGCGGCGCGCTGAAATAGGAATCTCTTCACCGGTTTTGGGATTGCGGCCTGGGCGCTGCGGCTTATCGCGCAACTGGAAATTACCAAAACCTGACAATTTCACCGTATCGCCTTCAGCCAAAGCACTACGAATTTCATCAAAAAACGCTTCCACCATATCTTTGGCTTCACGTTTATTCAGACCCACCTTATCAAACAACATATCGGCCAAGTCAGCCTTGGTTAAGGTCAAAGTACTCGCTTCGTACTGCATTATGTTCTCAAGATCGCGCCGCATGTTTCTGCCTTCTTCATCAATGCTGCAATCGCAGCATCGACTTCTTCATCTGTTAAAGTTTTGTGAGTATCTTGCAATAACACTTTGAATGCAAGGCTCTTTTTACCTTCTGGCAAACCTTTTCCACGGTAAACATCGAACACATCAATGTTTGCCACAATTGCCTGCTTGGCACTTGCAAAAGCGGTTTTGAGTTGATCTACGGTGACGCTCTCATCCATCAGCAAGGCCAAATCACGGCGTACCGGCTGGAATTTGGATACCGCGCCCGCACTCAACTTCTGCACTTGCGTCAGCGCTGCGACATCCAGCTCAAACACCACTGGGGCATTTTGCAGGCTGTATTTTTGTACCCACTGTGGGTGTAGTTCACCGAGAAAGCCAATCGCTTGGCCATCAAGCACTACCTCAGCCGAACGGCCTGGGTGCAGCGCAGGATGACTCGCGCGACGGAATTCGGCCACGCGTGGCGCGAGCAAGGCTTCAACGTCGGCTTTCACGTCAAAGAAATCAACGCGCTCTTTGCCCGTACCCCACTGCTCAGCCACACGACCACCCCAAGCAAGGGCGGCGATTTTCTCTGGTTGCTGCTCGGCATTCAAGCCATTAAACACGCGCGCTACTTCAAACAAGCGCACGCGGTCTTGCTTGCGGTTTTGATTGTGTTGCAGTGCAGAAATCAAGCCGCCGAGCAGCGTTGAGCGCATTACGCTCATTTGGCTGGCAATCGGATTGATCAGCTTGATCGGCGCATTATTCGCAGCAAAATCTGCTTCCCATTGCGCTTCGACAAAGGCGTAGGAAATGGCTTCCTGATAGTCACGACCCGCGATGATTTGTTTCAGTACGTTTTTACTACGCAGATGGCCGGGCTGCGGCAGCATCGCGCTGCGCGCATTGCTTGGCTGCACCGGAATATTGTCGTAACCAAAGACGCGCGCCACTTCTTCGATTAGATCTTCTTCGATTTCGATATCGAAGCGGTAAGACGGTGGCCTCACGGTGATCACATCGCCCGCCAGCTCACTTGCCAGACCCAAGCCTTGCAACAAAGCTACGATCTCAGCCGCGGGCAGGCTAATACCCAGCACTTTAGCCACGCGAGACACGCGCAGCGCAACGGGTTTGCGCGCAGGCAACTCGGCCGATGATTCGGTGACTGGGCCAGCTTGACCACCGCAGATCTCGATAATCAAGGCGGTAGCACGTTCCAGCGCTTCACGCACATAACCAAAATCCACGCCACGCTCAAAGCGATGGCTAGAGTCCGATGAGAAGCCGAAACGACGGCCTTTACCGGCAATCACGTTCGGCGCAAAGAAGGCTGACTCAAGGAAAATATCAGTACAACCCGCTTCAACGCTCGATTCTGCGCCGCCCATGATGCCAGCAAGGGCAACGGGTTTTACATCATCAGCAATCACCAGCAAATCGTCGGTGAGCCCCAGCTCTTTTTCGTTGAGCAGTTTGATCTTCTCACCCGCTTTTGCGAAACGCACATTGATGTCGCCCTGCAATTTCGCCAAATCGAAGGCGTGCATAGGCTGACCAAGCTCGAGCAAGACGTAATTGGTCACGTCAACAATCGCCGAAATAGAACGAACGCCACAGCGCTCAAGGCGCTGCTTCATCCAATCAGGGGTATATGCTGCTTGATTAACACCAACAATGGCTCTACCCGCATACCGAGGGCAGGCATCACCTGCTTGTAGATTAACGCCACGTGCTTGAGTCGCAGTCACCGCCACCGTTGGCGTTTCAACCGCGCACAATTCGGCCTTGGTCAGCGCAGCTACTTCACGCGCCAGACCACGAATCGACAGGCAATCACAACGATTCGGCGTCAGCTTCAAAGTCATCAAGCGATCATCAAGATGGAGGTACTCGCGAATCGGCATGCCCACCGGCGCATCCGCAGGCAAAATCAGCAAGCCAGACGATTCTTCCGCCAAGCCAATTTCTTGCTCGGCACACAACATACCCATCGACTCAACGCCACGCACTTTAGCTTTTTTGATCTTAAAGTCGCCCGGCAATACGGCACCAACGCGCGCGCACGGTACTTTAATACCAACCGCAACATTGGCCGCGCCACATACAATTTGTAATGGCTCAGCTTCGCCAACATTCACGCTACATACATTCAAGCGATCCGCATCAGGATGCTTGGTCACGCTGAGCACTTCCGCGACATAGACTTCAGTAAATTCAGGCGCCGCCGGATCGTTCTCTTCCACTTCAAGACCGGCCATCGTCAACAGATGAGCCAACTCGTCAGAATTGATCGCAGGATTTACCCAGCTACGCAACCACTGTTCAGAAAATTTCATAATTACCGGCTCGGCTTATTTGAATTGAGACAAGAAAGACAGGTCGTTGTCGAAGAACTGGCGCAAATCGTTCACGCCGTAATACAGCATTGCAAAACGATCCAAGCCAATCCCGAACGCGAAACCGGTGTATTTCTCGGCATCGATGTTGACGTTTTTCAGGACGTTCGGATGAACCATGCCGCAACCGCCGACCTCCATCCAGCCTTTTGACCATTTCACGTCGATCTCGGCCGATGGTTCGGTGAATGGGAAGAAGGATGGGCGGAAACGCACTTCCAAATCATCACGCTCGAAGAAGCGACGCAGGAAGTCGACAATCACTGATTTCAAATCAGCGAACGAGACATTCGCATCGACCCACAGACCTTCCATCTGGTGGAACATCGGAGAGTGCGTCGCATCCGAATCAACGCGATACACGCGACCCGGCGCTACGATTTTGATCGGTGGCTCATTATTGAGCATGTAGCGCACCTGAATTGGCGATGTATGCGTACGCAATACCAATGGCTCGCCATCGTTTTCGACATAGAACGTATCCTGCATCGCCCGTGCAGGGTGATTTTTAGGAATATTCAGCGCTTCGAAATTGTGGAAGTCGTTTTCGATTTCCGGGCCATCGGCAACGGCAAAGCCCATGCTGGCAAATAGCGTTTCAATGCGTTGTTGCACGAGCGTCACTGGGTGCAGGCCACCTTTGGCTGTACCACGCCCCGGCAAACTGATATCCAACGCTTCGGCAGCCAATTGGGCTGCCAGTTTTTGCGCAGCAATCGCATCGCGCTTGGCGTTGAGCGCAGCTTCAAACGCTTGCTTGGCCTGATTGACCGTTGCGCCGAAAGATTTTTTCTCTTCCGGGGGCAAAGCGGCCAATTGCTTCATGAGTTGGGTAATTTCGCCCTGTTTACCGACGTAAAGGGCTTTGACATTTTCTAGCTCTACCGGATCATTGGTCGCATCTAATGCGACCAAACCGGCTTCAAGTAACGTTTGCACGTTCGCAACCATGGTTTTGCGCCCGATCTATTGAAATGTGAATGGAAAATATTTAAGCAAACCAACGACTTGCCAATCAGATTGGCTCACAGTTGTGTTGACGAAATATTTTCGAAAGCAGAGAAAAAACTGAATAAAAAAGGGAGGCTAAGCCTCCCTTCTCATCAGCAGAACCGATTATACAGCGAGACTAGCTTTAGCTTTTTCAACAAAAGCAGCAAATGCTGGTTTGTCGAATACAGCCAAGTCAGCCAACACTTTACGGTCAACCACGATGCCAGCCTTTTTCAGGCCATTCATGAAGCGGCTGTACGCCAAACCGCACTCACGTGAAGCGGCGTTGATACGCGCGATCCACAATTGACGGAATTGACGTTTTTTCTGACGACGGTCACGGTACGCGTATTGACCGGCTTTCATCACCGCTTGTTTAGCGATGCGATAGACGTTCTTACGACGACCACGATAACCCTTAGCGAGGGCTAAAACTTTCTTATGACGAGCACGAGCGGTTACACCACGTTTAACGCGAGGCATGTGATTCTCCTTAGGTTATGCGTAGGGCAACATTGCACGAACAGACGCCATATTGGTCGCATCGACCATAGACGTACCGCGCAATTGACGCTTGGTTTTAGTAGTTTTCTTGGTCAAGATGTGACGTTTGAACGCATGGCTGCGCTTAACACCACCACCGCCAAGTACTGTAAAGCGCTTTTTCGCGCTGCTCTTGGTTTTCATCTTTGGCATTGCATTGCTCCGATGAGCTATTAGATCAGGCGACAGGCGTCTAAAAAAGATTAGAACTTAATACCCGCCACCCCGCTTTTGTTACGACTGTTAGCACTGCCTTGCGGCAGGCCTTATACAGACACAGTCGCCAGCCTGTTATTTTTTCTTCGGTGCCAGCATCATAACCATCTGGCGACCTTCGAGCCGTGGATATTGCTCAACGACTGCCAGCTCGGCCAGATCAGCTTCTACACGCTTAAGCTGAGCCATACCGATTTCCTGGTGCGCCATTTCACGACCACGGAAACGCAAAGTGAATTTGCATTTGTCGCCATCATTCAGAAAGCGAATCGCGCCACGCAGTTTAACTTGGTAGTCGTTTTCGTCGGTACCTGGGCGCAGTTTGATTTCTTTAACCTGTACCTGCTTTTGCTTGAGCTTGGCAGCGTGCTTCTTTTTGGCCTCTTCGTAACGGAATTTGCCAAAGTCCATCAGACGGCAAACTGGTGGCTGTGCATTAGGCGCAATCTCAACGAGATCGACATCTGCATCTTCAGCCATTTGAAGAGCTTGATTCAGCGATACAATACCGAGTTGATCGCCATCCACACCTTGTAAACGAATTTCGCGCGCGGTGATCTCACCATTGATCCGCGGGCCTTTGTCCTGAGCAGCTATTGTCATTACTCCAAGTCATTCAAAAACAAAACCGTGCATCGGCAAGCGTTAGACTTTAGGCATTTCCGACTGGATGAGCGCGACAAGCGCATCAACCGTCATCTGCCCCAAGTCTTCACCGCTGCGATTTCGCACGGCCACCAAACCTGCATCACGCTCTTTATCGCCAATAATTAGCTGATAAGGCAAACGCTGCAAGCTATGTTCGCGAATTTTATAGGTTATTTTCTCATTTCTCAAGTCAGCAATGGCACGAAGTCCATTTTGATTGAGACGAGCGGTTACATCCTGCGCATATTCGCGCTGCGATTCAGAAATATTCATCACCACCAACTGCACCGGCGCGAGCCATACCGGAAATGCGCCCGCGAAGTTTTCGATCAGAATACCAATGAAACGCTCAAGCGAGCCGAGTACTGCACGGTGGAGCATGATTGGACGATGCTTAGCATTGTCTTCACCCACATATTCAGCACCAAGGCGCTCGGGCAAGTTCGGATCAATCTGCAAAGTACCGCACTGCCACAGACGACCCAAGCAGTCTTTCAATGTAAATTCAATTTTCGGGCCATAGAACGCGCCCTCACCCGGTAGATACTCAAACTCCAAGCCTTGTGACTGCAAAGCGGCTGCCAGCGCGGCTTCGGCTTTATCCCAGCTCTCTTCAGTGCCGACACGTTTTTCTGGACGAGTCGATAGCTTGACTAAAATCTCGCTAAAACCAAAGTCAGCATAGACTTCTTTCAGTAAATCGATAAAAGCCGCAGCTTCTTGCTGCACCTGATCTTCAGTACAGAAAATATGCGCATCATCTTGTACAAAGCCACGCACGCGCATAATGCCGTGCAGCGAGCCAGATGGCTCGTTGCGGTGGCATGAGCCAAACTCGGCGTAACGCAGCGGCAAATCACGGTAAGAGCGCAGACCTTGGTTGAAGACCTGAATATGACCAGGGCAGTTCATCGGTTTTACCGCATAATCGCGTTTTTCCGACTCCGTGGTGAACATATTGTCGTGATAATTTTCCCAATGACCCGATTTTTCCCACAAGGAGCGATCCATTACCATTGGCGTACGAATCTCATCGTAACCATGCTGATTCAGCTTGCGACGCATGTATTGTTCAATCGTCTGCCACAGAGTCCATCCCTTAGGATGCCAGAACACCATACCTGGCGCTTCATCTTGCATGTGGAACAAGTCAAGCTGCTTACCGATTTTGCGGTGATCGCGCTTCTCAGCTTCTTCGAGCATATGCAGATATTGCGCCAAATCTTCTTTCTTGGCCCAAGCCGTACCATAAATACGCGTCAGCATTTCATTTTTGCTGTCGCCACGCCAGTAAGCACCAGCTACTTTCATCAGTTTGAAGACTTTAAGTTTGCCCGTCGAAGGTACGTGTGGTCCACGGCACAAGTCGGTAAAGTCGCCTTCACGATACAGACTTAATGTTTGATCGGCAGGAATCGATTCGATAATCTCGGCTTTGTAGATTTCACCAATGCTTTTGAAGTAAGCCACAGCCTCATCACGCGACAACTCATAGCGCTCGACCGGAATATCCTGCTTGGCCAGCTCCTGCATTTTCTTCTCGATCAACACCAGATCATCGGGCGTGAATGGACGTTCGTACGAAAAATCGTAGTAAAAGCCGTTTTCAATCGCAGGGCCAATCGTTACTTGAGCAGTCGGGAAGAGTTGCTTGACTGCATACGCCAACAAGTGAGCGGTTGAGTGGCGAATCACCTCCAAACCATCAGCATCTTTCTCGGTGATGATCGCCAAATTGACATCACGATCAATCATATAGCTGGTATCCACCAGCTGGCCATCCACTTTACCTGCCAATGCGGCACGGGCAAGACCCGCCCCGATACTTGCCGCGACTTCAGCAATTGTCACTGCGGATTCAAACTGGCGCTGCGAACCATCTGGAAGAGTTACAACTGGCATTTTTTTCGCCCTTACAAGTATCAGCTTGCGCCGAAATCAATATTTAAACGAGATAAAAAAAAAGTGCGGCTTACGCCGCACTTTTTCAGAAACAAGACCTGTGAACGGCTTAACCTAAATTGAAAAAGGTTGTGGTGCGCGTTGTGGTCATTCTTGTTCCTCTGTGTTGGTAGGCACGATTGGACTCGAACCAACGACCCCCACCATGTCAAGGTGGTGCTCTAACCAGCTGAGCTACGTGCCTAAAGAAGCGCAATCATAAACGGGCTAGAACGCTTTGGCAAGAACTAAGCCAGCGACCAAGACCGAATACAGCAAAGCTTATAATCCAGGCTTGCGCCAAAAAAAACGCCAAACAAACCCGGGCCAAGCCAATACCAGAAATAGCGATAGCGTACTGGCATAAAATTGCCAATTCTGCGCATGAACCGGACTGACCTGCCCTTCAATCAGCCTTGCAATAAAGCCGACCAGAACAAAGAAAAAACCTAATTCCAGCACGCGCCAGAAAAAAAGTTTTTTCTCTGATTTAGGCTGAAAAACAAACAGAATTTTTTCCGTCAGGAAAGGCAAATTGGCGGCCAAAGCCGCCAAGGTGCCAATTAATAGCAAATTTTGCATTTAATCGATATCAATCTTAGTGAACACCAGGAATGATCGAGCGCTGCACTGCATCAATCAGCACGGTCATCAATGTGTTTGGCATCAGACCGAGAACCAACAGAAGCAGACAGTTGATTGACAATACCACTTTGGCATCAAAGCCAGCGATTAATGGCTCAGAGCTTTCCGGATTGTCAAAGTACATCACTTTCACAACGCGCAGATAGTAGAAAGCACCGATCAGCGAGAATGCGACCGCCACAACAGCCAGCCACACCATTTGCATGTTAACGATCTCTTTCAAGACTGATAGTTTTGCAAAGAAGCCGAGGAATACCGGGATACCCGCCATTGAGAACATGGTAAACAGCATCATCAAGGCAAACCATGGGCTGCGTTGATTCAGGCCTTTCAAATCGGCGATCTGATCCGCTTCAAAGCCTTCCCGCGACAACAGCATGAGCACGCCAAAACCGGCAGCGCCCATCAGCAAATAGCTCATGACATAGAAGAAGGATGCTGCGTAGCCATTAGGCGTTGCCACCAGAATACCCAGCAATACAAAACCCATATGCGAAATGGTCGAGTAACCGAACATACGTTTGATATTGGTTTGTGCAATCGCGGTGATGTTACCCAGACCAATCGACAATACTGCCAAGATCATCAGCATGCCGCGCCAATCAGGCGCGAAACCTTCCAGCGCCTGCGCCAATACACGCAAGGTAAAGACAAACACGGCAATTTTTGGTGCAGTCGAAATCAGTTGCGTCATCGGTGTAGGCGCACCCTGATACACATCAGGCACCCACATATGGAATGGCACAGCACCAAATTTAAAGCCCAGACCTGTCACCACGAACACCAGACCAAAGACCACCAGCAGGTTATTTGCAGAACCTTGCTGAATCGCTTTCGCAATCGCAAATACATCAAGCGTACCCGTTGCGCCGTACAGCATGGACATGCCGTAGAGCAACATGCCTGACGCCAATGCGCCCAGCACAAAGTACTTCATTGCCGCTTCGGTTGAGGCAAATGAATCGCGATTGAGCGCAACCATGGCGTAGATCGACAATGACATCAATTCCAAGCCCACGTACAGGGTCAGGAAGTTAACTGCAGAAGCCATCACCATCATCCCGAGCAGCGAAAACAATGCCAAGGTGAAAAACTCACCACGGTATAGCCCGCGAGCCTTTGCGTATGAACGGCCGTAGACCAATACTAGGGCTACACCCAGAATCATCCCTAGCTTGGCATAATCAGACAGAGCGTCAGCCAGGAAAGAATTACTAAAGCCAAGACGCGCTTGCGGCTCGTGACCTGCTACAACCAGCGCAGCGGTTACTCCCAAAGTGAGCAGGGTCAAAACATAGGTAATGCCGCGCTTGGCATCACTGATAAATAAATCAATCAGCAGGATGGCACATACCGCACAGAGCAAGAAGATCTCTGGCGTTGCCACCCATGGATTAAGACTGGTCCAGGTCATGGTTCTAGCCTACTTTATAAGTCGATGATTAGTGGAGCTTGGATTGCGAAACATGCCAGATCAGATCGTTGACTGACTGGTGCATCACATCAGTAAATGGTTTAGGGAACAAACCCATACCCAATACTGCGATCGCCAAAATGGCCAAAACCAAGAATTCACGTGCGTTGACGTCTTTCAACTCGGCCACATTATCGTTGCCCACATCGCCAAAAATGACACGTTTATACATCCACAGCGTGTAGGCCGCGCCGAAGATCAGCGTGGTTGCAGCAGCAAAGGCGTACCAGAAGTTCACCTGAACCGCACCCAAGATCACCATGAATTCACCGGCAAAACCTGAAGTGGCTGGCAGACCTGAGTTAGCCATTGCAAACAGCATCATGAAGGCGGCAAAAATCGGCATTTTGTTCGCAACACCGCCGTAATCTGCAATCTTGCGGCTGTGTACGCGGTCATACATGACACCAATACAGAAGAACATCGCGGCAGACACAAAGCCATGAGAAATCATCTGCACCAAGGCACCTTCAACTGCCCAGGCGTTCAGCTCATTGCCGTTGACGCCACCAAACATAAAGAAGCCCAGTGACACGAAACCCATATGGGAAATCGAAGAATACGCCACCAGTTTTTTCATATCGGTTTGCACCAAAGCAACCATACCGATGTATACGACCGCAACCAGCGATAATGCTACGAATACCCAGGCATACTCTCTAGAGGCATCCGGTGCAATTGGCAGAGCAAATCGCAGGAAGCCGTAAGCACCCAGTTTAAGCGTAATCGCCGCCAGTACCATCGAACCACCAGTAGGTGCTTCAACGTGCGCATCTGGCAACCAAGTGTGAACAGGCCACATTGGCACTTTAACCGCAAAGGCAAAGAAGAATGCTACCAACAGCAAGGTCTGCGCAGCCATACCCAAAGGCAGACGATGGTATTCAGCGATCTCGAAGCTGCCACCAGATTGGTAGTACAGGTAGATAAAGGCTACCAAAGTCAGCAATGAACCCATCAGCGTGTACAAGAAGAACTTCACCGATGCGTACACGCGATTTGGACCACCCCATACACCGATAATCAGGTACATCGGGATCAACATCGCTTCGAAGAATACGTAGAACAGAATCGCATCCAACGCCACAAACGCACCGTTGATCAAGCCTGACATGATCAAGAATGCAGCCATGTACTGCGCTACACGCTTTTCAATCACTTGCCAGCCAGCCAATACAACCATCAAGGTGGTAAAGCTGTTCAAGATCACAAAGAACATCGACAAGCCGTCAACGCCCAGGTGGTAGTTAATGTTCAAACTCTGAATCCACGGTTTCATTTCTTCAAACTGCATACCGCCATGCAGAAGATCGAAACCGGTGTACAGCGGAATTGTTACAAGGAAAGAGGCCAAAGCGCCAATGAGCGCCAGCCAGCGCGCAGCAGTAGCGTTTTTATCGCTTCCTGTTGCGAGCACGATCAAGCCTGCCAAAATTGGCATCCAGACCGCAAGGCTGAGGAGATTACCCGTCATAGTTAACCTACTTATTAATTATTAAATCTGGCAATCAGTGAACCCACTGATTACTGCACTTGCAGTAAACCACCCAACCAAATCGTCAGCAGCAACAAAGCGCCGAGGATCATGGCAAAAGCGTAGTGATAGATATAGCCGCTTTGAATACGACGAGTCAGATTCGAGAACAATCCAACCAATTTAGCCGTACCGTTCACAACTAAACCATCAATCAGCAGGGTATCACCCACTTTCCACAACACAGTACCCAATGCACGACCACCAGCAGCAAAGCCGTTGATGTACAAGTGATCCATGTAGTATTTCTCTTCCAGCAGTTTCTTCACGCCAATTGAAGTGAAGAAGCGATCCAGAGCAGCTGGAATTTCTGGCTTAACCATGTAGAAGAAGTAAGCACTCGCCACACCAGCAACCGCCAACCAGAATGGCAGCGTTACAAAGGCGTGCATGCCCATGTGGTACCAATCTTCAGCATGCTCACCGACAGCTTCCATCGCACCATGCAGATCATGATTTACAAAGATCACATCTTTGAAGAAATCGCCGACCAGCATTGGCGTCATCGCCCACGCACCGATCAAGACTGAAGGAATGGCCAACAGTACCAATGGCAGCGTAACCACCCACGGTGACTCATGCGGTTTGTCATTCGGACCCAGACCATGGTGATGGTCATGATCATCATGCGCGTCATGTGCATGGTGATGATCTTTCTTCAGCATCCATTGCTCTTTACCGTGGAATACCAAGAAGTACATGCGGAATGAATAGAACGCAGTAACAAAGACACCGGCCACCACCGCGAAGTAGGCAAAACCAGCGCCTGGCAGCGTTGAAGCCTGAACCGCCAAGATGATCGAGTCTTTCGAGTAGAAACCAGACAGGAACGGCGTACCGATCAATGCCAACGAGCCCAGCAATGAAGTGATCCAGGTGATCTTCATGTATTTGCGCAAGCCACCCATATTGCGGATGTCTTGATCGTGATGCATACCCATGATCACCGAACCAGCGGCAAGGAACAGCAAAGCTTTAAAGAACGCGTGCGTCATCAGGTGGAACACCGCAACCGAGTACGCTGAAGCGCCCAAAGCAACAGTCATATAGCCAAGCTGAGACAGTGTTGAGTAGGCGACCACACGTTTGATGTCGTTCTGAATAATGCCCAAGAAACCCATAAATAGCGCAGTAATTGCACCAATCACCAACACAAAATTCAGTGCAGTTTCCGACATCTCGAACAATGGCGACATGCGTGAAACCATAAAGATACCGGCTGTAACCATCGTTGCCGCGTGAATCAGGGCAGAGATCGGTGTCGGGCCTTCCATTGAATCGGGCAGCCACACATGCAGCGGAAATTGCGCTGATTTACCCATTGCACCAATAAACAGCAAGATGCACGTTACTGTCATCAGCGACCAAGTCGTACCAGGCAAAATGCTGATTGTGGCATTTTGCAGCTCAGGCGCTTTAGCAAATACTTCTGCGTAATCGAGCGAACCAAAGTGCGCCAAGACCAGACCGATACCCAGCAGGAAACCAAAGTCACCGACACGGTTAACTAGGAATGCCTTCAGGTTGGCAAACGTCGCAGTTGGGCGTTTGAACCAGAAGCCGATCAGCAAGTACGAAACCAGACCCACCGCTTCCCAGCCAAAGAACAGCTGCACAAAGTTGTTACTCATGACGAGCATCAACATTGAGAAGGTAAACAGTGAGATGTAGCTAAAGAAACGCTGATAGCCCGGATCTTCATGCATATAGCCGATGGTATACAGATGCACCATCAGTGATACAAAAGTCACCACACACATCATCATGGCGGTCAGATTGTCGACCAGAAAGCCGACGTTCAGATCAACGCCATTGACGGTGAGCCAGGTATATACCGTACCGTTAAATGATTCGCCACCTGCAAGCAAATACTGCAGCACGTATGCTGATAAGCCGAACGAAACGGCAACGCCCGCGATGGTCACGCAGTGTGCTGCGCGGCGGCCGATTAACCAGCCAAACAGGCCGGCGATCAGCGCACCAAACAGCGGCGCAAGCGGGATCAGCAGATAAATCGATTTCATGTCCATTGGTATTCTTGTCCGATTTAATGTTGTCCGGTTTAACCCTTCAGACTATCCAGATCTTCGACGTCGATCGACCGCAGATTACGGAAGAGCACCACCAAGATCGCCAAGCCGATAGCAGATTCTGCAGCGGCTACGGTCAGGATAAAGAAGACGAAAATCTGACCCGCGGTGTCGCCCAAAAACTGCGAAAACGCGATGAAGTTCATGTTGACCGACAAAAGCATCAGCTCGATTGCCATCAGCAATACGATCAGGTTTTTACGGTTCATGAAAATGCCAAATACACTGACAGCAAACATGATTGCGCCAAGTACGAGGTAATGTGTAAGCGTTAGCACTGTCGTCCCCTATTATGCAGCAGGCTTATCTTCGCCAGCTGATGCATCATCAGCGACGAATTTAGGCTCAGACTTCATTTTCACCATGCGCACACGGTCTTCACGCTTAATACGGACTTGATCACCCGGATTAATATATTTCGTGTTTTTACGTTTACGCAGCGTCAGGGCAATCGCAGCCACCATACCAACCAGCAGCAAGACAGCCGAGAGCTGGAATGGCAGGAAGTATTCGGTGTAAATCAATTTGCCCAAGACTTCGGCTGAAGCAGTATCAAACGAAGGCTCAACCACATTGTCGATTTTGGCGTAACGATGCGTCAGAATCAGCACCATCTCGGCCAGCATAATCGCAGCCACCGTACCGGCTACCGGCAAGAACTTCCAGAAGCTCTGGCGCAGTTTTTCAAAGTTGATATCGAGCATCATGACGACGAACAGGAACAGCACCATCACTGCCCCGACGTAAATCACAATCAACGAAACCGCCAGAAATTCGGCTTTCATCAGCATCCAGAGGACGGCGCTATTGAAAAACGAAAGAACCAAGTACAGCACGGCGTGAACCGGGTTTTTTGCTGTGATCACACGGAACGCAGCAAAAACCAGTACGACAGCAAATACATAAAAAATCGCTAAACTCATATCCATAGCTCGAAACCCTTAGCGGTATTTAGCATCAGCGGCTTTGCGCTCAGCGATTTCTTTTTCGTATTGATCACCTACCGCCAGCAACATCGGCTTGGTGTAATACAAATCGCCACGTTTTTCACCGTGATATTCATAAATATGTGTTTCAACAATGGCATCGACTGGACAGGCTTCTTCGCAGAAACCACAGAAAATGCACTTTGTCAGGTCGATGTCATAGCGGCTGGTACGACGCGTTTTGTCGTCGTCACGCGCTTCTGATTCGATCGTAATCGCCATTGCCGGGCAAACTGCTTCACACAATTTACAAGCAATACAACGCTCTTCACCGTTGGCATAACGACGTTGCGCGTGCAGACCACGGAAGCGCGGGCTATACGGCGTTTTTTCGTCCGGAAACTGAACAGTGATCTTGCGCTGGAAGAAGTGGCGGCCAGTCAATTTCAGACCCAGCACCAACTCCCACAGCAAGAAGGTTTTAAAGAAATACGAAATTTTTTCCACGGTCTCTGTCCTTTTCTCTTACCAGATCGACCAAGGGGTCTGCATCCAGGCACCGACCACGATAATCCACACCAAAGTCACAGGGATGAAAATTTTCCAGCCCAGGCGCATCAGTTGGTCGTAGCGGTAACGCGGGAAAGTAGCGCGGAACCACAAGAAGCAGAACAGCAGGAAAGCTACTTTTAATACCCACCACAGTGGGCTTGCAGCGCCGAGTACCGGAATCGATGCCGGGAACGGAGACAACCAGCCGCCCAAGAACATCACCGATGCCATCGCCGAAATCAGGATCATATTGGCGTATTCAGCCAAGAAGAACAGCGCGAAACTCATGCCTGAGTATTCAACCATGTGACCGGCAACGATCTCGGATTCACCTTCGGTAACGTCAAATGGTGCGCGGTTGGTCTCGGCAACACCAGCAATGAAGTAAACAACGAACAGTGGCAGCAGCGGGATCAGATTCCAAGACAGAATCGAGCCGCCCATTGCACCCGAGCCCTGCTGCTCTACGATGGCCGTCAGATTCAAGCTACCTGAAACCATGATCACGCCAACCAGCGCAAAGCCCATCGCCAACTCGTACGAAATCACCTGAGCTGCGGCACGCATACCACCCAGAAACGCGTATTTCGAGTTAGATGCCCAGCCCGCCAAGATCACACCGTAAACGCCCATTGATGTAATAGCCATTACGTAGAGCAAACCTACGTTAACGTCAGCCAATACATACCCGGGGTAAAACGGTACAACCGCCCACGCAGCTAGCGCAGGGACCAATACCATCACGGGCGCCAAGAAGAATAACTTCTTATCGGCAGCGGAAGGCGCAATGATCTCTTTAAGCAGGAGCTTCACACCGTCAGCGATTGGCTGCAGCAAACCGAACGGACCAACCCGGTTCGGGCCGATACGGATCTGCATATAACCAATCACTTTACGCTCGGCCAAAGTCAGGTAAGCCACTGCGCCCATAATCGGCGCAACGATCAGAACGATCTTGAGCAAAGTCCAAACCAGGAATGCCACTTGATAAGCAGTCTCTGCGCTCAAGTACCCAGTGAGGATGTTTTGTAGAAATTCCATTATCTACCCCTTATCCTTTGAGTACTTCAACAGCACCCACCATCTCGCCCAAATCGCGAGTCAGAGGATGAGACGTTGCAACGCGGACGACATCATCTTGCAAGCCTGCGTCCAGCTTAACAGTCAGCTCGGCACTACCCTGCCCTTGTTTAACGATGGCTTTGCCACCATCAACGAGACCAAGTTTGGCGATGGTCGCTGCATTGAGGCGAACTGTAGCCGCCAGCGCTGCATCAGCAGTTGCCTGCAAGCTTGGTGCACGACGGACAATTGAGTCGCCTTGATAAACAGGCACTTCACCCAAACGAACCAGACCTTGTGCTGATTTTGCTGCCACAGCAACAGAAGTCGCCAAGGCATTGTTCAGACGGCTTGCAATATCACCTGCCAGCGCTTCATCACGAATTTCTTCCGATGAGTTGTAGTCAAAGCCGTTAAAGCCCAAGACATTACCCAGTACACGGAATACTTTCCAAGCTGGGCGTGTTTCACCCAATGGGCGAACCACACCGTTAAAGCTTTGCGCTTTACCTTCCATGTTCACAAACGTACCTGACGTCTCAGTGAATGGAGAGATTGGCAGCAAGACATCCGCGTAATCCATCGCACAGCTCTGGAACGCCGACATCACCACAACCATTTCAGCTTGTTTTGCAGCAGCCAACGCTTGCGCGCCGTTGTGCGCGTCGAATTCAGGCTCTACACCCACGAATACATAAGCTTTTTTGCCAGCTGCGAAAACGTTACCGCCCACATCAGCGCCGATCAATTCAGCACCCACACTATTGGCTGCTACAGCTGGAACGCCCAACTTAGCACCAGTCAAGGCTGCTAATGCAGCAGCCGCAGCGTAGATTTCAGCGTAACGAGCCGATGTTTGTGCGATATTGCCCAGCAAGACAGCAGCTTTTGTTTTGCCTTCAAAGCTATTTGCAATTGCGCGTGCAGCGTCGCCAACTACAACGTTACTCAAATCGATACCAGCAGGAGCAGCAACCGATTTGAGCTCAACTACGGCTTTAACAACTTGTAGCAGACCCTCAACCAATTGGTCTGGACGAACAACTACTTCGCCAGCCAACTCAGTCAAGAGATCATCAGCGTGAACATTAACCAGTGACAAGGCCATGCCTTTTTTCACTGACTGACGCAGACGTTGAGCCAGCAAAGGCTGTTCTTTACGAACAGTTGAGCCAACGATCAATACTGCTTCGTTTTGCGACAATTCTTCGAGCGATTGGCCAAGCCATTTAGCGCCCTGCGTTTTCACCGAGAAGTCAGCATTGCGTGCAAAGGCTTGAACGGCTTCAACACCCAAACCTGCCATCAATTTGCGCAGCGTGAACAATTCTTCCACTGTGCTGCTTGCTGAAGCAACTGCAGCAACACTGTCTTTGCCATGTTCAGCGACAACTTGTTTCAGGCCATTCGCAACGTATTCCAGCGCAGTTTGCCAGTCAGTTTCCTGCCAAACGCCACCTTGCTTGAGCATCGGTTTGGTCAGACGTTCTTGGCTGTTCAATGCTTCGTACGAGTAACGATCGCGGTCAGACAACCAGCATTCATTGATTGCTTCGTTTTCCAGCGGCAAGACACGCATTACTTTATTGTTCTTAACTTGAATAACCAAGTTAGAACCCAAGCCATCGTGCGCACCAACTGACTTGCGACGTGACAGCTCCCACGTGCGAGCGGTGTAGCGGAATGGTTTGCTCGTTAAAGCGCCAACCGGACACAAGTCGATCACATTGCCGGAAATTTCGGAATTTACCGTCTTGCCAATAAATGGCATCACTTCAGTAAATTCGCCGCGATTGGCCATACCCAGCTCCTGGAAGCCAGCGATTTCTTCGGTAAAGCGGACACAACGGCTGCAATGGATGCAACGCGTCATATCGGTAGAAATCAACGGACCAAGGTCTTTATTGGCAACAACGCGTTTTTCTTCAGCGTAATCGGAACCAGACTGACCATAACCTACGGCCAGATCCTGCAACTGACACTCACCGCCCTGGTCACAAATTGGACAGTCAAGAGGGTGATTGATCAGCAGAAATTCCATTACGCCTTTCTGAGCAGTCACAGCCTGATCAGAATGGGTAAATACTTTCATACCATCGGTAACAGGCGTGGCACAGGCCGGTAAAGGCTTGGGTGCTTTTTCGACCTGGACTAGGCACATACGGCAGTTTGCGGCAATCGACAGTTTTTTGTGATAGCAAAAGTGAGGGATATGCACACCAATTGAATTGGCTGCGTCCATCACGGTGCTACCACCAGGGACTGTCAATTTTTTACCGTCGATTTCGATTTCCAGCATGCTCGACTCGATTCAAAGGCAATAATTCAAAAGAAAACTTGACTAAAACAGCGCGAAATTACAGACCTTTCGCTTTTTGTGCTTTATTAATCAAATCTTCGAATTCATGGCGGAAGTGTTTCAACATTCCACGCACAGGGAATACAGCAGCATCACCCAGCGCACAAATTGTGCGGCCTGCGATATTGTCGCCAACACGTGACAGCAAATCGAGGTCTTCCGGGCGGCCTTCGCCGTTGGCGATGCGATGTACTACACGATACAACCAGCCTGTTCCTTCACGACATGGGGTACATTGACCGCATGATTCTTCGTGATAGAAATAGGACAAACGCTCCAAAGCGCTGACCATGCAAACTGTTTCGTCCATCACAATGACCGCACCAGAACCCAGCATCGAGCCCGCTTTGGCAATTGAGTCGTAATCCATCGTGCATTGCATCATCACATCGGCAGGCAACACCGGCGCAGACGAGCCACCAGGAATCACTGCCTTGAGCTTTTTGCCGTCACGCATACCGCCACACATCTCTAGCAATTCAGAGAATGGCGTGCCCAATGGAATTTCGTAGTTACCCGGACGATTAACGTGACCAGAAACCGAGAACAATTTGGTACCGCCATTATTTGGCTTGCCCAGTTCAAGGAATTTCTGACCGCCTTCACGAATAATGTAGGGCACTGAGGCAAAGGTCTCAGTGTTATTAATCGTGGTTGGCTTGCCGTATAAACCGTAAGACGCAGGGAATGGAGGCTTAAAGCGTGGCTGGCCTTTTTTACCTTCCAAAGATTCAAGTAGTGCCGTCTCTTCGCCGCAAATATAGGCACCATAACCGTGGTGGCCATGCAGCTGGAAGCAGAAATCCGAACCTAGAATATTATCACCCAGGAAACCAGCGGCGCGGGCTTCTTCGAGGGCTTCTTCAAAGCGTTGATATGCCTCAAAGACTTCACCGTGGATATAGTTGTAACCTACAGTAATACCCATGGCGTAACCGCCAATGATCATGCCCTCAATCAGGGCATGCGGGTTGTAGACCATAATATCCAGGTCTTTAAATGTACCTGGCTCGCCTTCGTCAGTATTACAAACCAGATATTTCTGGCCCGGAAAACTGCGCGGCATGAAAGACCATTTCAAACCAGTCGGAAAACCTGCACCACCACGGCCACGCAAGCCAGAAGTTTTCATATCAGCAATGATGTCGTCTTGGGTGATTTTGTCATTGATGATTTTTTTCAGTGCGGCATACCCGCCACGCTTGACGTACTCTTCCAGACGCCAGCAGTTTGGATCTTCAAAATTGACGTTCTCAAATACAACGCCTTTTACATAGACGGTCATTATTCAAGCTCCGCCAGTTTTTTGTCGATGGCTTCAGGCGTCATGTGATTGCACATAGTGTGGTTATTGACCAGCATCACTGGTGCATAACCGCAAGCCCCCATGCACTCACCTTCTTTTAGCGTGAATTTACCGTCAGCCGTCGTTTCATTGAAATCAATACCCAGCTTTTGCTTGAGGTAATTGGCTGTGGTATAGCCACCCGACAAAGCACAGGGCAAATTGGTACATACAGTCAGCTTGTGTTTACCGACCGGCTTCATATCGTACATGTTGTAGAACGTTGCCACTTCATACGCCATCATTGGGGCGATACCAAGGTAGTTGGCAATGAACTCAACCATGTCATTGGTCAGGTAGCGTTTTTCAACCTGAGCAATGCGCAAAGCGCCCATAACAGCAGAACGAGCCTGATCGGCAGGATATTTGGCCACTTCACGATCGATCTGCGCCAAAGATTCGGCAGATAGAAGATTGTGGGTAGTCAGATTGTTGGTAGACATCAGCGGTCAATCTCCCCGAATACAATATCTTGCGTACCGATGATCGCTACAACGTCAGAAATCATGTGGCCGCGCGCCATTTCATCCAGCGCCGACAGATGCACATAACCTGGCGCACGAATCTTCAGACGGTAAGGCTTGTTAGCGCCATCAGAAATCAGGTAGATACCAAACTCACCCTTTGGATGCTCAACGGCGGCATATGCTTCGCCTTCTGGCACGTGCATGCCTTCAGTGAACAATTTAAAGTGGTGAATCAGCTCTTCCATGTTTTCTTTCATCGCTTCACGCGATGGAGGAGCAACTTTGTGGTTATCAGTAATCACTGGACCAGGATTTGCTTTGAGCCACGCAACGCATTGCTTGATGAGGTGATTTGACTGGCGCATTTCTTCAACGCGAACCAGATAGCGGTCGTAGCAGTCACCAGTTTTACCAACGGGAATATCAAAATCCAGTTGATCATAAACTTCATACGGCTGAGTCTTGCGCAGATCCCACTCAACGCCGGAACCACGCAGCATCGCACCGGTAAAGCCGATGGCTTTTGCGCGATCTGCATCAACCACACCAATACCTACAGTACGCTGTTTCCAGATCCGATTATCTGTCAGCAGCGTTTCATACTCATCAATGTACGTTGGGAAGCGGTTGGTGAAATCTTCGATAAAATCGAGCAAGCTGCCTTGACGGTTCTTGTTCAGATCTTTGATCGCGGCAGCATTACGTACTTTTGATGCTTGATACTGCGGCATTTCATCAGGCAGATCACGATACACACCACCCGGACGATAGTAAGCCGCGTGCATACGTGCACCTGAAACAGCTTCGTAGCAGTCCATCAGGTCTTCACGCTCGCGGAAGGCGTACAAGAAGATCGTCATTGCACCACAGTCCAAGCCGTGAGCACCAATCCACATCAGGTGATTCAATACACGGGTGATTTCATCAAACATCACGCGAATGTATTGAGCACGAATTGGCACTTCCAAGCCCAGCAATTTCTCAATTGCCATGCAATAAGCGTGCTCATTAGACATCATTGACACGTAGTCAAGGCGGTCCATATAAGGCAGAGACTGGATGTACGTTTTGTGTTCAGCCAATTTTTCAGTCGCACGGTGCAACAGACCAATATGCGGGTCGGCACGCTCAACAACTTCACCATCCAACTCCAGCACCAGACGCAATACACCGTGCGCAGCAGGGTGTTGTGGGCCGAAGTTCAAGGTGTAATTACGGATCTCAGCAGCCACCGTAGTTCTCCTCGCGGATAATGCGCGGTGTAATTTCACGCGGGTCGATGGTCACAGGCTGGTAAACAACGCGAGCTTGCTCGGCGTCATAACGCATTTCAACGTAACCAGATAGTGGGAAATCTTTACGGAATGGATGACCAACAAAACCATAGTCAGTCAGAATACGGCGCAGGTCAGGGTGACCCTGAAACACAATACCAAACAGGTCAAATGCTTCGCGCTCAAACCAGTTGATCGCAGGCCAGACATCAACCATTGAATGGATCACAGGGAATGCATCGTCAGCACAGAAAACGCGAACACGCAGTCGTACATTGTGCTTATAAGACAGCAGATGATAGACCACCGCAAAACGCTGACCTTCCCAAATACCATCTTTGTATTCGCTATAGTCAACGCCACAGGCGTCAACCAATTGCTCAAAGTGCAGGCTCGCGTCATCGCGCAATTGCAGCGCAACTTCAGCCCAAAGAGCAGCAGGCACTTCGATTGTTACTTCGCCCAACGCATTTTTCAGCGAAGCAATCTTGGCTTCACCCAAAACAGTGCGCAAGCTTTCAATCAGTGTTTCTAGCTTATTTGCCATGGCTCACCTCAAGAACGCGCGATAGAGTTGGTACGTTTGATTTTGTTTTGCAACTGTATCAAACCATACAACAGCGCTTCAGCCGTCGGAGGACAGCCCGGCACATAAATATCAATCGGAACAATACGATCACAGCCGCGAACTACCGAGTATGAGTAGTGGTAGTAACCACCACCGTTCGCACAAGAGCCCATTGAAATTGCCCAACGCGGCTCAGGCATCTGATCGTAAACTTTGCGCAACGCTGGCGCCATTTTGTTACAGAGCGTACCTGCAACAATCATCAAATCGGATTGACGTGGAGACGGACGAAATACGATACCGAAACGATCCAAATCGTAACGCGCCGCACCCGCATGCATCATCTCCACAGCACAACAGGCCAAACCAAACGTCATTGGCCACAAAGAGCCAGTGCGCGTCCAGTTAACAACTGCATCAACCGTTGTGGTGACAAAACCTTTTTCGAGACTTTGAGCTTCCATTTATCTCACTCCCACTCCAGCGCACCCTTCATCCATTCGTAGACGAAGCCGACCACCAGAATGGTCAGGAATATCATCATCGATACAAAGCCGAACATACCCAATTCTTTGAGCACAACAGCCCAAGGAACCAAAAACGCGACTTCCAAATCGAACAGAATAAACAGAATCGCCACCAGGTAATAACGCACATCAAACTGCATGCGCGCATCTTCGAATGCTTCAAAGCCGCACTCGTAAGGTGATAATTTTGCCGAATCTGGCCGAACCGTTCCCAAGACCTTACCAACCCCATAACCGAGCGCCAGCGGAGCAACTCCAACCAACAAGCCGACAATAAGGAATAGCAGGATGGGGAAATAGTCTTGCAGCATGAAAATCCCCAGTTCAGAAGTAATACATAAAGACAGAAATGCAGCTATTTTTGCTGCTTTTTATATAAATAGCCGAGCCATTTTCACAGCTCAGCTAAATATTGATTTCGATAGCGGCTTGGCGCTATCTGACCAGCAATCAATGCGACTGCTTAGTCGGGAATCTTTTGACCGGCAGCAGGAGAAGCAACTTCAGCAGCAGGTTTAGCACCGGACATAACGCCCAGATCGTTTTTGCTCGTTTTCGGCGCAGTCAACAACACCAGCGCCATACACGTTACAAAGAACACCGCCGCAGCCGCTGCAGTAGAACGGCTAAGGAAATTGGCCGAACCCGAGGCACCAAACACGCTGCCAGCAGAACCGCTACCAAAAGCAGCACCCATATCGGCGCCCTTACCATGCTGCATCAAGACCAGCACAATCACCGCCAAAGCAGAGATGATGTTCAAGATCAGCACCAAACTAGTAATAAAGTCCATTTTTATCCATTCCTGTGGCGGCGTGAATTGTACCAATCAGCGGGCCGCTTGGCAAATTCCCACAAATTCAAAAGCCGAGAGCGCAGCACCGCCAACCAACACGCCATCAACATGATTTACTGCTAATATTTCTGCGGCATTACCCGACTTGACACTACCGCCATACAAGACTTTGACACGCTCATCGAGGTGTTCCTTGATCAGGGCGTGCATGGGGGAAATCTGCTCACCAGAGGCAACCACACCACTACCGACCGCCCATGACGGCTCGTAAGCCACGGCAAACAAACCCATCGGCAAACCACGCAAAACCTCCAACTGCGCAGCAACCACCTTCTCGGCATCACCCTGGCGACGCTCTTCAGCCGATTCGCCAACACAGTAGACACCAAACAGACCGGCATCGAGTGCAGAACGCAATTTAACCCCCGCCTGCTCGGTGGTTTCACCAAAAAGACGACGACGCTCGGAATGACCAATAATCACCATTTCACAACCGACATCAGCCAACATACCCGATGAAATCTCACCGGTATATGGCCCTATGTGATACTGGCTGACGTCTTGAGCGCCACACTGTATATGGGTATGTTGCAATATCTGCTTGGCAAGCATGATATACGGCGCCGGCACGCAGACACCGACATTGGCATCAAGCCCGGCTTGCGCCACTTCGCCTAACACCGATTTAATCTGCCCGATACTGCCGTGCAACTTCCAATTACCAATCACCATCTGCTTGGCCATGCAGCAACCCCCTTGGCAAACTAGGGCGAGATGGTAACAACCCCGCTCCTACACCGTCAAACCTTGTTTTTCACACTCTCCTGTCAGTCACAAAGCATTTGTAATATTTCGGAAACATTCCTCTATTAAGATGCCCTACATCGAATTCACACCCATTTCGCTCTGGAGATTTAAAAAAATGACTTTTGCTCGTAATCTGATCGTTAGCGCCGGCTTGCTGGCAGGCCTTTTTACTTCTGCCCAAGCAGCTGATATCACTGGCGCTGGCGCAACATTCCCGTACCCGCTGTATGCCAAATGGGCTGAAATGTACAAAGCCAAAACGGGCACAGGCATGAATTACCAATCGATCGGTTCAGGTGGTGGCATCAAGCAGATCGAAGCCAAAACAGTCGATTTCGGTGCGTCAGACATGCCACTGAAAGTAGACCAGCTTGAGAAAAGCGGCCTGATGCAATTTCCAACCGTGG
Organism: Chitinibacter sp. FCG-7; assembly: GCF_040047665.1. NCBI lineage: Bacteria > Pseudomonadati > Pseudomonadota > Betaproteobacteria > Neisseriales > Chitinibacteraceae > Chitinibacter > Chitinibacter mangrovi. The sequence continues at coordinate 888,063 of NZ_CP157355.1, forward strand.
TCGGTGGTGTAGTGCCTGTGATCAATGTGCCAGGCATTAAACCAGGCGACTTCAAACTCACGCCTGCAGTACTGGTTGATATTTATCTGGGCAAAATTAAGAAATGGAATGACCCACGCTTGGTTGAAATCAATAAAGGCCTGAGCCTGCCAGACCAGAACATCACCGTGGTACGCCGCTCTGACGGCTCGGGCACCACCTTCCTGTTCGTGAACTACCTGTCGCAAGTATCGCCAGAGTGGAAAGAAAAAGTAGGCGCAAACACTTCGGTTCAGTGGCCAACTGGCGTGGGCGGTAAAGGTAACGAAGGCGTAGCCAACTACGTACAACGTATCAAGGGTTCAATCGGTTACGTAGAGTTTGCGTACGCAAAACAAAACAAATTGTCATACACCCAGCTGGCAAATAGCACTGGCAATTTTGTACGCCCAACTGAAGAAGCCTTTATCGCTGCATCTGCCAATTCCGACTGGAAATCCGCGCCAGGCATGTATCTGGTGAGCACTAATGCACCTGGTAAAGATTCTTGGCCTATCGCTAGCCCGACTTTCATCCTGATGCACAAAAAACAGGACAAACCAGCACAAGCGCTGGAAGTGTTGAAGTTCTTTGACTGGGCTTACGGCGCAGACGCTGACAAAGCGGCCTTGGCTCTGGATTACATCCCAATGCCAGACAACGTAGTCAATATGATCAAAGCCAACTGGAAAGCGCAAATTACCGATGGCAAAGCAGCCATCTGGAAATAAGCAGATTCAAATATAATTGGCACTTTATGTCAGGCACACAGTTTATTCAGGCTGTGTGCCTGTTAGCTTGTAGATTATGGTAGTCCGGAGACGGTAATGTCTGATTTAAATCAACGGATGAAAACACAGCGTTTGCAGGACGCGTTTTTCGTCAACAGCACGCGTTTTTTTGCCTTTTTTGTACTTGCGCTGCTTGCTGCAATTATTGCCTCACTCATTTATGGCGCTTGGCCCGCAATTGAAAAATTCGGCTTTGCTTTTCTAGGGGATTCAAGCTGGAATCCGGTTACTGATGAATTTGGCGCTTGGTCTTCCATTCGCGGCACATTGATTTCTTCGGGCATTGCCTTGATAATTGCCGTTCCCGTGAGTTTTGGCATTGCCATTTTCCTGACTGAGCTTTCGCCTGTATGGCTACGTCGCCCACTAGGGATCATGATCGAATTGCTTGCAGGCGTGCCCTCAATTATTTACGGCATGTGGGGTCTGTTCGTTTTTGCACCGTACTTTGCCGACAATATCCAACCCAAAATGACCGAATGGACTGCGGGAATTCCAGTCATTGGTGATTGGTTTGCTGGCCCACCGATGGGCATCGGCATGTTTCTCGCCAGCCTGATTCTGGCGATTATGATTATTCCTTACATCACCTCGGTGATGCGTGACGTCTTCGAGATCGTCCCTGCTCTACTGAAAGAATCTGCCTACGGCCTTGGCGCAACGACCTGGGAAGTGGTGTGGAATGTCGTCGTACCATTTACCAAAACCGGCATCATCGGCGGCATCATGCTCGGCCTGGGTCGTGCATTGGGCGAAACCATGGCGGTGACATTTGTGATTGGCAATTCGATGAATGAAATGCTGTCCCTATTTGACCCTGCCACCACGATTTCAGCCACACTGGCCAACGAGTTTACCGAAGCACACGGCGAGCTTTACACCGCCTCACTGATCGAGCTGGGCTTGCTGCTCTTCGTGATTACCTTCCTGGTACTGGTTCTTTCCAAACTTCTGCTCATGCGTTTAAACCGCAATGAAGGCGCTCATTCTTAAGATAGGTTGCTGCTATGAATCTTTACGCTCGTCGCCGCTTTGCCAACTACACCAGCCTCACGCTATCAATGATTGCAATGGCTTTTGGTTTGTTCTGGCTGTTCTGGATCATGTATACGCTGTTCTTGCACGGCTCTGCAGGTCTGTTTTCACTGGCTACATATACACAAGCCACTCCAGCACCCGGCAGCCAAGGCGGTTTGGCCAATGCCATCTTGGGTAGCTTGGAAATGACCTTCTTTGCCGTGTTGATGGGCACCCCCGTCGGCATTCTGGCTGGCACTTATCTGGCCGAGTTTGGCCAGAAAGGCTGGCTGGGTAACAGCACCCGCTTTATCAACGACATTCTGCTTTCTGCGCCATCGATTGTGATCGGTTTGTTTATTTTCGAGGTGTATGTTGCACAAGTCGGCCATTTCTCTGGCTGGGCGGGCTCTTGCGCATTGGCAATTCTGGTCGTTCCAGTCGTCGTGCGTACTACCGAAAACATGCTGCTACTGGTGCCAACAGCCATGCGTGAAGCTGCCTACGCTCTGGGTACGCCAAAATGGAAAATGGTGATGTTTGTCACGCTGAAAGCGGCCAAATCCGGCGTTGCTACCGGCATCTTGCTGGCGATTGCGCGGATCTTGGGCGAGACAGCGCCATTGCTATTTACCGCACTGAACAACCAGTTCTATTCAGACATGAATAGCCCAATGGCTAACTTGCCGGTCGTGATCTTCCAGTTCGCGATGAGTCCGTATGAAGATTGGCACCGACTGGCCTGGGCAGGCGCACTGATAATCGCCCTGTTTGTCCTGGGTATGAATGTTCTGGCGCGCGTGATGCTGCGCCAACCTAAACAACACTAATTTAGACTTTGCGACGGAATCAACATCATGAGCACTCTGAACAATGCCGGTTTGTCGGTTAAAAACCTGAACTTTTACTACGGCAATTTTCATGCCCTGAAAAACATCAATCTGGATATTCTGGCTGGCAAAGTCACTGCCTTTATCGGCCCATCCGGCTGCGGCAAATCCACACTGCTGCGCACCTTCAATCGCATGTACGATCTGTACCCCAAGCTACGCGCTGAAGGCCAGATCATCCTCAACGGCCAGAATATTCTGGAGCCGGGCATTGACCTGAACATGCTGCGCGCCAAAGTCGGCATGGTGTTCCAGAAGCCAACGCCGTTCCCGATGTCGATTTATGACAATGTCGCTTTTGGCGTCAAGCTGTATGAGACCTTGTCCAAATCGGAAATGGATGACCGCATCGAGTGGGCATTGACCAAAGCGGCGCTGTGGAATGAAGTCAAGGACAAGCTCAAGCAATCGGGCCTTGGCCTGTCCGGTGGTCAGCAGCAGCGTTTGTGCATTGCCCGTGCTGTGGCGGTTAAACCTGAAATCCTGCTACTGGACGAGCCCACATCCGCACTGGATCCGATCTCAACCGCACACGTTGAAGAGCTGGTTCACGAGCTGAAAAAGGACTACACGATTGCCATCGTGACGCACAATATGCAGCAAGCCGCACGGATTTCCGATTACACCGCCTATATGTATCTGGGCGAAATGATCGAGATGGGCGAAACCGATAACATCTTCACCTCACCAAGCGTCAAAGCGACTGAAGACTATATCACTGGTAAATTTGGCTAAGCCACTAGTAGATAGGTATATTGCTATATCGCACACGTATAAAGCGATACAGCAATATACACCAATAAAAAAGCCCGCTTGAAGCGGGCTTTTTTATTGGCATCCACCTGCAATTACAAGGTCAGGCCGCCTGTGACTTCAATCGCCGCACCATTGATATAGCTGGCGTCGTCCGAGGCCAGGAAAGCATACACGCTGGCGATCTCTTCCGGCTGCGCCAGACGCTTCATCGGCACTTTCTCTTCCATGCCCTGCAGCACTTTTTCCGGCATGGCTTTTACCATCGGTGTCGCGACAAAGCCAGGACATACTGCGTTGGCGCGGATCCCTTTTTTGCCCAGCTCTTTCGCCCAGGTTTTCACAAAGCCGATCACGCCAAATTTGGACGCAGCATAATTGGTCTGGCCAAAATTGCCGTACACACCAACAACCGACGATGCATTCAAAATCACCCCTGCGTTCTGCTCGATCATGGTATCAACCACGGCTTTGGTGCAGTTATAGACGCCTTTCAGATTAATATCGATCACGCGGTCAAACTGCTCTTCGCTCATTTTGTATAGCTGTGCGTCCTGCGTAATCCCGGCGTTATTCACCAGAATATCTATACGGCCAAATTGTGCTTTAACCGCGTCTACCATTGCCGCAATCGTGTCTTTCTTGGTCACATCAACGACAAAACCAGCCGCTACCGCGCCGCTAGCGGCCAGCTTGGCCACCACGGCATCAACCCCTGCCCGATTCACGTCGCACACCACAACTTTTGCGCCTTCCGCAGCAAAACGGATCGCCGTTGCTTCACCAATGCCGCTAGCTGATCCGGTAATGATTGCTACTTTATCTTTGAGTTTCATGGATTTTCCCCAGACAAAAATTCAACCCCACTTTGATGTGCGGTCGCCCTGTAGCAGGATAAGCGCAGTGTTGCAGCGCAGCAAGGATAAAAGCACTTTTGTCTTGATAAAAAACAAGAAAGCCTTGCAGATGCAAGGCTTTGTAGGAATCGGCAGAACAGTGGTCAGTTTAGCGTTCGATACCCTTGACCAGCGAGCGACAGTCCACCACTTGCAGATCGTTATCGCGCGCAAATGTCATGATAAATTCGAACACGCGCGGATCGATTTTTTCCAGCTGTTTGTCGACCGCAACGCAGCGTACATTGTTGTGCACCATCGGGCGCACAAACGGCGCGTAGGATAATTTCTGATCGACCCCGAATGTAGACAAAATCCCAGATAAACGTTCAGCCCAGTCACTGGGGCGAAATTCACGACCAGAACTCGTGATTCCCTGAATGATGATTTCGTATGGATTGCAGATCATAGGGGTGCCAAGCGTAAGTAAGAGGAACACGGCAATTTGCACTGCACAATTGCCAATCGAACTGATTATACCATCGCCAGCCTCTTTGACGGGCACAAATGTAGCGTGATTTGACCTAGTACAAGTCCCGATTGCAGGCCAGAAAGACATGATCAGGGCTTGCCAGAAATGGGTAAAACACTGAATAATGTTCGTTTTTTTCAGCCATTTGAGCCGTCGCTAAAAAATACGGCTCGGGACCCAATCCGATGCGCCATTACTTGAAGTTCAGCGATTTCACTTTAGAAGAATACCAATACCTGTTTGAACGCGCGGCCAAACTGAAAGAGCGCTTGCGCGCAGGCCAGCTTTACCAGCCCTTGCCGGGCAAAGTGCTGGGTATGATTTTTGAAAAATCGTCGACCCGCACCCGCGTATCGTTTGAAGCTGGCATGTTCCAGCTCGGCGGTCATGCGATGTTCCTGCAGTCGAAAGATACGCAACTGGGTCGTGGCGAACCGATTGAAGACGTGGCCAAAGTGATCAGCCGTATGGTCGATATCGTCATGGTGCGCACCTACGAGCAATCGATTATCGAGCGCTTTGCCGAAAACTCGCTGGTGCCGGTGATCAATGGCCTGACCAATGAATACCACCCTTGCCAGATCATGGCTGACATCTTTACCTATGTGGAACGTTTTGGCTCAATCGAAGGTAAAACCGTCGCCTGGATAGGCGATTCGAACAATGTGTCACGCACCTGGTTACAAGCGGCCAAAATCTTCAATTTCAAACTGAATCTGGCCTGCCCTGCCGGTTATGAAATGACCGTGCTTGATGGAGAAACCTATGGCTCCGAGCATTTCGAGTCTTTCCGCGATATTTATACCGCCGCCCGTGATGCCGATATTGTCACGACGGATGTGTCCACATCGATGGGTTACGAGCGTGAAACACTGCAGCGCAAAAAAGACTTCCTGAACTACAAGGTTTCGGAAAAAGTCATGCTGCAAGCCAAAGCCAATGCGCTGTTTATGCATTGCCTGCCCGCACACCGTGGCGAAGAAGTCGATCCTGAAGTCATCGACGGCCCGCAATCGGTGGTCTGGGAAGAGGCAGAAAACCGCATGCACGTGCAAAAAGCCGTGATCGAGTATTTATTGCTCGGTCGCATCAACGATTAAACAGGCGACAAAGCCGTGCTTGGCATTACTGATGTTTGGGCCTTCGTATTGGGAACAGTGCTGATTATCCTGACCCCTGGCCCTAACTCGCTATTTGCATTGACCACCGCAGCAACGCGCGGCCACAAGGCCGGATTTGGTGCTGCGGCAGGGATTATTATTGGCGACTGCATCCTGATGCTCGCTGCTGTTTTGGGCGTCGCATCGTTAATGAAAGCCCACCCGGTAGCATACGATGCGGTTCGTTATCTGGGAGCGGGGTATCTGATGTGGATTGGCTATAAAGCTTTATTTGCACGCCATACCCCCCCTACTGAAATCGACTCCTCAGCACACGCATCGCGGTATGCGCCACGCAATGCATTTCGTAGTGCCTTGGGTATTTCTTTGATCAATGTAAAAGCCATTTTGTTCTTCATGGCCTTTTTTCCTCAATTTGTCGATCCCAATCATCCGCACGTCTGGCAAAGCTTTATTGTGCTGGGTCTGATCGTACAAAGTCTGAGCCTGTGTTATCTGACCACGCTGATTCTGGCTGGCAGCGCGCTGTCGCGCCGGCTGTCTGGCATCACGTGGCTTAAAACCGTTTTGAATAAACTGATTGGCACGCTATTTGTGAGTTTTGGCTTACGCCTGGCTCTAGATTGATAGTCGCGCTCTATTAAATCCTTGTAATCGACGACGTAATCGAGGTTTTTCATGTCTGATGTAAAAAAAGTAGTTCTGGCGTATTCCGGTGGTCTGGATACTTCGGTCATTTTGAAATGGCTGCAAGACACTTACCAATGTGAAGTGGTAACTTTCACTGCTGACTTGGGTCAAGGCGAAGAGCTGGAGCCAGCACGCCAGAAAGCACTGAAATTTGGCATCAAACCAGAAAATATTTACATCGACGACCTGCGTGAAGAATTCGTTCGCGACTTCGTATTCCCTATGTTCCGCGCTAACACCGTGTACGAAGGTGAATACCTGCTCGGTACGTCAATTGCCCGCCCACTGATCGCCAAACGCCTGATCGACATCGCGCGTGAAACTGGCGCTGACACGATCAGCCACGGCGCAACGGGCAAAGGCAATGACCAGGTTCGTTTCGAGCTCGGTGCTTACGCACTGATGCCGGAAGTGAAAGTGATCGCACCATGGCGCGAATGGGATTTGCTGAGCCGCGAAAAACTGATGGCGTATGCCGAGAAAAACGGCATTGAAGTCGATATGAAGCACAAAAACGGCGGCGCACCGTACTCGATGGACGCCAACCTGTTGCATATCTCTTTTGAAGGTCGTCACCTCGAAAATCCATCAGCCGAAGCCGAAGAAAGCATGTGGCGCTGGACGGTGAGCCCAGAAGCTGCACCTGATGCGCCAGAATATCTTGACGTTGAATTCGAGCGCGGCGATATCGTTGCACTGAATGGCACTCGTTTGTCACCTGCGCAAGTGCTGACCAAATTGAACGAGCTGGGCGGCAAGCATGGTATTGGTCGTCTGGATCTGGTTGAAAACCGCTACGTTGGCATGAAATCACGCGGCTGCTACGAAACACCGGGCGGCACCATCATTTTGAAAGCGCACCGCGCGATTGAATCGATCACACTCGATCGCGAAGTAGCGCATTTGAAAGACGATCTGATGCCACGTTACGCCAGCCTGATTTACAACGGCTACTGGTGGGCACCAGAGCGCAAAGTACTGCAAACGCTGATCGACGAAACGCAAAAAACCGTTAACGGTTGGGTTCGTCTGAAACTGTACAAAGGCAATGTGATTGTCGTGAGCCGTGATTCGAAAACCGACTCATTGTTCGACATGAATATCGCGACCTTTGACGATGATGGCGGCGCTTACAATCAAGTCGACGCTGGCGGCTTTATCAAATTGAACGCATTGCGCATGCGCATTGCGGGTCGTTTGAAAAAATAATTGAATTTTCCACACAGGCTCAAGCCCCAGCGCTTGAGCCACTGATTGGCAAGTATTGATGCTAGAAGCCTTTATTCATATGGACGAAGAGACGTTTACTACGCTCTCGACCAGTATTTTATGTACCGGCCTGATCCTGTATATGGGCTTTATTATTTACAATCTGGCCAAAGAGTCCAAAGCGGGGAAATACGGAACAATGATTCTGTTTTTTGCCTTGGGTCTGGGCATGGTCGGATTTATTGCCAAGACCATTTTGACCGAAGTTTTACAAAAATAGGATTAAAGCAAAAGTCGCCCAGCTTCGCTGCCTCGTCTCGCTGTACGCTTGGTACTCTCTTCGACTTCGCGCCTTGCCGGGCAACTTTTGCATCACTTTAAAAGGATAAAAAATGAGCCAATTTGATAATGTTTCAGTCCTGAAACAGGGTAATGTTTACTTTGATGGCAAATGTGTCAGCCATACCGTGGTATTTGCCGATGGCACGAAAAAAACTGTGGGCGTGATTTTGCCTTCAACCCTGACATTCAATACTGGCGCGCCCGAAGTGATGGAAGTAATTGCCGGGGTATGCCGTGTGAAGCTAGCTGGCGAAAGCGCTGCAACCGAATACGGTGCAGGTGTATCTTTCGATGTACCCGGCAATTCCAGCTTTGAAATTGAAACAGTAGAAACACTGCATTACGTTTGCCATTTCGGCTAATTCGTTTATTTGTCCCCATTGAAAAGGCAGCGGTGCAACACCGCCTGCCTTTTTGTCATTTATTTTCCAGCGAGGAGTTCAACGTGCCTTCATTTGACATCACTTCAGAAACGGATATGGTTGCGCTCAAAAACGCCATTGATATTGCCGAAAAAACCATTGTTAATCGTTATGATTTTAAAGGCACCAGCGCCAAGGTGGAATTGAACGAAAAAGACAAGCTAATCACCATCCACGGTGATTCTGAATTTCAGCTCGATCAGATTAAAGATATCGTCTTCCCAGCGCTAGAGAAAAAAGAGCCAGACAGCAGCAAACGTCTTGAGCAAGGCGACGTGCAAAAAGTATCGGGCAATAAAGCCAAACAGGTTCTGACGATCAAAGACGGTATTGATCGCGAACTGGCCGCAAAAATCATCAAAGAAATTAAAGATGCCAAGCTCAAAGTGCAAACGGCGATTCAAGGCGATGAATTGCGCGTTAGCGGCAAAACCCGTGATGCCTTGCAAGAAGTAATTGCGCTGGTGCGCAGTAAAATCGACTTCCCGCTACAATTCCAGAATTTCCGTGACTAAGCCACGGATGCTAGGGGCAATTGGACTATAATCATTAGCAATTGCTACTAAATCAAACATCATGCGCTGGCATCGGAATCGGATCACTATTACTGTTGCACTGGCTGCAATGATCGGCTTCGGGATGATTTTATTCCTCGCCTATCAAGTCAGTGCCAGTTATCGTACTGCCGAAAACCACGCACGCGGTCAAAGTGCGGCTTTACTGGCTTTGCAGGACGCGCAAATCAAGGCGCAATTGCGCGAAGTTGAGCTCCAACTCATCAACACCAACCTGCAAATTGCCCCACTGCTCGCTGCCGAGCAGAGCGCAAACCCAAGCAGCATTTTGCAACAGCAACTGCAGCTGATCCCCCAAGCCGATAATATTGCGCTGATCGATCTACGTGGGCAGTTATTGGCGCAAGCAGAGGGCGTCAGCCCGTTTGAGCTGGATTTTCTGCCCTTGATAGATCAGCTCAAACAGCAAGAGATTGTTTATCACACTAGCTCTGGCCAGCCGCCAGAACTGATTATCGCGCTAAAGCCTAGCGGGCAATCTGCTAGTTTGTTGGCGCTAGCCAGAATCAGACCGGGCCATCTTGGGCAAGCGTTGAGCGCGACCCGCCTAAAACCCGGCCAGTCGCTTTATCTACTCGATGCCGAGCTAAAAATATTGGCCAGTGCCCCCCGCCAACCCAACCTTTTGGGATTGGAGGCGGAACTCAGCGGACCTATCAAGCAAAAACAGCGTAGTGGCGCATTTCTGAGCAAGAAAAGCGATCAATTGATCAGTCTGCAGCAAATCGGGAGCAGCCCGCTGCATCTTGTCACCACCTTACCGACGTCCAGCTATCTGACCGAATGGCAAAAAAAACTGGCGTATTACACGACCGCAGCCAGCCTGATGTTGTTGCTTACTGCTGTAATGGCTTATTACTTTTGGCGCTCGCGGCGGCTCACTCAGAATCTGAAAGCCAAAGAGCGCAAGCTCTCGGCCAGCGAAACCCGATTCAAGCAAATGATCGAAACCACCCCGGTCGGTCTAGTGCTAGCGCGCATGCCGGATTTTTACATCACCTACATCAATCAGCACGCGGCAAAAATGTTTGGTCTTCCCCAGGCCGCGGCCTTATCCAAGCGGGCTTTTGAGCTTTATTATGATCGGGTTGATTTTTTGCACCACTCGGAAGATGCGCTGGCGGGGAAAGCGGTCAACAATGCCGAATGCATACTACGTCACAAAGAAGGCAATCCTTTCTGGGCCAATGTGTCCATGTCGGCCTCAACATCGAATGATGGCACGACACTGCTGATCGGCCTTAGCGATATTACACAGCGCAAACAGCTTGAAGATGAGCTCAAACGCCGAGCAACCACCGATAGCCTGAGCGGGCTGGCCAATCGCGCGTATTTTATGGAAACGGCTCAACAGGAAATACAGCGCACTAAACGCTATCAGCGCCGCGCATGCATTTTAATGCTGGATATCGATTTCTTCAAAAAAATCAACGACAACTATGGGCACCAGACCGGCGACCAAGTCATTAGAACCATGGCCAACTTGTGCCGGGCTTCGCTGCGGGATATTGACTTGATCGCCCGCATCGGCGGCGAGGAGTTCACAGCCTTTTTACCTGAAACCACGCTGGATGAGGCCTATCTGGCAGCAGAGAGGCTACGCACCCACATCGAAGAAAATGTCATCATGCTCGACGACGGGCGGGAAATCAAATTTACCAGCAGCATAGGCATTAGTGAAATTACACCGGATGATCCAAATGTCGATGCGCCACTGAAACGAGCAGACACCGCGCTCTATGCTTCCAAACACAGTGGCCGCAATAAAAGCACCTGCTTTGAACACTTGCCAACCGATGAGCAAACCCCGAAAGACTCTTGACCCAAGTCAATACTAGCTAGGCATTTCCAGCCTAAATTAATGCATCGACACAAGAAAAGAATGGAGATGCAAAATGGAGAACACCCCGCTCAGTACTTTATTTTCATCCGAGATTGGCTTGCTTAGCCTGTTTACAATCGGCTTTATCCTTTGCATGGGCGTGTATATCTTTCTTTTTGTCCGTCGGCACGTGAAAGAAGATACCGAAGCGCAGCAAAAACGTGACTAACAATCTTCAGACGGGATACCCGCCTGAAGATTATTTAAGGTAAATACTAAACTGTTCCCTGGTTTCGCCCAGACGCTGAGTTCGGGCAACTAACGTCCAATGAGCAGGAATCTTGGCCTGATGCGTTCTGATGGCCAAGGTACACCCATCTGTCATTTCGGTTTTGATCGTTAAGGTGCTGAAGTACGCAATCGCTCCCAACGGGGCCAATGGCAGTTCTGCAGCATCAATGCATGCCACTTGCATTGCATCTCCAACTGACTGCAATTTTTCGCCAACCGGGCGATACGATTTGCCAGAATCAACCCAGCTTTGAAACAAACCCACAAAAATACTCAGCAATAAAATCAGGCCGCAACTCCAGTTGGTTAGCGCCTTGCGCCCAATGGCACGGCGGCGCAGTAAAACACCTCCCCAAAGAACACTGGCAACCAATGCCAAAATCAGACCGACAAAATTAACCTCCAATTCCGCTGAGCTATAACGACTGAGTAATTCAAACAGCACCTTCGGAGCTTCTAGCAATACAATGCCCCAGGCCAGCCACAGTGCAATTGCAGACAGCCCGAATGTCAGCACCGAAAATGAATTTAATGCTGAAGCGGCACCATGTCTTAAATCATCAATACCCGCGACAGCAATCAGCGACAGTACAATCAATAAAGGTAAAATCATCGCCTCGGCTGGAAACGCCGCACATACAAGATAAGTCAGCATCGCAAATGCCAACCACAGCAGCAAGACCCATTGCTGCTTAGTGCGCAGATCGCGCCGATTAATCCAGAGTGACCATAAGGCCAGAGGTAATACAGGCCAAGTGAACCACAGCAAAGTGGCCAGCAAGAACTGAGGGGCTAGCAAAGCACTGAACGACGTTGCACCACCATAAGGTCCCCAGGCATGATAGCGCCACCAGGTTTGGAACAGCGCAGTCGACTGTTCACTCAGCGCGTAGCCCCATAAAGCGGCCAAAGGCAAAGATAACACCAGTGCGGTAGACAGACTCACTGCCCATGCCAATCGACGCCATGGCTTGAACAGAAATAAACCCAAAGCCATCAGCAACATCAGCACTGCATCTGCCCAGCTGGCACCCAACAGCAAACCCAATAGGCTCAGAGCCAGAATAAAACCAGCTCGCAAAGGTTTGCGCAAAGCCAGCACAAAGGAATAGATACCCCAGGCATATGCAGCAAAGATCAAGGCAGCAGGTGCAATATGATGCCCCCAAATCATTAAGCCGAGCGAGCTTAAAACAAGGACAACACTTAAACGGCCAAATTTCCGGCCAAATAGCTCACGCCCGGCAAGCCCGGCTCCCCACAAAGCCAATGCCATCCAGATGCCAGTACTCAATCTGGCGGCATCGTGTATGGCAACACCAAACCAGGCCAAAGCATTGGCAAGCAGAGCAGCAAACCAGAAATAAAGTGGCGCGGTATCGAAATAAGGACGATCAGCTAGCCAGGGCAAGACCCAGCTATCCTGTCTGAGCATATTGGCGATCAAAGCTGCATGCTCGTTCTCTTGCGGCTTCCATGGGTCATGCCCCCATAACCCTGGAATAAGCCAGAAAAGGCAGAGCAGAATTAGTAGCCAGGGTTTGTCTTGTTCTTTTTGTGGGGAAGCTGGCCGTTCGGACTGAGGCGTGTAAGTCAGCATATTCGATCTTTCAAGTTTTTATCATTCTGACACGACAAAACAAAAAAGGCAGCTTATAGCTGCCTTTTTTGAAGTGTTTGCCAAATTAACGAGCGAATCGGGCAAATTTATTATTGAATTTCTCAATACGACCTGCAGTATCAACGATCTTCTGTTTGCCAGTGTAGAACGGGTGGCATTCTGAACACACCTCTACATGCAGGCTTTTGCCCAGTGTAGAAGCAGTTTTGAATGAGCTACCGCATGAGCAAGTCACGTCGATTTCAGTGTAATTTGGGTGAGTATTTGGTTTCATAATTTTCCTAAAGTGTCGGGCGCCGGGGTTTTGCCGACGCTACAAAAAAAGCATTATCGCCGATCACGGGAATCACCGCAAGTTTAGCGACGCATCGAATCGAAAAAATCCAGATTGGATTTGGTCGATTTGAGCTTGTCCATCAAAAACTCCATGGCATCCAGATCGTCCATCGGGTAAAGCAATTTGCGCAGCACCCAGATACGCTGCAACTGGTCGGCCTTGATCAATAGCTCTTCACGACGAGTGCTTGATTTATTGATATTGATTGCAGGGAAGATACGCTTTTCTGCCATTCTGCGATCAAGCTGAATTTCGTTATTGCCGGTACCTTTGAATTCTTCATAGATGACATCATCCATCCGGCTGCCCGTATCAATCAGCGCTGTGGCAATGATAGTCAGGCTACCACCTTCTTCGATATTGCGTGCTGCGCCAAAGAATCGTTTTGGGCGCTGCAGCGCATTGGCATCCACACCACCAGTTAATACCTTGCCAGAAGCAGGTATCACCGTGTTATAGGCGCGTGCCAAACGCGTAATCGAATCAAGCAGAATGACAACGTCTTTTTTATGCTCAACCAGACGCTTGGCTTTTTCGATGACCATTTCAGCCACTTGAACGTGTCGTGTCGCAGGCTCGTCAAACGTGGAGCTAAGCACCTCACCTTTTACCGAACGCTGCATTTCAGTTACTTCTTCCGGGCGTTCGTCGATCAGCAAAACGATCAATACCACTTCAGGATGATTGGCAGTAATTGCATGAGCAATATGCTGCAGCATGACAGTTTTACCCGTTTTTGGCGGAGCAACCAGCAAGGCACGCTGCCCTTTACCAATCGGAGCCATCAAATCAATCACACGCCCGGTAATATTTTCCTCGGCCTTGATGTCACGCTCGAGATTCAAGCGTTCGGTCGGAAATAGCGGTGTTAAGTTTTCAAACAGAATTTTGTTTTTGGCCGCTTCCGGCGCTTCGCCATTGACTTTGTCGACTTTAACTAGCGCAAAGTAGCGTTCACCCTCTTTCGGAATCCGGATTTCGCCTTCTATTGTATCGCCAGTGTGCAGGTTGAAACGGCGAATCTGGCTTGGGCTGATATAAATATCGTCAGGCCCCGCCAGGTATGAAGTATCAGGGCTGCGCAGAAATCCGAAGCCATCAGGCAAAACTTCGAGCGTACCTTCGCCGAAGATGCTCTCCCCTTTTTTGGCGCGGTTTTTTAGCAGGGCAAAAATTACATCCTGCTTACGCATACGACTTGCACCGTCAATCTCGGAAGCAATCGCCATATCGACGAGCTGAGAAACGTGCAGATGTTTTAATTCGGACAAATGCATATTGGATTACGCTTGAAATATAAAAGAGGGGAAATGCGAAGGGATGAAGCCAGAAAAAGTAACGACGGCACATAGAATGCCGTCGCTATTTGTGCGAATGAAGACTAAATCAAAAACACCAACAATGTCAAATATTACTATCCAGAAAGGCTGTCAGTTGCGATTTTGACAATGCACCAACTTTTGTTGATTTCACTTCGCCATTCACAAACAGCATCAGAGTAGGAATACCACGAACACCAAATTTTGGTGCCGTAGACTGGTTTTCATCGATGTTCAGCTTGGTAATTTTCAGTCGGCCAGCATACTCGGCAGCAACTTCATCCAGAATCGGGGCAATCATCTTGCATGGACCACACCATTCTGCCCAATAATCAACCAGTACCGGGCCGGCAGCTTGAAGGACTTCCGCATCAAAACTTGCATCAGTAACGTGAACAATATTCTCGCTCATATTTTATCTCCGAGGATGGTGTGAAGGCATTTCGAGTTCAAGTACCAGCAAGGCACAAGAAAAGCTGAAGTATAAGGTAATACATAAGGCAGAACTTGTACTTTTCAAGCGATCAGATCAACTATTTTCACTTCAACCCCATCACTCCTTACCAAAATGCAGCATCAACTGCTTGCTCCAATCGATCGATCGCCGTCACAGTCATCCCCTCAATAGGCTGACGAGGACGATTGGCTTTGGGCACAATGGCATGCGTAAAGCCCAGCTTTGCTGCCTCACGTAATCTTTCCTGCCCTCGCTGAACAGGACGAACTTCACCCGCGAGCCCCACCTCTCCAAACACGACCATCTTGTTGGGCAGCGCTTTATTTTTGAGTGATGAGACAATCGCAATCAACATAGCCAAATCCGCAGCAGGCTCGATAATCCGCACTCCGCCTACCGCATTGATAAACACATCCTGATCAAATGCGGCAATCCCAGCATGACGGTGCAAAACAGCCAGCAAAAGCGCCAGCCGGTTCTGCTCAACCCCAACCGCCAGCCGTTTAACTTGTGCCGCATGGGCATCATCGACCAAAGCCTGTACTTCAACCAGCATAGGGCGCGAGCCTTCTTGCGTTACCATCACGCAAGAGCCCGGCACAGGCACATCATGTTGACTCAGAAAAAGTGCCGAAGGGTTGGCCACCTCACGCAAGCCTTTATCGGTCATCGCAAACACACCCAACTCATTCACTGCGCCAAAGCGGTTTTTGATTGCCCGGATCAAGCGAAAACTCGAGTGAGTATCGCCCTCAAAATACAGAACGGCATCAACAATATGCTCAAGCACCCTTGGGCCCGCCAAAGCGCCTTCTTTGGTCACATGCCCCACCAGCAAAATGGACGTGCCATGCCTTTTGGCAAAACGGGTCAGCTGGGCGGAGCATTCCCTCACCTGGGCCACACTACCCGGCGCACTGGTCAAAGCCTCGGTATATATCGTTTGAATGGAATCAATCACAACCACTTTGGGCGCTTCGCGCTCAAGCGCATGCAGGATCTTTTCCAGACTAATTTCAGGGTACAACCTTACTTTGGCTGCTGGCACGCCAAGCCTGCGTGCCCGCAAAGCAATCTGTTGCGCCGATTCTTCACCGCTCACATAAAGTACAGGCAAAGATTCGGATAATCTGGCCAATGCTTGCAACAACAGTGTTGATTTTCCAATCCCGGGATCGCCGCCAATCAGCACAACTCCGCCGGGAACAAGACCACCACCCAAAACCCGATCAAGCTCCGCCAGATGGGTTGGAGTTCTTGGCAGCTCCTCGGCTTCAACATCCGATAGATTCTTGATTGCCCCATCCGCCGCCAGACTTTGAAAACGGCCAGTGGTCGTGACCACTTGGGCTACTTGCTCCTCCAGGCTATTCCACTCGCCGCATTGCGGACACTGCCCCTGCCACTTGGGAGAAAAGCCACCGCAGAGACGGCAAACAAACTGGTTTTTTACTTTGCTCATAGTTGCTCAACGAGAAACGGCCCGCATAGCGAGCCGTTGTTTGGTTCTGATCAGAATAAGCCTAAATATACTTGAACAAGCTAAGATCTTGCACTTGGGCAAATGATTTTCGTGCAGCATCCAGCACCATCTGATTCTGGGCAAAATCGCTAATTGCAGCCGCATAATCCAAGTCTTGCAAACCCGATAAAGTTTTGGCGTATTGCAGCTTCAAATCCTCTGTCGTGTCTTTGACTGAATCAGTCTCAACCATACGCGCACCCAAGTAGGCCTGCGTCGTCACTATATTACCCAAGGCATTCGAAAGATCAGACAACGCAGTATTTAACTGGTTTTGAAAAGCTGCCTGTCCTTTACCAGAGCCATCAACTTGATAGTTATTTAATGCAGTCGACAGTTTACCCAGGATACTGAATAAATCGACATTCGAACTTGGTTTTACCGAAAACTGATCCGCAGCACCGGCCACCCCAGTGGGCGTTTTGGTGATGGGGTCAAGGGGGATTGGAGAGCCAGAGACACTCACTTTAATCCCGAAATCCCACGCGGCACCGGCAGGATCAGTTGGCAAGCGCTTGAATTCGATGTCACCACCCGAAGTATAAGTACGAGGCCCAGCAGTATTGCCAGCAGTGGCAGCACCAGTAATCAATGAAGTGCCAGTACTATCGATCAGATCATAAGAAATATTCGGCGCATCAGGTTTACTGGGGTTGGGCTGCCAATAAAACTGAACAGAAAAATCACGAGGCGCAGGTGCAGCAGCCCATTTTTGCGGATCAGTCACTTCACCAGGGCTAACAATACCCGAACCGACATTGGTTGCATTAGCAGCGGTCACAAATGAACCATTGCCATTTTTAATACGCTGAAACACATCAGCGCCCGACTCAGAAATTGGCACTTGCCGACCATCAGAAATTTGAACCAGACGCTGACCATCATCACCAAAATAATTCACCGTCCCAAAACTGGTCTCTGTAAATGGCTTGGTATCTCCTTTAAAACCGGAAAACAGATAATTACCCTGACCATCGGAGGTATTAGCCAAGCCCAACAACTCCTGGTAGCTGCCCTGCAGCTGGGCATCGAGCATTTTCTTCTCGCTCGCAGTCAACGCAGGATTACCGGCCATCACACTAAGCTGCTGCACATCCTGAATTACTCCAACAACCTGCTGCAAAGTGCTTTCGCTTAATCGCATAAACGAATCAGCCGCGGCACTATTGGTCGCATACTGTTCATTAATCGACCTGGCCTGTGCAATATCCAAAATGCGAGCCGAGGCAATCGGGTCATCCGCAGGCGTCAGAATTTTACGTCCAGACGACAGCTGGCTTTGCAACTTAGCTTGGTCAGCAATATGACTTTGCAGGCTCTTGGCACCGATATTAAAAATAGTCGTAGTAGCGAGACGCATGATCTCTTCTCCTTAATGACACAGCATCAGCGGCCAATATTGATGATTTCTTGAAACGCGCTTTGAGCAATCTGAATTACCTTACTGGCAGCCTGGTACGCTTGCTGATAGCGCAATAAATTGGCAGCTTCTTCATCCAGATTCACCGCAGAAACCGAATCACGGCTATTTTCGGCGTTCGTTAATAGCTTATCCTGTGCCTTGCTCAGGATCGTAGCTTCGTTGGTCTGCGTCCCGATCGTACTCACCATTCGTCCATACGATTCTTGATAGGTGGCAGAGCCATTTTCCAACAGACGTGTGGTTTGCAGCTTGCCAAGCGCCAGTGCATTACGATTGTCGGCGACGCCATTGATATTAGCGCCCACAGCAATCGCATCGCCAGCCACAGGGGTTCCGTCTAGTTTCATTGACCAGCCATTCACCTGTAAAGTCATACCGGCAGTATAAGTTTGCGCAGGGGAAGTAACCCCTGTCACTGTGTCTGTGTAAGTAAAGCTGCTAGCACTGGTAAAATTAATGTTCACCGGATTTTTTAACGCCGGATTGATTGCACTATCGGTCGAGCTAATCGAAGGGGTATCGACTAGGTGTTGCACCACTTTAACCGTGCCCGTATTGCCATTGCCAAGGCTTGCCAGCATTGGTGCAGCAGCCGCAATATCTTTAGGATCGGTCATCCGTACCGCCAAGCTTGAAATCATGCCTTCCAACGGCTTAATGACAAATCGATCATTCGCATTCATCGCTCCGGATGCAATCCGCAATGTGAGGCCATCCTGATTAATGCCTTGCGTCATTTGAGCCGCAGAATAAATTTGTCGAGTCCCGTCACTCTGCTTGTACATGGTGTAATTAGTACCATCAAAGCTCAGTTCGTAGTTGCTGGAAGTGAGTTTACCAACATCCGAAATATAACCCCCCAGCTGGGCATTGCCAGTGTTATTGGTATTGAAGTTAATTTCGCTAATTGCCGGCGGGAAAGCAAAGCCTGTCTGTGCTGGCAACACTGCGCCAGCTGGTGCAGCAGAAATAGTCAGCCCGGTCACAGGATCGGTAGTTCCCAATGCCAGGACAGCACTGGTGGCATTATCTGATAGCCGCTTGATCACGTATCCGCCGCCGCTTGGCGTAATGGAAAAATCGCTACTTTCATTCGTGCCACTAGGTGAACTCACCCGGATATTGTTACCACCCACATTCAAATCAACATTATTACTGCGCTTAATATCGAACAGATTTTTACCCAGATTACCATTCAAGTCTTGTCCGGCTTTATGCTGCTGATTAAAAGTTTCAACAAAGCCCAAGGCCGCACGTTCCAGGCTGTTTTGCGCCAAATCAAGCGACTGGCGGCGATAATCTAGCAGTGCACCAAGCTGCCCACCCGAGAGCTGATTTTCAGGCAAAAAGATAGTTTGATCATTTTGCTGATACCCCACCGTAATTCGCTTCGGATCAGCCGGGTTAGGTTCGGCAGTTAATTTATTGACTACCCCACCAACCACCAAGCCCTGACCATTACCGATAAATACATTGATACTGCCGTCATCCAGCGTGAGCGTATTGGCTTTCACCAGTTTATTGAGGTCTTTGACTAATAAATCCCGCTGGTCGAGTAAATCATTCGGCGGCTGACCCGATGATTGTGCAATGACAATGCGATTATTCAGTTCGGCAATTTGTTCGGAATAACTATTAATATTGCCAATTGTGTCGCTAATTTCACCATTAAGTGCATTACGCTGCTCATCCAGGCGCTGTGAAAACACTTGAAAGCGATTGACCAGTGTTTGCGCGCTAGCGAGCATGGCTTGCCGCGATGGTGGGCTGGCCGGGTTAGTCGCCACATTTTGGACATTGCTGAAAAAATCTTGCAATGCAGGCGATACACCTGCGTTCGGATCGGCGACGATGTTATTGATTTCGGCTAGGTGCGTCAGTCGCGTGCCCTGATAGCTGGACTGATTCTGCGCTACTTCAACCGCCTTGGTTAAAAAGCGGTCGTACATGCGGGTGATCGAATCGACCTGTACGCCAAGGCCATTAAAACCACTGCCGGAAAGCAGCGGATAGGGTGCACTTTGCGCCAGACGCTGGCGTGAAAAACCGTCGGTATTGACGTTGGCAATATTATGCCCGGTGGTCGTCAAGCCCAGATTGGCGGCGTTAAGCCCTGATACTCCGATACCAAAAACTGATGATGCCATGATCTAAACCTCTCGATATTCTATCGGCACTACGCGCCAAGTCTTGAGCCAAACGCGGCCAGTTGGTCAGCCAGGCGGTCGGCTACCCGGGTCAGTTTCTGCGCGTAAAGCGGATCGGTCGCATAGCCGCCAGCCACCAGCGCTTTGGCAAAGCCAACGGCATCACTGCCTTGCGCCACTGCTGCACCGTAACGGCGCTTGATCAGGCTGGCGTAGTCGGCCATGGCCTCGGTGTATGAGTCATACGCGCGAAATTTTTCAACCCGTTTTTGCGCCCGCCCCTCAACGTACTCGGTCGTGAGCACGTCGACTGTTTTACCCTGCCAGCCGCTGCCCGCTTTAATGCCGAACAGATTATGCGATTCGCTGCCATCAGCGCCCTTGATGCCTTTCTTGCCCCAGCCGGTTTCCAGTGCGGCATGCGCCAGCAACAGATGCGGCGACAAACCCAGCGTTGCCGCAGTCGACTTAGCCGCCTCACCCAACTTACCGACAAAATCAGAAACCGTGCCAGATTTGGATTGGGGATTGGCGGCAACCGCCCCCATCTGGACGGCAGGTTTTGCCGCCACGGCGGCAGCATTCAAGGCCAGCGGACGGCGAAGAGCGGAACGGACATCATTACGCAAGGGTTGCTGCAATAAAGCCGGGTTTTCCTGGATATTGAGCTGACGCACGATCATATTGGCAAAGCCAATGCCGCCGCTTTGCGCCCAGTTTTGCGCCAGTTGCTGATCGCGCATGCCTTTAAACATCTGGCTGGCTGCGCTTTGATCCAGCTCGTCAGGCGGCGCAGCTTTACGCATCGCACCGAGCATCTGCTGTAGCAACAAGGCTTCAAACTGCTGCGCAACGCCCTGTGTTGCCGCACCTTTATTGCTCAGACTGCTCGCACGCAGGCGATCCAGACTGCGCGGATCGGCTGAAATACTTTGCGAATCGAAAATGGCACGGGGCAACATGGCACAACTCCTGAAGAACTCAGCCTTCTACAAGCAAGGAGCATGCCCAAAATAAAAGGCGCTCTGCCATAGAGCGCCTTCAAAATAAACATCAGCAAGTATATCGCCACAAGCAAGCCTCAACAAAGGCTACAACAATATACCCATAAGAGTTGACTGCCAGTTAAATCACTTCCAATTCCGCATTCAAAGCACCGGCAATTTTCATCGCCTGCAAAATCGCCAGCAAGTCCTGCGGCGTTGCGCCCACGGCATTGAGCGCCCGCACCACCTGATTCAGGCTGGTCGCCTTGGGTAAACGCACCACCGGGCCTTTACCAACGTCAATGTCAATTTCTGCATTTTGCACTTTCGCGGTTTGACCATTGGCCAAAGGCTTGGGCTGCTCGACCTTGTTGTCGGCCAGAATGGTCACCGTGAGATTGCCGTGCGCAATCGCGCAAGGGTCAATCGTCACCGCCTGATTCATCACCACCGAGCCGGTACGCGCATTGATAATCACCTTGGGCGAGGCTTCACCGGGCGTGACGTTGACGCTTTCCAGCCGAGCCAGAAAAGCCACGCGCTGATTCGGGTCCAGCGGTGCGCGCACCTGAATCACCCGCCCATCGAGCGCCGCAGCAACCGGGCCAATCTGGCTATTGATCGCATTCACCACACGGCTGGCAGTAGAAAAATCGGTTTTCAGCAATTCAAGCTGAACAAATTCACCATTGCCCAGCAAGGTGGGAACCGCGCGCTCCACCGTGGCACCAGCGGGAATCCGGCCTGTCGCCAATTGATTGATTTGTGTACTGGAGCCGCCTGCCGATGCGCCAGCACCAGCGACCACCAGATTGCCTTGCGCCATCGCGTAAATTTGCCCGTCAGCGCCTTTCAGCGGCGCCATCAGCAACGTGCCTCCACGCAAGCTTTTGGCATTACCAATCGACGACACGACAATATCCAGCGGCTGGCCGGGGCGGGCAAACGGTGGCAGCGTGGCAGTTACCGTGACAGCGGCCACGTTTTTTAACTGCAAATTGCCTCCAGCAGGCACCTGCACGCCCATATTGGTGAGCATATTGACGACCGATTGCACGGTAAACGGCGTTTGCGTGGTCTGATCACCGCTGCCGTCCAGACCGACAACCAGCCCATAACCGACCAGCTGATTGTTGCGCACACCGGCAAAGCTGGCCAGATCTTTTAACTTATCAGCATACACTGGCAAGGTATAGACACAGAGGGCAATTGCTAAAATCAGTTTACGCATATACCCCACCTAGAATGGCCATACGGAAAGGAAAAATCGCTGCATCCAGCCCATGGTATTGGCGTCACCAATCGCTCCCTGCCCCACTTGTTCGATGCGCGCATCGGCCACTCGCGTCGACGAAATGGTATTGCCAGCCTTGATGTCATTCGGATTGATCACACCGGTGAAGCGAACGACATTATTGTAGCCATTGACCACCACCTGCTTCTCGCCACCAATGGCCAGATTGCCGTTGGCAAATACATCGGTCACCGTCACGGCAATGCTGCCTCTAAAGGTATTGGTACTATTGGTTTCGCCTTTTCCGGCAAAGGTATTGGTGCTGCTCAGATCGGCCTGCGCATCAAACAGGCGGCTCAGAATAGACGGCATGTACGGCAGATCTGCCGAGCCTTCCAGCGAGAGCGAGCCATTACGGTTGGTGCTGCTATTGGCCTTGTTGGCGGCGGTCAGATTCTCTTCAATCGTCACCACCACAATGTCGCCAATCCGGCGGGCTACTGGTTCTTCAAACAGCATCTTTGCAGTGCCGGCTTGAAAAATTGCCCCATTATTGCTGCCTGTCGTGACTGCCGCTTGCGAGCGTGCCGAAGTAGGTTGCGTCACGATCGATTGTGGCGCAACGCAAGCAGTCAAACTCAGCAGTAACAGGGAAATACCGGCAATTTTTTTCATTTTCGCTTTACTTATGACTCACAAATACATCTGATACATCTACTTCACAATTACATCTGCGTCAGCTTGGCCAACATCTGGTCGGTAGTCGTCACGGCTTTGGAGTTGAGCTCAAACGCCCGCTGAGCCTGAATCATATTGATCAGCTCTTCGGTGGCATTCACGTTCGATGTTTCGGTGTAACCCTGATTAATCGCACCCAGACCATTGGTTCCCGGCGTACCGACCGTTGGCGCGCCGCTGGCTGCGGTCTCCAGATACAAATTACCGCCAATCGACTCCAGACCTGGCGGATTAATAAAGGTGGCTGTCTGGATATTGCCCACCTGAACCGGTGCAGCTGCGTCATTATTGATGATCGCCGATACCGTACCATCGGCAGCAATCGTAATACTGGTAGTCCCCTGCGGTACCTGAATGGCAGGCGACAACTCGTAACCGCTACTGGTCACGATGGTGCCCTGGCTATTGACCTGAAATGCACCGTCCCGCGTGTATGCGGTTGTGCCATTGGGCCGGGCGATCTGGAAAAAACCATCGCCATTAATTGCCAAATCCAGCGGGCCATCGGTTTTTTGCAAATTACCCACCGAATGATTGCGCACCGTGGCGACCACTTGCGTGCCAGTGCCAACGTACAAACCACTAGGCAGGGAAGTCTGCTGGCTTGTTGCACCACCGGCCTGGCGCAGATTCTGATACATCAGATCTTCAAAAACTGCGCGTTCGCGTTTATAGCCATTGGTATTCACATTCGACAGATTATGTGATACCACATCAATATTAAACTGCATGGCATCCATGCCGGTTTTAGCAGTCCAGAGCGAGCGCATCATGATGCGAAATCCTTATTTATTATTGCGGCTTAGCCGTTTAACGACAGCAAAGAGCTGGCCGAGCGCGAATTCTGTTCGGCAGTACTCAAAAGCTTAAGTTGTGTTTCAAAATGCCGCTGGGTAGAAATCATATTCACCAGCTGATCAACCGAATTCACATTGCTGCTTTCTATTCCGCCACTACTGAGTGTCACGGCTGCATCAGCTTGCGCATTTTCACCGCTACGCAGGCGAAACAGGCCATCGAGGCCTTTTTCCAGCTCGCGATCGGGCGGATTAACCAGCTTTAAACGCCCTACTTCAACGACCTGCGTTGGATTACTTAAATCCACAGCAGTCACCGTACCATCTGCCGCAATCGTTGCGCGGGTGTTTTCGGGAATGGTCAACGGGCCATTTTCACCCTGCACAATCTCGCCCGAATTGGTTTTGAGCAGTCCGGCAGAGTCAATCGCTAAGCTGCCGTTGCGGGTATAGGCTTCACCAGTCGATGTTTGCACCGTTAGCCAGCCACTACCCCGGATCGCTACATCCAGATCGCGCCCGGTTTGCTGAAAAATACCAGCCGACAAATCGGCGGCACTGATTTGCTGAACGACAAACGCCCGGGTTGGCGTGCCTGGCCCGCCCAGTGCAGCCACAGCACGCGCGGAAGCGAGCTCGGCCCGAAAGCCGGGTGTGCTGACATTCGCCAAATTATTGGCAATGGTGGCCTGCCGCGTTTCACTGTTTTTTGCGCCTGACATGGCGACATAAATCAAACGATCCATAAACCGATGACAGCCTGTATGGTTAGCGATTCATTAACGCAGATTCACAATCGTCTGCAGGATCGTATCCTGTGCTTTTACGGTCTGGGCATTGGCCTGATAGTTGCGCTGCGCAGTAATCAGATTCACCAGCTCGGAGGTCAGGTCAATATTGGAGTCTTCTACCGCCGCCGCTTGCAAAAAACCGGTATTACCTTGGCCTGGGCCATTGGTCAGTGGCTGGCCAGAACCGAAAGATTCGGCCCAGCGGTTATCACCCAGTGGCTGCAAACCTTGCGGATTGGTAAAGGTGGACAACACCACTTTGGCCACATTACGGCTTTGGCCGTTGGAATAGCGCCCTTGCACCACGCCTTCCTTGCTCACAGAAATACCGGTGAGCACACCGTCGGTATAACCATCCTGCGTCAATGTATTCACATTGTACGGGCTGCCAAACTGAGTCGATTTATTAAAAAACAGCTGAAAATTAAGCCCATTCGAGCCGTTATCAATCCCGGTTGGGCCGCTAACGATCTCGAACCAGTCATCCGTTGCCGCTGCAGTCGCACCCGGAGTCGCAATATTCGACGAGTAATCGACAAATTTGCCGTTCGCGTCAAAGCTCATTTCGCCCTTTAGGCGAGTGCCTGCAGTTGGTGCCAGCGTGCCGTTGGAATTAACATCCTTGCCATCAAGCGAATAGTAAACATCCCAACTACCTACCGCACCACCACCTGCAGGATCCTGCTTGCGGAAATACAGCGTTTGCGTATGCGCCACACCAAGCGAATCAAATACAGTAGCCGAGGTTGAATAGTTATACGTCGTTGGATCAGTAGAAGAGAATGCAGGTCCTGGGGCAGTTGCATTGGTCGGATCGTTAATCACTTTATCCGATGCATTCAGATTTGCACCCAGATTCAAACCTGCGCCAGTGACACCCGAGCCACCCGTTGAACGGGCACCGATATTAGCAAACTGCAGTTGAATCGGTTCCGGTGTTGAGCCTTCCAGAAAAATACCTGTACCCTGATCAACGCCCCAGCCAGTGAGGAACTGACCGTTATTAACAATGTATCCGTCCTTGTCGAGCTGGAACTGGCCATTTCGCGCATAGCTGATACTGCCACTACGATCCTGCATCCGGAAAAAACCGTTGCCGGTAATCGCAATATCCAGCGGATTATTGGTCGAGGTGGTATTACCCTGCGAGAACTGCTGGGCGATCGTCGTGACTTTGGCACCGATACCGGCAATATTCGATGCAGTGCCGAAGGTACTGGCATAAATATCAGCAAACTCGGCACGCGAACCTTTAAAGCCGACCGTATTGACGTTGGCAACGTTATTACCGATCACATCCAGATTTTTTGCGGCGGCATTCAAGCCGCTCAAGCCTTGTTGGAAACCCATGATAAACCCCTTACCTTAACCGTTTGCCTGCTGGATCTGGATGAGGCTGCCAAAATTGGTTTTGCCACCGTTGGCCAGATGCACCTCAACACCGTCACTGCCAAATGCGACTGATTTGGTCACCTGCCAGGTTGCAGTCTCTAAAGCAATTTCCTTGCCATCTTTTTGCGCCTTGGCGGTCACTTTATATTCACCAGCTGGCAAGACGGTGCCATCGGCCTTTTTGCCATCCCAGGCCACCTGAATCAAACCAGCTTTGGTGGTCGTCACCGGTACTTTGGCGACTTCAACATTCTTGTCGTTGTAAATGCTGGCCATCGCATTGCTGGTACCTTCGGGAATATTGAAGCGCAAATCAACCGACTTGCTGCCATCAAAGCGGAAACCATTGCCGGGGGACAGGACTTCTTTGCCGATCAGGTTTGCCGCTTGCATGACCTGAGTACCTGCGTACATGCCCGCCATCCCCGCCATGGTCTGATTGAGCTTTTCAATGCCACTAACGGTATTGATCTGCGCAATCTGGCTGGTGGTTTGCGCGTTATCCATTGGATTCATCGGGTCTTGCGATTGCAATTGCTTGACCAGCAATTTCATAAACCGGTCTTGCTGTTGCTCGGTATCGGTTTTGGTGGCAGTTTTTCGCGTATTGAGCGAGCTGTAGTCAAACGAACCGGAAACTGGAGATGTCGCCATGATCTGTTACTCCTGATTAAACCTGACCCAGTGATAGCGTGCGCAGCAGCAAGGTCTTGGCGGTATTCATTACATCGATATTGGTCTGGTAAGAGCGCGACGCTGAAATCATATTGGTCATTTCTTCCACCACATTCACATTGGGCATGGCCACATAGCCATTGGCATCGGCAAACGGGCTTTTGGGGTCAAACACCAGTTTGGGCGGCGCCTGATCTTCGATCACCCCAGCCACCTGAACGCCCACGGATTGCTTGTTGCTCACGGTCATCGGCTGGGCCTGAAAGACCACCTGCTTGGCGCGGTATGGCTGGCCGTTGGAGCTGGTCACCGATTCGGCATTGGCCAGATTGCTCGCCACGACATTCAGGCGCGCCGATTGCGCCCGCATGCCGGACGCTGCCACATCAAAAACTCGAAACATCGACATTTAGCGTATTACCTCTGTTGCCTGTATCGGTCTTACTGACCAGTTAGCGCGGTTTTCATCGATTCGATCCGGCGCTGCACGAAAGTCACTGCGGCCTGATAGCGGATGGCGTTATCGGTAAATTCTTTCATCTCGGTATCCATATCAACGGTATTACCATCAATCGACGGCTGACGCTCGTTGCGGTATTTCAGCTCGGGCGAAAAAATATCAACCTGGGTGGAGGGCTGCAGGTGGCGCGGATTGCTCATGGCCAGCGTAGCGGTTTGCTGCTCGGCACGCGCGGTGTCAAAAGCCGCTTTGAAATCGAAATCACGCGCCTTGTAGTTGGGCGTATCGGCATTGGCAATATTGGATGCCAGTACTTCCTGGCGATAGGAGCGCATTTTCAACGCGGTTTCCTGATTGCGAAAGTAATTGTCGATTTTGCCCAGCATGCTGCACTCCATAAGAATGCACTCATGTAAGCACGATTCATGCCAGACAAAATAGAGCTGAAAATGGCGTATTAGCTGGCTCTAACAACGTCAGCGCATGAAAAAAGCGGCAAGGATTGCCGCTGTGTTTGCCAATGCGCTGGGGAGGAAATCAATACAGGCGAATATTTTGCCAACACTTGCAGACATCGCCAAATACCATCAAGGGTATAGCCATCAAGATCAACATGGATATAACTTACAAGGCAATACCCTAGCTAGAAACTCCTCGCACCAGCACTTGCTGCGTCTGTTGCTGTGGCTGCAAGGCCTGGGCCAGCACAGACAGTGCCGCATCGGCATTGGCGGCACCGCACATAAACAGATCAATCGCAGCGTAGCCATGCTCCGGCCAGGTGTGAATGCTGATATGGGACTCCATCAGCAGCAGCATCCCCGTCACCCCTTGCCCAACGCCAAAATGATGAAAGTGTTGCTGCAGCACCGTCGCTTGCCCTGCCAGCGCCGCCTTGAGCATGGCTTGCTCAATCAGGGTTGGGTCGGATAGCACAGCGGCCAGGCAGCCTTGAAAATCAGCAATCAGATGTCGCCCCAACGGCAAGCAGGGCGAAGCAGGATGAGGGTGACTGTGAAGGTGAGTATTGGGATCAGCAGCCAGCGATAAGGCCGATTCAAGTTTCATTTATGCCCACCACCCGAGCTCCAGCCGCCCGACGAGCCACTGCTCCAGCTGCGGCTACTTCCCGACGAGCTTGAAGAGCTGCTGCTTTCGCTGCACGAAGACAGATTGAACAGCGTGCAAATCGTAATAATGGCGATGCAGTAAATTTTGTAAAAGCCCTTGCTCATTCGTCGGAATCACTTTTATTGAGTGGCCAATGTAGGATATACCCGGCCAGACCAGTCCAGAACAAGCCTTCAATCACTTCACCCCCAAAAAGCACCAGGGGCAAATTGATCGCCAGCAAAATCAGCGTGTAGCGCCAGGCCATGCTGCGCTGATCGCCACTGTCTTCGTCCGATTTGATGGTCTGCACTTTGGCCTTGCTAAACCACAGGGCAATTTGCTGATTGCTGATTTTACTCGCCTGCGACCACACCACTTCGGCGTTGTTTTTTTCCTTGCACAAGCGCTCGCTACCGTTCTGGTATTCCCATAGCTGCACCCGATCACCAACGCTCACCCGCCAGTTAAACGCCCCTGCGGCGTACACCACTTTGGCGGTGTAGCTGTCGTACATTTTGCTATAGCGCTGGCCTTTGAGCGTGGCGTGCGCATCGCTCCAGCTTTCGGGCATTTCATTCAGCACTTTGACGCGCGACCAGCCGTCTTTGGCCTCCACCAGCCACTGAAAACCTTGCTGCCAGTTATACAGCAGGTATTCGGTCCAATGCGAATCGTCATCCTCGGTCTCGGCCATCTCGATCAGACCGATCACCGTCCAGCTCACCCCGCTGATCATGGTCGAGTCGCCCACATCCAGCGTCGCATGATAACGCTCAGCCTCGGTGTGCTTGCTCAGCACCAGCGCCCGATCCCCTGAGCAATCGACTTCCGAGCCGCACGCGGCGCAGACAATTTGCGTGGCGACACCGGCGCGGTATTGCAGCTGATTACCGCAGCTCGGGCAATCGAGCACATTGGCCGTCCCCTTCAGCCGACCCGCGCTGCGCTGAATCTCGTCATCGCTGCGCAGTAATTGCGCCTGCAGATTTTTCAGCTCGACCGCTTCGCCGACATACAGCTGTGGATTGGGTTTGGCGGCATTCACATCCGAATAATCAATCGTCAGAAAGCGATCACCGCTGCGGCAATCGACCACTTTGGCCACATAGCCATTGCCAACAACAAAGGGCAATTCACCCTGCCCGCCGACGCACTGCGCAGTGCGCTTATCCGTCACCACATAAGCGCGGCCGCCGTGCTCGTAGCGCATTTCGGGCGATAGGTATTCAAACTGCGGCGCATTGGCCGCACCACCTTCGGGCAGCGGCAGCGTGAACATATACTGCCCGGATGTATCGCCCAGCCAGCCATATTTGTCGCCATCGAAGGAGACATACCACTCATTCCACAACCCCGCATCGTAGCGCAACTGAATCCGGCCAATCACCGTAAACGCGCGGCCAGCAAATACGCCTGAAGTGCCGATCTGAATCGGCGAATAATCTTCGAGCACCTTGCCGATTTTACCGATGTCTTTGACCTCATCGGCGCTGCGCAACACAGTGGACTGGCAATACTCGCACACGGAAATCGCCGAAATCGTCGAGCGAAATAAAACCTCAGCGCCGCACGAGGGGCAAGCAGTACGGAACATTAAAGGCTTTCCCAGCTAGGTAATTGTTGTATTCGGGCCTGCAAATAAAAAACTCCAGCCATCGCCAAGCCAAAAAACAATGCCCCCAACGCAGTCAAACCAACAAACATTTCCAGAGAAGTATTGTTTGGATTAAAAAGAAAAATCCATGAAAGAACACCAAACATCAATCCCCATTGCAAACCAAGACTAATTGCATTTGGGATAAATGAACCGAACAAAGGGGGTTTAATCTTAAAACCTAAAGCCCACAAAAAATTTAATTGCCAAGGCCAGCGAGCTTTTTTGAATACGCCTTCTTTCATTAATACAGCTAATGCTGCCGTTTTTTTTCTTTCAAACTCTTCATCACGAGCCATTTTTAGCCTCTCCCCGGCTGCCATTCTTCATGTTCTGCCAAACCTTCAAACGCCAGCCAAGGTTGACGATGCGAAGTCCAAATATGTTCAGTGGGCGTAGCTTGCGGGTCTTCATCTAAAGTAGCGACGCGCAATACCAATAAGGGACGCCCTTCTTTTTTAGCAACTAGATGGCTGCCACATTGAGAGCAGAAATACCGCACCTTGCCCGGCGATGATTCAAACCGACTGAGCAGATCCTCGCCACGCAGCCAGCGAAAATCGCTAGGCTCAACCCCCGCCGCCGAATTAAACGCTGCAGCATGGGTTTTGCGGCAAGTTTGGCAATGGCAGTGAGTGATTGCGCTCGCCAATCTGGCTACTTCATACCCCACAGCACCGCAAGCGCATGAACCTTTAAAGCTCATCTTCTATTCTTATCCCGCTTATCGTGATATTGATCAAACGCACAATACGCCTACATCAAGCGCAGTAGGGCGTAGTCGCCACAGGCACTACGCCGCATGCAGACTATTTGGCGTATTACCGCTTCGCGTTAAATACGCCCTACCACATTTAACCAATCAGCTTTTTCAACACTTCCGCTTTCGCACTGTCGTAATCGGCTTGGCTAATTAAGCCTTGATCGAGCAGGCCTTTCAGCTGGCCGAGTTTTGCTTGCGGGCTGTTTGGATCGGCGGCAGGCGCTGCGGCACCCTGAGTGGGTACTGGCGGCTGAGCCGATCCAGCCATCACCCCTACGCCCATACCCCCGTCAGCGCCAATTACCACACCGGCTCCTGCTGGTGCTGCAACGCCGCCGAAACCCAAGGCATTGGTCATCGCGCCCGGATTGATTGCTGTATTCATGGCATTCGCCATAGCTTGCCCAACGCCAACACCAGCGGCCATGCCTGCACCAATGCCTGCCAGACCGCCTTCGTTTTGCGCCGCGAGTGGGATTGCGTTCGCTGCCTGATATTGCGTGTAGGTTTGCATATTGCCAATCATGCCCATCGTGATACGCGTGTCGATGGCTTTTTGCAGCTCTTCGGGCAGGCTGATGTTTTCAACCGCAAAGTTATCGAGCTCAAGGCCGTATTTGGCGAATACCGGCGTCAGCGCTTCGCTGATTTTCTGGCTCATCAGGCCTTGATTGCCAGCCATATCGAGGAAAGGCACACCCGATCCGCCAAGCGCCGAGGTCATCGTTGCCACCACCAGATTGCGCAATTGCAGTTCTAAATCATCACGCGTATAGACTTCACGCGTGCCGCTGATTTCGCTAAAGAAGAGTTTCGGATCGACC
This sequence comes from Chitinibacter sp. FCG-7, assembly GCF_040047665.1. Classification (NCBI taxonomy): domain Bacteria; kingdom Pseudomonadati; phylum Pseudomonadota; class Betaproteobacteria; order Neisseriales; family Chitinibacteraceae; genus Chitinibacter; species Chitinibacter mangrovi. The sequence goes on from NZ_CP157355.1 coordinate 919,625, forward strand.
AGTTTGTACGAATACACGCCAAATGCGCGCATGCGTACCATGCCAAAATCGGCGTCGCGAATGGTAATCGGCTGCGGCGTGCCCCATTTACGGCCCAGCTGCAGCCGCGTGCTAAAGAAATACACGTCCGATTTAAACGGCGACTCAAACAGCTTGTCCCAGTTTTTCAGGTAAGTCAGCACCGGCAACGTTTGCGTGGTGAGCTTATACATGCCCGCGCCAAACACATCCGCAATCTGGCCTTCATTAATAAATACGGCCATTTGCGACTCGCGCACCGTCAGGCTGGCGCCATACTGAATCTCGAAATCGGCCATCGGATGGCGATAAGCCAGTACGCCGTCGCTGTCTTCATTCCACTGCAGAATGTCGATAAATTGCTTTTTAATAAACGAACCGAGACCCATGATGTGCTCCATCTGCAAGGCAGAAAAAATTCAAACAATTAAAACAAGCTGCAAAACATGTCCAAAACCGAATCTAGGCTGAACTCACGGTTGTCGATTAAGACAAACACCCCGCATTAATCACACCGACCGCCAGCGAGATACTCCCCGCCAGTAACCCCACCGCAACGTTGTTTTCCATAATCTGCGATGGCATACCCTTGATGCATTTGACTAGAAAGGCGTACACCACAATCTGCACCACGCCGGCCAGTGCGCCCCAGATCACAAAAAATTCCAGCTGATTCAGATGCAGTGCGCTGGAGGCCAGCGCAAAGGAAAAACCAATCTGCGCGCCACCAAATGATAAAGCGGCGGCCACATTGCCTTCGCGGACCAATTTGAGTTCGTCATACGGCGTGATTTTGATGTACAGCATCGCAAAGACAATCAGCATTGCGACGCCGCTGGCGAGGTAGCTGAAATAGCCAATCAATGGCGTTAAATAGCTGTGTAGCATGCGTATTCCTTACTAGGTTCAGGCATAATCCTGTCATTCTCTACCAAATATCTAGAAATATCCATGCGAGAAAAGCTGCTGATTCTTTCGGTTTTTATTGTGGCGTCATGTGGCTTAGCCTATGAGCTGATCGCGGCGGCGCTGGCCAGCTATTTGATGGGCGATTCGGTGTTGCAGTTTTCATCCATCATCGGCTGCTATCTATTTGCCATGGGTATTGGCTCGCATTTATCCAAATATGTGCCCGAATCGCGCACGCTGGATCGCTTTATTGAAATCGAGCTGCTGGTAGGCTTGATCGGCGGCTTGTCGGCGACGCTGCTGTTTATTGTATTTGCCTGGGCAGCTGCGCCGTTTCGCTCGGTGCTGTATGTGCTGGTGTTTCTGACTGGCACGCTGGTGGGCATGGAAATTCCGCTGGTGATGCGCGTGCTCAATCAGCGCAAAACCGACTTTGCCGAGCTGGTTAGCCGCGTGCTGACTTTTGACTATATGGGCGCATTGGCGGTGTCGCTACTGTTTCCGCTGGTGCTGGCGCCGCATCTGGGTCTGGCCAGATCAGCGCTGCTATTTGGCATGGTCAATGTTGGGATTGCGCTGCTGACAACCAAGATTTTCCGCGCCGAACTGGCGCATGCCCGCCTGCATTTATTGCGTGGTGGCGTGGTGATTTTGCTGCTGGCCGGTGCGATGCTCGGTGCGGATCGGCTGACCAAGTGGAGTGAAAATACGCTGTACGGCGACGAAATCATCCACGCGCAAACCACACCGTACCAGCGCCTGCTGATCACGCAGTGGAAAAATGACACGCGCCTGTATATCAACGGCAATCTGCAATTTTCCAGCCGCGATGAATATCGCTACCACGAAGCCTTGGTGCATCCGGTGCTGGAAAAACTGCCGCAGGCTAAATCAGTGCTGGTACTCGGCGGTGGTGACGGACTGGCGGTACGCGAGATTTTGAAATACCCGAATATCAAACACATCACCTTGGTCGACCTTGATCCGGCGATGACCGATTTATTTACCCATAACGAAAAGCTGGTCGGTTTTAATCAGCGTGCGCTATCCAGCCCGAAGGTCAAAGTGGTTAACGCCGATGCCGCGCAGTGGATAGAGCAAAACCAGCAGATTTTTGACGCAATCATTATTGATTTTCCCGACCCGAGTAATTTTGCGCTGGGTAAATTGTATTCGGTGCCGATGTATCGCTTGGTCAAAAAACACCTGAGCGAAAACGGGCTGATGGTCGTGCAGTCGACGTCGCCGCTCCATGCCCCCTACTCGTATTGGTGTATCAATGAGACCCTGAAAGACGTAGGGCTCTATACCACCCCTTATCATGCTTTTGTGCCGTCGTTTGGCGAGTGGGGTTTTATTCTAGCGGGCAAGCAGCCTGGCTATACGCCACCGACAGCGTACCGCGTTAAAACGAAATTTCTGGATGGTGAAACCACGCGACAAATGTTTTTCTTCCCGCCGGATATGCGGCCAGTCAAAGTCGCAGCGAACCGGCTGAATAATCAATCGCTGGTACATTATTTCGAGCAAGATTGGTCGCAGGTGATTCGTTGATGCGCGGAATCAATCGACGGCAGTTTTTACAAAGCAGCGCCGCACTGGGCCTCGCCAGCCTGCTGCCCGCTTGCCGCGAGCTCAGCCACTATGGCATTGCTATCAAGGTGTATTTGCCTGGAGTGCAGATGGGGCATTTGCTGCGAGGCAATACCCCTATGCCAGCCCCAAAGTATGAGCGCAAGGTCAAGGTGGCCATTTTAGGCTCGGGCGTTGCGGGTTCGTTCGCAGCGTGGCGGCTGAAAAAAAGTGGCGAATTTGCAGCTGATGAAGTTGTCATCGTCACCGGCCCCGAGCGTTTTGGCAATGCGGCCGCAGGTGTGATGAATGGATTGCTTTATCCGCAAGGCGCGCATTATTTGCCGCTGCCGTCGATTGCTTCCGTCCATGTGCGCGAATTGCTGTTTGACATGGGCGTAATCGAAGCTGACCCATTTGGCGAACAGCCGACGTATAACGAGCGCGTCATCGTGCATTCACCCGAAGATCGCTTATGGCGCAGCGGCCAGTGGCAAGAAGGCGTGGTACCGCACACAGGCTTGAGTGCCGATGAGCAGGCGCAACAGCAGCGATTTTTTGCCCAAATGCAGAGTTTCCAGCAGGCCAGCGGCGCGGATGGACGCAAAGCATTTTGCATCCCCATCGCGCTTTCCAGCCAGGATGCGCAGTGGCGGCAACTCGATCAAATCACGTTTGCGACTTGGCTGGCGCAAAACGGCTACACCGCACCGAGCCTGTTATGGTATCTCGATTACGCCTGCCGCGACGATTACGGCATTGGGATCAAAGACACGTCTGCGTGGGCTGGCCTGCACTACTTTGCCGCGCGTGGCGGCGAAGCGAGCAATGCCAGCGCGGGTGCGGTGCTGACATGGCCATCGGGGTTGAACCCCATCTTGCAACATTTGCAGCAAGGCCAGACGCTGATCGACGGCATGGCGGTCAAAATCAGCGAACACGAGCAAAACGTCCATGTCGATGTGCTCCACAATGGTGAAGTCACGCGGCTGATTGCCGAACACGTCATTTGCGCGATGCCGCTGCATGTGGCGGCGAAAATCATCGATTTGCCACACTATGGCTTTGAACCGACAAAACACTTAGCGCCTCACGCGGCATGGCAAGTGAGTAATTTTCTGCTTAAACGCCACCCCGCCGAAGCGCAGTCTCATGAGCCGCACGCGATGCCACTGGCGTGGGATAACGTCGTCTACGGCAGCCACAGCTTGGGCTATATCAACAGCACGCATCAGCTGATCCGCGCCGCCAGACCTGAGCAAACCGTCTTCACCGCCTATCACGCCTTCAGCAATGAAGCGCCCGCTGCAGTGCGCGCCAGACTCGAGCACGCCAGCGCCGCCGAGCTTTACCAAACCGCAATCGGCGATCTGGCCACGGTCTACGGCTGGGATAATCCACTCACCGCACAGCGCCATATAGCCCAAGTCGAAATCACGCTGCGCGGCCACGCCATGGCCTCGCCCATCGCCGGTTTTCTAAGTAATCCGGGTGTGGCTGCATTACAAAAACAAAGCGGACGGCTGCTCTTTGCCCACAGCGATTTAAGCGGGCTATCGGTCTTTGAAGAAGCCAGCTGGTGGGGCGATGTGGCAGCACAAAAGATTCTGGCTCAAGGACAGCAGGCATAACTGTTCTTCCCGAAATACACCTATGCTGTATTTCCCTGACAGGGTTGTGGTTGTTATGCTGGAAGGAAACACGAGAAATGACTCTTTGTGGACAAGCAAAGGAATCAAATCTGAAGCAAGTATCACCAACAGCAAACGCTCAAACAGATCAATAATTCATTAAAAACAGCCATTTTATAAAAACACTCATTTTCATACAGCAGATAGTAAAGGATCTTTTGTGCCAAACAGGATTGCAGAGTGTGCCCCACTCGATTTATTGAAAAAGTACAGCTGGATTATCCTGCTCGCGACTACGCTTCTTATTCATGGTTCAAATCTATTCGCTTCGTGGCGCTTTGAAGATGGATATCTACTTAATAATGCAGCACCTTACTCACCCTTGCTGTTCTTTGTTGATGCAGAGGTCTCCAGGCAATTTTCCTACGCCTATATCACGCCATGGCAAGGTGTCTTTTTTCACATTAGCGCTGCCATCAATACTCCATTCTGGTCTTATTTTTTGTTACTCACCATTATTTTTCTCTGCGCACTGTTAACCTATCATTTATTAACACGCATTATTTCTCCTGAACTTTCACTTTTTGCTTGTTTATTTTTTCTACTCTCACCAGGAACTGTTGCCATTGCAGGCATGCTAATGACAGCCCATTATGCACTAGGGCTTTTATTCTTTCTCATCACTTTAGCTACATTCTCAAGCAAAAACAGAAGCCTCTATATGATTTCTGTCGTTTCTTTTGCTTTTGCCTGCCTATGCAAAGAAATATACATCCCGCTGCCGATTGCATTATTTTTCATATTTAATGGAAACTTGAAAAATCGCATAATAAAAACAATGCCATTTATTTTGGCATTGGCAGTCTATTTCCTGTGGCGCTGGCATGTACTTGGTAGTTTTCTTGGGAGTACCGCTGGCAACAGTGGCTCCCCACTCCCTTGGGAATCGTTTTTTTCGCAACTAGTGCAAGCTCTATTAGGACATGGAATTAGTGCATGGATACTGCTCACTATTATCGCATTTATCATATTTTCATCCTTACGAATGAAAATCATAAATACTCAACCCAACTTTTTCATCATTGCCACCTCTTTGGTACTGTTTCTAATTCCATTATTCGCAATACGTCGTTTCGGCTTTGATGGTCTAGCAACACGTTACGCATTCTTTCCTGCATGGGGATTAGCAATTGGATTGGCTTACTTATGTCACCACATGCAAAATACAAATAAAAACATCAGAACACTGACCCCAATCGCCCTACTTATATTTCTTATTCCTTCCACATTCAATTACAAATCATTTTTAAATGAGGCAGCTCGACCAATGGAACAAGTATATCGGGCACTCGAATCGAGTTACAACAAAGAAACGCTCATCATTGTTCCTTCTTTCTCTGGAACAGAATATGTAGCTCATTACTCAGATCTGCAAGCAACAAACAAACCAACTACATCAGCAAAACTGCTTAAAATTGAAGAAGATTTATTTTCCATCAACTCCAGTCAGACCGTACTAATTTATAACAACGAATGTAAATGCCTGAAAGATAATTACCTACAGGCAATTAAATTGCGAAATGATTTAATTAATGAACTACGTTCAGGGGTCGGTCGGCAATGGAAAGGGGAAGTAAAATTCGAAATGGATCACTCTTTACATTCGGGCAAAGTAGTATGGCAATTCGAGCCATGGCGTGATGGACATTATGAGTTTCGCAGCGATTTTTTAAGTATTAATTTGCCTGCAGCAGGTAGTTCCCGTTTTGGAGGATCCTATGCTGCACGCCCATGGCGATTTTATATCCGTTATCGATCACCGCAAGGATGGGCAGTTCAAACGCCATGGTTGCTGATGCCCATAGCTCATGACACAAAAGTAATATGGGATGAAAAACAATCATGTCATTCACCATGGTGTAAAAATTGAATAATTACTTGCAATCTCTTAATCGATAAGAACAAATATCACAGTGCAATTCAATTTTTAGCATTAGCAAATTAGTCAATTTTTCATCAAAGGCTTCAAATGTTACCTTATCAATTACTCAATGTCTTTGTCACCGACGATATCTGGTCGGGTAATCCGCTGGCGGTATTCAAGCCTGAGCATGATTTAAGCGACGAAACCATGCAGCAGCTGGCACAGCAGATGAATCTGTCTGAGATTACCTTCGTTCGTCCCAGCACCACGCAGACGGCTGCCGATGCTGAGGTGCGGATTTTCACGCCCAGCTATGAAATGCCGTTTGCCGGGCACCCCACTTTGGGCACGGCGTTTGCGGTTGCTCAAGGGCAAGACACCGTGAAATTGGCGATGAAAGCGGGAGTTATTCCGGTGCAAGTGACGCCCGATCTGCTGACCTTAACCGCGAATACGCCCACATACCGCGATGCGCCAACGCATGCCGAGCTGGCAGAGGCGCTGAGTATCAATGCCATACAGATCAGTGCTACCCCGCGCTTTGTCAATACCGGCACCGAGCAGTTGATTATTCCACTCGATAGCGCCGAGAGTGTGGCGCAATGCAGCCTGAATCTAGCGCTTTTCGAGCGCGTGGCCGCCAATAATGAAGGCCGCTCTGGCGCGCTGGTTTGGGCCTGGCAGGATGACACCGTGATTGCGCGTTATTTCTGGTCGCAACACGGTCAAGCCGCCGAAGATTTTGGTACTGGGTCGGCGTGTGCAAATTTAGGCGGCTGGCTGCTGGCAGAAAATGCAGTGCTGCCTTTGCAACTGCAAATGGAACAGGGCCATGGCATTGGACGTATTGCCCGCTTGAGCTTATCCATCAAAGCAGACAGGCAGATACAGGTAGGGGGTAAGGTGCGCCAGATTGGGCGCGGCGAGTTTGATCTGGGTGGATACGTCGGAAGACGTTGAAATAGGTCGGAATAGGTCGCCGAGGGGCTGCATTCACAATCCACTAGGCAGCGTGCGTCAGCGCTGCGTCTTATTCCTGTCGAGCGCTGCCCGCTGGCGGGGTGGCGGCTGAGGCACTTGGCGGCTTTGTACTGGCGCAGACAATCGCCGCCATCACACATAGCAGCGCCAGGCCATGCGCCACAGTGGCACTTTCCCCCAGAAAAATCATGGCATACAACATGGCCGCCACCGGCAAGGCGGCGGTAAACACCCCGGCTTGTTGCGCCGGAACATGCTGGATGCCTTTCATCCACAGCCAGAATGACCAGACACTGGCCGCCAGTCCATACCAGATGATCATTCCCCAGCCGGGTAAATCGATCACGGCAAAATCAAACTGCCAGAGCGTGCCCAGACTCAAGGGCAGAATCAGCAACAAACCGATCAGATGCGTGTATGCACAAATCTCAATTGCCGCGAGCGACTGCGTCAGGCGGCGCGACAAAATAACGTAAATAGATTCACAGACCACGGCAGCGGCAATCAACGCATTGCCCAGCAGGGTGCTTGCGCCACCGCCATCGGCTTGCGAGACATTGATCATCAACATGCCGATCACGGCCAGTACCACGGCCAGCACGGCACGGGCGTGCAGTTTTTCGCGCAGCACCAACCAGGACAGCACGATCACCACCGCTGGGATGGTGCTGGTAATCACCCCGGCGGCCATGGCGCTGGTTTGCGTCAACCCGTAGAGCATCAGCAAAGTAAACAGAAACGTACCGAACAGTGCCTGCAAAAACAGTCCCAGCCATTGCCGTCGGCTGACTTGCTTCATCCGTGCAAGCCGGTAGTGCGGCAGCAGAAACGCCACGCCGACCACAAAGCGCATCAGCGTAAACAGCAGCACCGGCACCACCATGACAATGGCTTTACCGATGCCGACATTGGCACCGACAAGCGCCATGGATGCGAGCAAATACAGCGAGTAGCGATTGAAGTTCAAGGCCATGCCTATTTGAAGTAGAAAACTGGCGAAGTGGAAAACCAGCGAGAGAACGAACCTGAGGAAGCGGTGAGTACCAGCAGGCACTCACCGACAGAGATAGCAGCGTCAGTGACCGTGTTTATGCGTGGGCGCTGCTTTCCAGATACGCCGCACGCACTTCCGGGCTGGCGAGCAATTCTTTGCCCGTACCGCTGAGCACAATTTCGCCATGCTGCAAGACATAGCCACGATGGGCAATGCGCAGCGCATGGTGGGCATTTTGCTCGACCAGCATAATGGTCATGCCGTCACGCTCGTTCAGCTCGCGGATAATATTGAATACCTGCTTGATATACAGTGGCGCTAGCCCCAGCGATGGCTCATCGAGCAGCAGCACCTTGGGCCGACTCATCAGCGCGCGGCCAATGGCCAGCATTTGCTGCTCGCCACCGGATAAAGTCCCGGCCCGCTGCTCCAGCCTTTGCTGCAAAATCGGAAACATGCCGTAAATCCGCTGCAAATCGGCCTCAAAATGCGCAGGATCACTAAAAATGCTGCCCATTTGCAGGTTTTCCAGCACGCTCATGCGCGAAAAAATATGCCGCCCTTCCGGCACCAGCGCCAAGCCGGTACGGGCAATATCATGCGTGTGATGGCGACTGATATCCTGCCCCAGAAAACTGATGCTGCCCGCCGATGCACGCGGCTTGCCAAACAGGGTATTCATCAGCGTTGATTTGCCAGCACCATTGGCACCAATCAGCGTGACAATCTCCCCCTCCTGCACATCAAGAGTCACGCCGCGCAAAGCATGAATCGCGCCGTAGTGCGCATGAACATCTGTATATTGGAGCATCAGGCCGCCTCTTCTTCTGTCGTATCCTCGATTTCTTCTTCGCCCAGATAGGCTTTGATGACTTCGGGATTATTCTGGATTTGCTCTGGAGTGCCTTCGGCGATTTTATTGCCAAAATTCAAGACGCAAATATGATCCGATACTTTCATCACGACATTCATATCGTGCTCGATCAGCATCACGCCTTTGTGATGTTCGCGTGTCAGATACAGCAGCAAATCATTGAGCTCGGCCGATTCGCGCGGATTGAGCCCCGCTGCGGGTTCATCCAAACAAATCAGCAGTGGATCAACACATAATGCACGGGCGATTTCGACGCGACGCTGTGTACCGTAAGAGAGATTGCCGGTTGGCATATTGGCAATATCGCGTAGCTTCAGACGGGTGAGCCACATTTCGGCTTTTTCCATCGCCGCCTCGCTCGCTTGCCGGTAGGAGGCCAACCCCAGCAGGCCAGCCAGTGAAAAGCGGGATGCTTTTTGCAATGCGTTATGCTGCGCCACAATCAGGTTTTCCAGCACCGTCATATTGGGAAACAGGCGGATATTCTGAAAAGTGCGCACGACACTGGCCTTGCGTGCAACCAGATGCGAGGGCATTTTTTCCAGCAACAGCGCGCCGTGCTCCGGGTGATTCATTTGCACGCTGCCGGTTGTGGGTTTGTAAAAGCCGGTCAGGCAATTGAAAAAGGTTGTTTTCCCTGCGCCATTGGGACCGATAATCGAGGTGATTTTGCCCCCCTCTATCCCCAGTGACAGATCGTTGATGGCCGTTAAACCGCCAAAACGCATCGTCAGGTTTTTCACTTCAAGCAGATGGCTTTGTTGATCGCTCATTTTTCTACTCCAGCGAGCACTTTGCTCGGCTCACGACGAGAAATCAGTCCGCCCGGTTTCCAGACCATGATCAGTATCATTGCGGCACCGAACAGCAACATCCGGTATTCGGAGAAATCACGCCCCAACTCGGGCAAGATCACCAGCAAGCTGGCGGCGATCACAACGCCAAACTGGCTCCCCATACCGCCTAGCACCACAATCGCCAAAATGGTCGCCGATTCGGAGAAAACAAAGCTCTCTGGCGAAATAAAACCCTGCCGTGCCGCAAAAAACACCCCGGCAAAGCCGCCCAGCATGGCGCCAATCGCAAACGCAGATAGTTTGACATTGGTGACATTCATGCCCAGCGCCTTGCAAGCGACCTCGTCTTCACGCACCGCCTCCCAGGCCAGCCCGACTGGTAATTTGCGCAGCCGTGCAATAAACAGATTGGTCAGCAAAGCCAGTACCAGAATCAGGTAGTACAGAAAAATCACCCGATGCTCGCTGGCGTATTCCAGACCGAAGAATGACGCAAAAGTCGCGCCATCATCGCTATCAGGCTTGAACGGCAGACCAAAAAAGCTTGGGCGTTCAATCGAGCCAATACCATTGGGGCCACCGGAAAATTCGGTCCAGTTAATCAGGATGACACGGATAATCTCGCCAAAACCCAGCGTCACAATCGCAAGGTAGTCACCGCGCAAGCGCAAGGTGGGCCAGCCCAGTAAAATCCCGAACAGGGCAGCAAGCGCTCCGGCAACGGGCAGGGTTTCCCAGAAATTCCAACCAAACTGCGTCGACAACAGCGCATAGCTATACGCCCCAACGGCATAAAAAGCGACATAACCCAGATCAAGCAACCCGGCGAGCCCAACAACGACATTCAGCCCCCAACCCAGCATGACGTAGATCAGCACAGTGGTGGCGGTATCCACCACGTAGCGGTTATCGGAAAAAGCAATCGGCAGCACCAGCGAAAACCCGAGCAGGCCGTAGCCCAGCCACTTCAGCCAGGGTCGTGGTGTAGCAAGCTCTAGCGTGCGGGTACGCTGACGCGTCAGACGCTTGAGCTTGAATTGGTCAATGGCAAACTGCAGCGCCAATCGCCCGAAAAACATCGTTGCAACAAAAGCGAGCAACCACGGCCAGCGGGTGGCCACCATCAATTTGCCACCTGCATCGACGGTATGCAGACCGATCATCGGTATACCGAGCAAAATCGCAATCAGCGCAACATTGGTCGCATCCTTGAGCCGCTCGGTGAGCGTGACTGTATGTGTTCTGGCCTGAAATGTTGTCATCACACTTTCTCCACTTCAGGACGGCCCAGCAAACCGCTAGGGCGGAACATCAGCACCAGAATCAGCAGTGCAAACCCGGCCACATCCTTGTATTCCGGCGAGTAGTAGGCGCTCCAGAATGATTCAAGCATGCCAATGATCAAACCACCCAGCACAGCCCCCGGCAAGGAACCAATCCCGCCCAGTACCGCAGCGGTAAACGCCTTGAGCCCGGCCACAAAACCGATAGCAAAATCAACCACGCCGTAATAAATCGTGACCATGACGCCAGCAATCGCCGCCAACGCTGCGCCCAGCATAAAGGTCAGGGAAATGGTGCGGTCTACATTAACCCCCAGCAAGGCGGTCATTGTCTGATCCTGCTCGCAGGCGCGCTGCTGACGCCCGAATGAAGTGCGGGTAATGAGGTAGGTAAAGATCGCCAGCAGGATCACCGTCACTACAATAATCATCAGCTGGGTATAGGAGAGAAACACGGTAAAGCCATCAAAAGTGAACAGATTAAACTGCCCCGGCATCATGTCGGCAATCGGTTTGACACGGGCGCCCTGGGTCAGCTGAACCATATTTTGCAGAAAAATCGACATGCCGATGGCTGAAATCAGTGGTGCCAGGCGTGGAGCGGTACGCAAGGGGCGATAAGCCACCCGCTCGACAGACCAGCCGTACACGGCAGTAAACGCCATCACCACCAGCAAGGTCACCATCAGCGCCAGCGGCACCGCGCTGATACCCAGCGCAGCCAGTAAAGTAATTACCGTCACGGAGATAATGGCCGCAACCATATAAATATCACCGTGGGCAAAATTGATCATCCCGATAATGCCGTACACCATGGTGTAACCCAGCGCGATCAGGCCATACACCGAACCCAGTGTCAGCCCGTTGATGAGCTGTTGAATAAATTGTCCCACTGTGTCCACCTCTCTATGGATTCGCGGCAAATCCTGATCATCATCAAAGCGGCTCTACCCAAATCCTGCCACGATGACTAGGGTGGCGGGTTTATCGGCTGATGAATGTATCCGGTTTGCTCGCTGGATTTTATTTCCAGAAATAAGCTGATCAGGGCTGCCACGGTGTTGACCGGCTGCAGCCCTGATACCGGGTCTTATTTCACCGCTTCGTACTTATTGCCTTTCCATTGGTAAACAACAAAAGCCGGCACTTTCAAATCGCCTTTGGCATCAAATGACATTTTGCCAACGACGGTATTAAAGCTGCCGCCCGCCAATGCCTTGCGCAAATCGTTGTATTTCACGCTTTTGGCCGTAGTGGCTGCTTGTTGGAAAAGCTGCATGGCCGCATACGCGTACAGCACATAGCCATCGGGCTCAACCTTGGCGGCACGGAAACGTTTCACCACATCGGCCGCAGCCGGATTGGCACGTGAATCAGGCGCAAAAGTGAACAGCACGCTATCGGCATTGCCCCCTGCGGCAGTGACGATTTCATTATTACTTAGCGTATCACCGCCCATCACCATCAGCTTCATACCTGCCTGCTGTGCCTGACGCAAAATCAGCGCTACTTCAGTGTGATAGCCGCCGTAAACCAGTACCTGCACGCCAGCCGCTTTCATTTTCGAGACAATGCCGGAATAGTCTTTCTCACCGGCGGTAATCGATTCACGCAAGGCGGGTTTCATGCCTTTGGCCTGCATGCCTTTGGCGGTTTCATCAGCCAGACCCTTGCCGTAAGCACTCTTGTCATCCAATACCGCCACTTTCTGCCCGGCAAAGCGTTTGGCCACATAAGCGCCCGCGACACCGCCCTGCTGATCATCACGCCCCATAATGCGGAAAATGTTTTTCAGCCCGCGCTCGGTCACTTGCGGATTGGTTGAAACCGTGGCCATCGGGATTTGTGCTTCGTTGTAAATATCAGAAGCAGGAATCGTCGAGCTTGAACACCAGTGCCCGTGCATAAAGACAATTTTTTTGTTCACCATGGCATTGGCCACCGAAACAGCCTGTTTTGGATCACAAGCATCGTCGCCAATTTCCAGCTTCAATTTCTGCCCGTTCACGCCACCCTTGGCATTGATGTCGGCAATCGCCATTTCGGCACCGCGCTTGATCTGCTCACCGGCTGATGCGTAGGCGCCGGTCATGGGCCCGGCAATCGCCACCGAATAATCGGCGTACGCTTGTGCGCTCAATATGCTTGCGATGCAAGCACCGGCAACTGACAATTTTTTGTGCAAGGTGTTCATGGGTATCTCCTGAATTCGATTCGGGCATTCATGCCATCAGTGGCTAGTCAAAAGTTTTCACACCAAGCGTCAAGCCGCCATAATTGAGAACTTCTGCTGTCTACTTAGCGATGTATGCCGCCAGCAAGCGTGATTGTTTATTGTTTAGACCCAGCTTCTGCCTGCATCACGCAGACAGACAAAACAGCAAAATGACAGGTACAGCTGCATGTAAAGCTACAACATAATTTCAGACTCCTCTGTAAGTATTTTCCTTAGTTCAGATAGGCGGGAAACTTATGCAGCTGATTTATCCGCAGGCTGGCGCGCGTGCGTCCAGGACGAAGCCAGCACGCCGCCCAGCAGCAGAACAATCGCTACGCTTTCCAGCATGCGAGGCCAGCGCACCTCGTAGACAAAGCCATACAGCAAGGCAAAAACTGTTTCAAAAATAAGCAGTTGCCCGCCCAACGTCAGCGGCAGACGGCGCGTTGCTGCGTTCCACAAACCAGTGCCGATCACCGACGGCCCCACCGCCAGCGCAGCCATCAGCAGCAGAAAATTCAGCGAAATCTGCTCAGCGGGGGCACCACCGATCGCTGGGGAAAAATACAAAAATGCCAGCAAAAAAGCCATTAACCCTGTCAGCAAACCAGTCAGCAAAGACCATTCATGGCTACCTAGATCAGGCCTTCGGCTTAAATGCCGTGCATTGCCAATGGCATAAAAGCTCCACGCCAGCAAAGCCCCAAAGGCAGCCAGTAAGCCGAGCAGCTTGCCCGACTGATTCTGCGCCAGGTCATCTGCCAGCTCGCTGGCAAAAACGTCATAACTGATACAGGCCGCCCCGGCGACAATCGCCAGCAGGGGCCAGAGCAGATGCCGCAATGCAATGGCATCGCGCTCACGCGCGCCCACCAACGTCACCACCACCGGCACCATGCCAATGACCAGCGATGTGGGCGCAACGCCAACGTATTGCACCGCCACCACCAGTAAAAAGTAATACAGCAAATTGCCCGATACGCTTAAAGCGGCCAGCACCAGCCAGTCATGCTGGCTTAGCCGTGGCAAGAGCTGACGCAATAGCGGCAGCAACAGCAATAGAGACACCAGCCCATAGGCCACATAGCGCCCGGTCATCAGCGCCATCGGGCTAAATTCGCCCAGCCAGCGCGGCACCAGAAAAACCCCACCCCACACTGCACCCGCCAGCGCGCCGTAGACCAAACCTTTAACCATATTTCCTCTAATCAGCCGGGCCGATATTCCGCGCGCCGTCAAAGCCATGCCTTGGTAGCGAGGCAGAAATTGTGCTGGGGTTGAAATTGATCAACAAGGGGTATTGCTTTAAAAGCCTTATCAGCAATGAATCACATGGCAATACCCATTATCATTTTTGCCACTACCCCAGCGCCATCAGGGTGGTATTACCACCTGCGGCAGCCGTATTGATGCTGACTGATCGCTCGGCAATCAGGCGGCTTAGCTCATAATCGCGGCCCTGTTCCAGCATCTGGCTAGACCAGCCCTGCGCCTGAATAATGGCGCCGTCTCTGCTGGCCAGAGCTTGATTCAAGGCCAGCAAACCAGCGGCGTCTCCTTCAAACAGCACGGCGTCGAATGGCCGCTCTTGAGCCTGCTGGCGATCAAGCACCCGGATCCGGGACTGCAGCGATGCAGGTATCAGCTCAAGAAGCTGACGCACGGCGGGGACATCGGCAAAAATCGCCTGATTACCGCTGGCCAGCACTGCAGTCCATTGCGCCAATGCGCCCGTCAGCGACTCGCACAAGCACAGCACCACACCGCGCGGCAGCATGAAATACCGGTTTTGCTCGCCCGTCGGGCCAGGTAAATCCAGATAATCGGCCTGTTTCAGCTGGCCGAGATAGCGTGCGCAGCGTTGTGCTGCGCCGCCGTGCACGGGCAAGATCGCCTCGCGAAACGCTGCCAGATCGGCCAGCGTATTGGCCGATGCCAACACTGGCGCTTCAATCCGCCGTGTAAGTAAACGCTGCAGATACAGCGGGCCACCCGCTTTGGGGCCTGTGCCCGATAGCCCTTCGCCGCCAAACGGCTGTACGCCGACCACGGCGCCGATCACATTGCGGTTTACATAAATATTGCCAACATAGACACGGCCCAGCACATGCGCAATGGTTTCGTCGATCCGGCTATGCAGACCAAAAGTCAGGCCATAACCCGTTGCCCTGATCTGCGCGAGCATATCGTCCAGCTGCTCGCGCTGATACCGGATCACATGCAGCACCGGGCCGAATACTTCGCGTTTCAATTCGGATAAATGGCCGATTTCGATCAGTGTCGGGGCGACAAAAGTGCCGTTGCGGCATGCTTCGGGCAAGGGCAGCGAAAAAGTTTGCGCAGGGTTGAGCTGCATAATATGTTGCAGAATTTGCGCTTGCGCATCTCGATCAATCACCGGCCCCACATCGCTGGCCAACACAGCGGGGTTGCCGATTTGCAATTGCAGCATGGCACCTTTGAGCATGTCCAGCACATGATCGGCGATCTCGCTTTGCAAACACAGCACACGCAATGCCGAACAGCGCTGCCCTGCCGAATCAAAGGCCGACATAATCACATCGCCAACCACCTGCTCGGCCAGCGCAGACGAATCAACAATCATGCAGTTTTGCCCGCCAGTTTCGGCGATCAGGGGAATGGTGCGACCTTCCTCGTCCAGCCTTTGCGCCAGCACTTTGGCCAGAATGCGCGCCACTTCGGTCGAGCCAGTGAACATCACGCCTTTACAACGCGAGTCGGCAATCAGCGCCGCACCGACGGTCTCGCCCTGCCCTGGCAGCAATTGCAAGGCATCGGCAGGAATGCCGGCCTGATGCAAAATACGCACCGCTTCGGCGGCGATCAGCGGCGTTTGCTCGGCGGGTTTGGCGAGCACCGGATTGCCTGCCGCCAGCGCGGCGGCCAGTTGCCCGACAAAAATTGCCAGCGGAAAATTCCACGGGCTGATGCAGACCACAGGCCCTAGCCCTTGATGCGTCTCGACTCGAAAATCCTTGCCGATTTGCGCGGCGTAATAGCGCAGAAAATCAACGGCTTCGCGCACTTCGGCAATCGAATTGGGCAGCGATTTGCCCGCCTCGCGCACCAGCAAGCCCAGCAGCACCGGCATCCGCGCTTCAAGCAAATCGGCAGCCCGATTCAGGCAGGCTGCGCGCACGGCAATGGCAGCACTAGGCCAGCCAGATTGCGCAGCGTGGGTATAGGCCTGTAGAACATCGTCAGTGCTGGCTTCAAGCACATACCCTACTATATCGCGATGATCGGCAGGATTAAGTACCTGCTGCGCCTGAGCCAACACGGCATCAATATCGACGATTGGACGATCTGCCAGCATGGCGGCCGAGCGCCATGCCGTCCCGGCGCTCTCCTGCAATGCGCTCGCCAGCTTGGCCAGTTGCTGCTCATTGGATAAATCCAGCCCGCGCGAATTGCTGCGCTCGTCGCCGAATAATTGTCCGGGCAAGCCAATCTGCGCATGGGGCGAATACAGCGGCGCAATCGCGCGCGCCTGCGTAAACGGATCAGCGCTCAGCTCCGCCACGGGTACTTGTTCGTCGGCAATGCGGTTCACAAACGAGCTATTAGCGCCGTTTTCCAGCAAGCGCCGCACCAGATAGGCGAGCAGGGTTTTATGACTGCCAACCGGCGCATAGATCCGGCATGGGCGGGAGAGCTTGCTCACCGCCTCCTCGTACAGTGGTTCACCCATCCCGTGCAAACACTGGAACTCATACTGGCCAGGGTAATACGCAGCCTCGCCGCCCGCCATATGGTAGATACTCGCCAGCGTCTGGGCATTGTGCGTGGCAAATTGCGGGTAAATCTCCACCGGCGCGGCGAGCAATTTGCCCGCGCACACCTGATAAGCCACATCGGTGTAGATTTTGCGCGTGTACACCGGATAGTCATCCAGCCCATCAAGCTGGGCGCGCTTGATTTCGCTGTCCCAATAAGCACCTTTGACCAGACGGATCATCAAGCGGTGCTGGCTGCGGCGAGCCAGATCAATCAGATAATCAAGCACCAGCGGCGCGCGCTTCTGATAAGCCTGAACGACAAAGCCAATGCCGTTCCAGCCTTTGAGTTCGGTGTCAAAACACATCGCTTCCAGCAGATCGAGCGAGATCTCCAGCCGGTCGGCTTCTTCAGCGTCAATATTCAGACCAATATCATAATCACGCGCCAGACGCGCCAGACTGAGCAGCCGTGGCAATAATTCGCGCATAACTCGCTCTTGCTTGGCACGCGAATAACGCGGGTGCAAGGCGGATAGTTTGATGGAAATGCCCGGGCCTTCATAAATACCGCGCCCATTGGCGGCCTTGCCAATGGCATGAATCGCCATCTCATAAGCGGCGTAATAGCGCTGCGCATCGTCTTCGGTCATCGCCGCTTCGCCCAGCATATCGTAGGAATAGCGAAAACCTTTGGGTTCAAATTTGCGGCTGTGCCTGAGCGCATCGGCGATGGTTTCACCGCAGACAAATTGCTCACCCATCATGCGCATCGCCATATCCATGGCCTTGCGAATCAAGGGCTCGCCGCCTTGCGCGACCAGACGGGTCAAGGTGGCCCCCAGCGATTTCTCATCATGGACGCTGACCAGCTTGCCCGTGAGCATCAGCCCCCAGCTTACGGCATTGACAAACAGCGACTCGGATTGCCCCAGATAGTTAGACCAGTCGCCGCCGCTGAGCTTGTCACGGATCAGGTTGTCGCGCGTTGCGGCGTCCGGGATGCGCAGCAGCGCTTCGGCCAGACACATCAGCGCGACGCCTTCCTGACTTGATAATGAAAACTGCTGGATCAGACCTTCAACGCCACCACTTTTTTTGCTGCGCAAGGCTGTCACCAATTGCTGCGCCAGCGCGCTGATTTGCGCAGCCTGAGCCGCATCCGGTTGCAGCTCCGAGGTCAGCAAATCACGAATGCAATCGGCTTCCTTGCGGCGATACGCCGCCGTAATTGCCGCTCGCAAGCCGGACTGCTGCGCGATGGAGTCCGCAAACTGGATAAAGTGCGATTCGTAATGCGTTGAAGTTTGGGTCATTTCGGCACATCTCGGCAGGGGCAAATTGGAATGGGGCAGCGTGGCGGCAATCCAGGGTAGTCAATATCGGCCCGATCACACTGAAAATCGCTGCCAGTAAGTAGCGAACCGGCTTGAAAATCTTGCTGTATCGTATTATGTAGTCGACAAAAATAAACTACGAATTTTCCCCTACAGGAAACCCGCGAGCCCGGATGGATCAAAGCGCATCCGGCCAGCACCTGCGCGCTAACGGATTTATGCGTGCAGCACAAAATCTGCCATAGTTCCAGCGACAAAAGCACAGGGCAAAATCAGGCCATCGTGGTGGAACAAAAGCGTTTTATGGCAGTCTTTCCCACTCTTTTCACCGTATAATCGCCGACACAAATCATTCTTATTACTTCAAAGTAAAGACGCCCGACATGCCTCGTTTAGCCATCACCACCAGCCTGATCGCTGCCGTTTTCAGCAGCTCGATTCTTTTCAGCCCAGCCGCCCGCGCCTTTGTGCCGCCCGTTCCCGAGATTGCAGCCAAATCCTATTACCTGTACGACAAGCAAAGCGGCCAGATTCTGGCCTCGCGTGATCCGGACATGCGCGTTGAGCCCGCATCGCTGACCAAGCTGATGACGGCCTATCTGACGTTCAAAATGGTCAAGGAAGGCAAGCTCAAACTGGAGCAGACTTTGCTGGTGTCGGAAAAAGGCTGGAAAACCGAAGGCTCGCGGATGTATCTGGATCCGAAAGTGCCTGCCACAGTGGATGATCTGATCAAGGGCATGATCGTGCAATCGGGCAACGACGCCTGCGTGACGCTGGCCGAAGCGATTGCTGGTAGCGAAGAAGTGTTTGCCCAGATGATGAATGCCGAAGCCAAACGACTGGGGCTGAAAGGCTCGAACTTTACCAATTCAACCGGCTTGCCCGATCCGGCCTTGCACGTCACCACCAGCGATCTGGCGCGTCTGGCCAATGCCATCATCAATGATTTTCCCGAGTTTTATCACATCTACTCGATCAAGGAATTCAAGTACAACAATATCAGCCAACCCAACCGCAACTTGCTGCTCTACCGCGACCCCTTCGTGGATGGCATGAAAACTGGCCACACCAATAGCGCTGGTTACAATCTGGTGG
Source organism: Chitinibacter sp. FCG-7 (assembly GCF_040047665.1). Taxonomy (NCBI): domain Bacteria; kingdom Pseudomonadati; phylum Pseudomonadota; class Betaproteobacteria; order Neisseriales; family Chitinibacteraceae; genus Chitinibacter; species Chitinibacter mangrovi. Next base: position 938,998 of record NZ_CP157355.1, read on the forward strand.
CATCGACCAAACGCGACAATCGTCGCCTGATTTCAGTGGTTGTGGGCACCGCCAGCCCGGAAGTGCGCGCAGCAGAATCGTCCAAGCTGCTCAACTGGGGCACGCAGTTTTTCGAAACGCCCAAACTCTACGCCGCCAAACAGGCCGTGCAGCAGGTGCCGGTCTGGAAAGGTAAGGAATCACAAATTGGCGTGGGCTTTTTGAATGACCAGTTTATTACGGTACCCAAAGGCGATGCAGCCAAGCTCAAAATCGACCTGACCACCCAGCAGCCTTTGATTGCCCCGATCAAGGTCGGCCAGCAAGTGGGCACTCTGAAAATCACACTCGATGGCAAAGTGCTCGCTGAGCGCGCCGTCGTTGCCGTTGCGGCAGTGGAAGAAGCCAGCATTTTTGGCCGTGCCTGGGATACGATCCGCCTGTGGTGGAAAGGCCTGTTCGGTTAATCACTGAGCACCAAACACGATCCCTAACAAAAAAGCCCAGTCTGTAAACTGGGCTTTTTTGTATCGTGGATATCGTTATCAGTTGGGTAGAGGCAAGATAGGATGCGTTCCCTGCTTGGCGGCAATCGCCGCTTCGTAGAAAAACACGCCGTTGATATCCTTGCCGAACATATACGGTTTTTTCAGCTGGGCAAAGTGGGCCAGCGTGGCGGCGTCAGCGGGGGCATTGATAAAGCCCTGTTTAAGCCCGGCCGCTTTCAGCACGCCTTCGGGCGAATTGGCGTCGATGCTCACTGGCTGCTCGCCCGTATCCCAATACCGGCTCACCTGCCCGCCCAGCGGAGATAATTTCACCCCGTACATTTGTGGCCCTAGCTGCGATTGCAAATGCCAGCCCATGGTGTGAATGTCTTGCTTGGTGTCCGGGTTAATCCCCGACACGGCAGGGATGCCATGCGATGAATTGGTCCAGATAATCACTTTTTTATCTTTGAGCGGCTGATTGAGCAGCCACTGCACATTGTCGGCCATCGCGGTATCGCGGTAATCGTAGTTTTTGTCGTCGCGGTGCTGTTGGCGGATCACATTGGCGGCAATGCCGCGTACCTGGCGGCACCACCAGCCAGCATTGTCGCGCATTGCGTTGCTGCTGGCCGCCTCCTGACACAGCTCGCTTTCCAGCTGCGTCGAGATTTTATTAAACTGCGCCAAATCAGCGCCCTGGCTATTGAGCGAAATCGCTTTTTTCGCCACTTCGACATAGCCCGGCCAGGCCGCATCAGCCAGCGTGGCCGAACTGCGCTGCTGCAGATAGCTTTCCAGTGTGGGAATCAGCTCGTTAATCGACGTGGTGCCCGCCAGCGGAATATCAATGCCATACAACTGCAATGGATTATCAGTATTTCGCACACTATCGACATACTGCAGCACTTTGCGGCTGGCGTCGGTTTGCGAGTACATATAAAACACCCGACCCGGTGCCAGATCGGTCAGGCTGGCGTCTTTTTCAATCGCGCTGCGCCACATGGCTTCGACGTCAAACATCGCACTTTCGATCAGCAAGGCGTCAAAGCCCTTATCCTGATGCAGATACTGCACCAGCCGGTTCATCAATTCAAACGCATTGGCGTCCGCGTAGCTGTCTTCATTGAGCACCACCACGCGCGCGTCGCCAATCGCCTCGCCAAATGCCGCCAGATCCTGCCGGTCTGTCGCTTGCCCGGCGTCCAGCGCAGCCAGCGGTTTGGCATTGGCCTTGAGCCAATCCTGCGCCGCGCTCAAGGCCGCCTGCAAAGACGCCGCCGTGCTGCCTGCGGTTTGAGCCGTTTCTGTTTTCTCACCACAGCCTGCCAAGGCCAAGCCTAAGATCATTCCCAGGGCATATCGACGCATTGTAATTTCCCAAGTCAGCAGATTAAAAAATAGACAGCATAAAGCAAAACTTGCAGTTTCATGCCAATTACATGACAAAAAATAAAATTATAGCGCCTTGATGTTAAGCAATTCACTGCGCCAAATCAGCATCGGGCGCATCAGCAAGCCAGCCATCATATACCCTAGCCTGTATTGCCATGGAGGTATTATTCAATAATAGCTACAGGGCAATACCCATCATAAACCTGCCAATAGGTTTTTCTGACTCAGCAAATAGCCCACGCCCACAATGCAGAGCAAAGCGCTAGCCAGAAAGCCCACGCGGAAAGTGGTTTTCTGGGTTTTATGCCGCAAGGTTTGCTGCGCCAGCCAGGCTCCCGGCCAGCCGCCGCACAGGCTCACCAGATGCAAATTGGCCTCAGGAACGCGCCAGCCACCTTGGCTGGCCTGACGTTTATCCAGCCAGTACATCGCAAACACCAATACACTGCAGCCTGCACTTATCGCCAACAATAGCCAGCGCGCCGGTGAACTGAGCACCATCAGCAAAAACAGCGGCAACAAGCCGTACATCAAATAATCGATCAGATCTTTGTTCGCGCCGCTCGCCACGGCAGGCTTACCCTCTTTTTTCGGCGCGATGCTCACCGCCTGCACGCGCCCCTTGGCATCGCTGCCCGCCTCAAACCACAGCACATCGCCTGCCTTCGGGCGGAAATAGCCCGCGCGTTTCAACGTGCTGATATGCACAAAAACCCGCTCATCCGTGCCAGACTGGATAAATCCAAATCCCTTTGCGCCATTCCACTGCACCAGCTTGCCCTGCTTCATATTCTGCCCTTGCCTTGCCAAATAAAAAGGGGCGACAAGCTGTCGCCCCTAGGTGATGACGGTTCAATACGATAGTTCAGCCAATCAGGCCGAATACACAACCTTGCCTTTGACTATCGTTTTCGCCACTTTGCCAATCATTTCATGGCCAATAAATGGCGTATTTTTGCCTTGCGATTTCAATTTCTCCGGAATCACATACCAGCTCGCTTGCGGGTTAAACAGCAGCAAATCAGCTCGGTTACCCACCGCCAAACCAGCATCAAAGCCCAGCGCTTTGGCGGGCGTTGAGCTGATTTTGGCCAAGGCTTGCGGCAAACTAATCTTGTTGGAACGCGCCCAAGCCAAGGTCAATGGCAGCAGCAATTCCAACCCCGTTGCGCCGCGCTCGGCCTGCGCAAACGGCAGCAATTTGCCATCGTCATCCACCGGCGCGTGATCCGAGCAAATCATATCAATGGTGCCATCATTTAGCGCCGCCACAATCGCATCGCGATCGGCCACTGAGCGCAGCGGCGGATCGAAGCGGTATTGGCTGTCAAAGAAACCAATATCGAGATCAACCAGATGAATATGATTAATGCTGACATCACAAGTGAGTTTCAGCCCTTCACGTTTCGCGGCGCGAATCAGCTCCAAACCCGCCGCGCTCGACACGCGCGCCAGATGCACTTTGCAACCCGTTGCGCGCATTAGCTGCGTGATTTGCGCAATCGCGATGGTTTCGGCGACGACTGGAATTCCGGTCAGGCCAAGGCGCGAAGCGTAGGGGCCGTCGTGCGCCACGCCATCATTCACCAGCGACGCTTCTTCTGGGCGCAGGCGCAGCTCGAAACCAAAATTGGCCGCGTATTGCATCGCGCGGTACAGCACTTGCAGGTCGGCAATCGGCACATCGCCTTGCGAGAACGCCACGCAGCCCGCTTCATGCAGCTGCGCCATTTCGGTAATCTCAACGCCTTTCAGGCCGCGCGTTAAAGCACCAACCGGATACACCCGCGCCAGATCGAGCGTTTTACTGCGCTGGCGCAGCATCGTGACCAAACCGACTTCATCGAGCACGGGGTCGGTATCGGGCGTACACACCACACTCGAAATCCCGCCCGCCACTGCGGCGGCCATTTCTGAAGCCAGCGTCGCTTTGTATTCCTGACCCGGCTCGCGCAGCCGCGCAGCGAAATCGACCAAGCCCGGCGCAACGACCAAGCCCGTGGCATCAATCACTTCATCAGCAACAAAACCCGCTGGCGCGCTACCGACACCAACAATCTTGCCGTCCGCGATAAACAAATCACCGGTATTTTCAGTACCTGCCAATGGATCAACCAGTTGGCCATTTTTGATATGGATATTCTTCATGTCCAGTTTCATCACAGTAGCCCTTTCTGATTCGCAGTTACGATGCTCAATACCGCCATCCGTACAGCGATACCAAAAGTCACCTGCGGCAAAATCACCGCCTGATCGCCATCGGCCACCGCCGAATCAATCTCAACACCACGGTTCATCGGGCCTGGGTGCATCACAATCGCATCGGGCTTGGCCAGCGCGAGTTTCTCCGGCGTCAGGCCGTAATATTTGAAGAATTCCTGCGTGCTTGGCAGGTAAGCCCCAGCCATGCGTTCATTTTGCAGGCGCAGCATCGCAACGACATCAACGTCTTTTAGCCCTTCAGCCATATCGTGATACACGTGCACGCCGAGGTTTTCGACGCCGGTTGGCAGCAAGGTTTTCGGTGCGATCACGCGAATATCAGGGCAACCCAAGGTGGAGAGCGCATGGATTTGCGAGCGCGCCACGCGGCTGTGCAACACATCGCCAACAATCGCGATGCGCAGATTAGTGAAGTCGCCTTTGTAATGGCGGATCGTAAACATATCGAGCATCGCTTGCGTCGGATGCGCGTGACGGCCGTCACCGGCGTTTACTACCGCAATGCCCGGCTTCACGTGCTTGGCGATCAAATGCGCTGCGCCTGATTCCGAATGGCGTACGACAAACAGGTTCGCGCCCATCGCTTCCAGATTGTGGACGGTATCGAGCAGCGTTTCGCCTTTGGCTGTGCTCGATGCTTGAATATTCAGGCTTGATACATCGGCCGACAGACGCTTGGCGGCGATTTCAAACGTCGTGCGCGTGCGCGTCGAGTTTTCAAAAAACAGATTGAACACCGAAGTTCCAGCCAGATCGGCGAACTTTTGATTAACTAATTCGCCGCCGGAAACAAACTCAGCGGCTTTATCCAGAATCTGGTGCAAGACGCGGCGCGGCAGACCTTCGGTCGTCAACAGGTGAATCAGCTCACCTTGGGCATTTAACTGCGGGTTATACATGGCATCCTCACTCGGCACTACTGCACTTCAATTCAAGAGGGTATTGCCCTGTAGATAAATACCCAGTTGGGCTACAGAGCAATACCCATTATTCATTTACATCATTAACAATACCACTACCATCGAAGTAGGCTTGCAGGATCTGCATTGCCGCCACCTGATCGAGCGCCGGTTTCTGCTTGCGACCGCGCACGCCGATTTCATTCAAAGCTTGCGTTGCACCGGCACTACTCAAACGCTCATCAACCAGATGCACGGGCAAACTAAACCGCCCTGTCAGGCGGTTGGCAAATTTGCGCGCCAGGCGGCTCATTTCATGCTCGGCACCATCCAGATACGACGGCAGGCCAACCACCAAGCTTGAGGGTTGCCATTCCTTGATCAAGGCTTCAATACGGGCAAATTTTTTATCGTTTTCTTCAAAAGCAATCGTTTCCAGCGGATGCGCAATGCCTAACTCAGTCGAGCCCATCGCCACACCGATCCGCACTTCACCAAAATCAAAACCGAGAATTGTGCTCACATGCCCACCTGATCAGTACGAAATTGGGAGCGATTTGCGTCGCGAGCCAGTGCTAGACGCGAAGTAGCAGCGCAGAGCCCGGAATGGGCTAATGCCCATGAGGAGGTCGAGCAGCGCACGACAAAGTCTAGCACTGGCGTAGTAGCAAAGCGCCCCAATTTCATGCGTGGCCTGCGTCTTTGGATAGCATCGCTACATCAATGCCCAGCAGCGCCAGCGCCGCTTCATAACGCTCGTCCGACGGCACCTCAAACAGGATTTTCATATCATCCATCGGCACTGTGAGCCAGGAATTCTCGGCGATTTCTTTTTCCAACTGCCCCGCTTCCCAACCGGCAAAACCCAGCGCCACAAACATCTGCGCGGGGCCGCCGCCTTCGCCCACCGCGCTTAAAATATCGCGCGATGTCGTTAGCCCCAGCGAATCGCTGACCGCCAGCGAAGCCTGCCAACTGCCCAGCGGCGAGTGCAGAATAAAGCCGCGATCGGTCTGCACCGGGCCGCCAAAATGCACTGGCAAATCCGCCACATCGGGTCGATGCAGCTCGACTTCGATTTGCTCGAACAAGGTTTGCACATTCATGCCCAGCGGGCGATTCAAAATCACCCCCATCGCCCCGGCAGCGGTATGCTCGCAAATCAAAATCAGCGAACGCGCAAAAATCGGGTCAGCCAAACTGGGCATCGCCACCAGAAAGTGACGCGAGAGATTCATTTCAGCGGTATTTTCCATAGCCGCAATTATCGCATAGCTTTTGCGCGGTTGCTGAGGCGAAACCAAATTGCCCTCACAACGGCAATTTGGCCGCAGCGCTCACAAACAGATGCAATATACATCAACGTATATGCCTACAGACCTTACTCAGAAACAATTTCAGCCCTATACCCGTAGCCTAAATAAGCTGAGTGCGTCGTAAAGCGCCAAAATCAAACTGCAAAATATACTGCTTCACAAGACGATGAACGATGAGTGCGGCCACCAGTGAGCATTAAATCGCCGAACGACACAGCAAATGCAATCACATACCATTTTGATAGCATGCCCGTATGCATTGGAAATGCTTTGGCATCGCCCCTTCGCATCCGGTCATTTTTCGGGCATTGAACGCACAGCGGCTACGCTAGCGTACAATACGCTACCATTCGGTATTGATTGAACAAGAGAACTCCATGACCGCGACAAAGACCACTGCCATCGTCTGGCTACGCCGTGATTTGCGTATTTCTGATAACGCCGCGCTGTATACCGCGCTGAAAAATGCCGATCAGGTGGTGCTGGCGTTTGTGTTTGATACGACGATTCTGGCGGGGCTGCCCAAGCAGGATCGTCGGGTTGAGTTTATCTGGGAAGCACTGAAAGACATTAAAACCGCGCTACGCCAGTACAACACCGACATCGTGATTCGTCATGGCGATCCACTGACTGAAATCCCAGCCTTGGCCGAGCAATATGCGGCCAGCGCAGTGTATTGCAATCGCGACTACGAGCCAGCCGCCATCAAACGAGATGGGTATGTGGCTGCAGCCCTTAAAGAGCAAGGCCGCTATTTCAATACCTATAAAGATCAAGTGATCTTCGAGCAGGATGAAGTGCTGACGCAATCGGGCACGATGTACAGCGTATTCTCGCCGTACAAACGCGCGTGGCTGACTAAGCTCGATGGCAAGGCGATGAAATCTTGGCCGGTGAATAAATTTATTCACAAACTGATGCCGATGAAGGCGCAGTATTTCCCGTCGCTCAAAGAGCTGGGTTTTGCCAAAACCAATTTGGCCGAATTGAAAATCCCGCTGGGGATGGCGGGAGCGGAAAAGCTGTTTGAAGACTTTAAAAACCGCATCGACGATTACAAAGAAGCGCGCGATTTTCCTGCTGTAAAAGGCGTTTCATATCTATCGGTGCATTTGCGCTTTGGTACGGTGTCGATCCGCGAGCTGGTGAATTACGCCTATCACCATGGCGGTGCCGGTGCGGAAACTTGGCTGTCCGAGCTGATCTGGCGCGAGTTTTATCAGCAAATTTTGTGGCACCGCCCGGATGTGGTCGAGCATGCGTTCAAGCCAGAATACGATGCGCTGCCGTTCCCGAATCACCCCGAGTTATTCGCGGCGTGGTGTCGCGGCGAAACAGGCTACCCATTGGTCGACGCGGCAATGCGCCAGCTCAATCAAACCGGCTATATGCACAATCGCCTACGCATGGTGGTGGCGAGCTTCCTGGTGAAAGATTTGCTGATCGATTGGCGCTGGGGCGAGCAATATTTTGCCGAGAATCTGCTGGATTTTGATCTGGCGGCCAATAATGGCGGCTGGCAATGGGCGGCTTCAACCGGTTGTGATGCGCAACCCTACTTCCGCATTTTCAACCCAGTATCGCAATCAGAAAAATTTGACCCGCAAGGCAAATTTATTCGCCGCTATTGTCCTGAGCTGGCCGATTTGCCCAACGAGGCCATCCATGCACCATGGGAAGCCAAGGCCAGTACGCGCCGTTCGGCCAATTTCCTGCAAGACACTGATTATTTCCCGCCGATTGTCGATCACGCCGAACAGCGCGAAGCCGCATTGGCGCTATTCAAGCAAGCCAAAAGTGACGCCGCGATCAAGGAGAAATAACAACAGCAGCATGGATTGAAGTGCGGCAGCATGGGCATTTTGGCCTAATATGTCCAGATAGGCATCCACGGTGGGTGCTCAATCTGGACTTGAATTCATGCCTGAAATAATTGCTCTGATTGCCCCACAAAACATCATGCCCGCCTTTGCCGACTCTCTTGGCATTCTGGGCGCCCACGAGCACCATGTTGCCATGATGCATGCATCAGGCAGCCATACCCAAATCCAGCGCTTTACCCTGCAAACGCCGGTTCAGAAAATTCATTTCCAGGAATCAAGCCGCTGGCTACTGGCTGCGCTGTCCAATAGTGGGGCCATTACGCCCTATTTGCACAAAGAACGCATTCTGGTTTGTGCATTAGGGGCTTGCAATAACCATCAGCAACTGGCCAGTGAATTGCAGCTACTTCCCGGATGCAGCCTGGGTAATTTGATTGCGGCACTACTAGATCGGGCCCTGCAAGCGGGGCATACATTCAGCGCAGCGCTAAAGCAATTGGAAGGCAAGTTTGATGGCGATGTCAGCCTGATCGCCCAATACACCTCGGATGCACAATATTTCTACGCGCTCAATCTGGGCGTCCCGCTCTTTTTGGGGCTGGAATCCGGTCTTGGGCAGATTTGCAGCAGCAGTGCCAAATTAATCCGCCTCCGTGCCAACCCGGTACACGAAGTCAACCACGGCGAAGTCGTGCGCTTTGGTCTGAATGCTCCCGCCCTGTGCCACAGCAATGGTGACACCAGCCCACTCATCATGTCGGCCAGCAAAACACTGAGCGTACCCCATCACATGCTGGCAGAAATTCAGAGCCAGCCCGTAACACTGGCCGCACAGATTGACAAATACAAAGCCGAGCAGGTTTTTCCCAAGCCACTTTTAGCCAAACTGGCCGGAATCCACAGCGTAACGCTGCTGGCCAGTGGCTCCAGTTTCCATGCAGCGATGATTGCCAGCTACTGGTTTGAAACCTTAGCCGGATTAAAAACTCAGGTCGAGCTTGCCAGTGAATACCGCTATCGCGACATTCACCCTGACAGCCACGAGCTGATGATCGCCATTTCACAATCAGGCGAAACAGCAGACACAGTAGAAGCCTTGCGCCTGGCGCAGCAGAAAGGTCACCCGGAAACAATTGCACTCTGCAATGCCGCCAATAGCACACTGACCACACTCACCGACCACACCTTGCTCACCAACAGTGGGGCAGAACTATCAGTAAGCTCAACCAAATCATTCACAGCACAATTGCTGCTGCTTTATCAACTGGCATTAACGCTTGGAAAAACCCGAAAAACACTGAGCGCAGAACAAATCGCTCGCGCCGAGCAGGAAATGTCCAATCTGGCCAAAGTGATCCACGCAACACTGGATCACAGCAAAGAGCTGCGGCGCTGGGCTGGTGAGCTACATAGCAAGCAAAATCTCTTTGTCATCGGCCGACACGCCATGTATCCCGTGGCGCTAGAAGGGGCCTTCAAATTCAAGGAAGTCGCCTATCAGCACGCCACCGGCTTTGCCGCTGGCGAACTCAAGCACGGCCCAATTACCTTGGTCAACGACGACCTGCCGGTAATCGCCTGCTTGCCATGGAATGCCCATGCCGAACGAACGCTGAGCAATTTGCACGAAATTCGGGCTAATCGCGGCGAAATTTTTGTGCTTTCCGACGGCAATCTGGCGTCCAGCGATAAATTTAGCGTCATCCACATGCCATCAGGCCTGCATGATCTGGCACCGATTGCATACAGCGTTGCCTTGCAACTACTCGCGTATCACAGCGCAGTACTGCGCGGCAATACCATCGACAGCCCTCGAAATCTAGCAAAATCACAGATCACGGCTTGAAAAAGCAATCTGTGCGCAGATGCCAACGTTGAAGCAGGGGCTAATTCACGGACCGATCCCGGGTCACCTGCTTCAGAGGGTATCTACCTACAAAGCAATCTGAGCCGACCCTCTAGCTATATACCCATCCACACTAGCCATTGCACTTGCACATCTAGCGGACAGCAAAAAGCCCAGCTCTTTCGAACTGGGCTTCTGGCTTTCTTAGGGTAGTCTGGCAATGACCTACTTTCACACGGGCAATCCGCACTATCATCGGCGCTGAGGCGTTTCACTGTCCTGTTCGGGATGGGAAGGAGTGGGACCACCTCGCTATGGTCACCAGACAAAACTGGGTGAGTCGCTGTTTTTTCAAACAACTACTCGAAATCAATAGAAGAAGTAATCTTTCATCAGTCGCATTCGCATGCTTCCGGTTCATCTCTTTATTCAACAATTCGCAATCGGGTCGATTGCACCTTCATCGCATAACGCGTCTCAGGTTATAGGATCAAGCCTCACGGGCAATTAGTATCGGTTAGCTTAACGCATTACTGCGCTTCCACACCCGACCTATCAACGTCCTGGTCTCGAACGATCCTTTAGAGGTCTTAAAGACCTAGGGAAGTCTCATCTTGAGGCTAGTTTCGCGCTTAGATGCTTTCAGCGCTTATCTATTCCCGACTTAGCTACCCGGCAATGCCACTGGCGTGACAACCGGTACACCAGAGGTCAGTCCACTCCGGTCCTCTCGTACTAGGAGCAGCCCCCCTCAAACTTCCAACGCCCACTGCAGATAGGGACCAAACTGTCTCACGACGTTTTGAACCCAGCTCACGTACCACTTTAAATGGCGAACAGCCATACCCTTGGGACCGGCTACAGCCCCAGGATGTGATGAGCCGACATCGAGGTGCCAAACTCCGCCGTCGATGTGAACTCTTGGGCGGAATCAGCCTGTTATCCCCGGAGTACCTTTTATCCGTTGAGCGATGGCCCTTCCATTCAGAACCACCGGATCACTATGTCCTGCTTTCGCACCTGCTCGACTTGTCGGTCTCGCAGTTAAGCCGCCTTTTGCCATTACACTATCAGTACGATGTCCGACCGTACCTAGGCGACCTTCGAGCTCCTCCGTTACAATTTGGGAGGAGACCGCCCCAGTCAAACTGCCTACCATGCACGGTCCCCGATCCGGATAACGGACCAAGGTTAGAACCTCAAAGGGGTCAGGGTGGTATTTCAAGGACGGCTCCACTGAAACTAGCGTTCCAGCTTCAAAGCCTCCCACCTATCCTACACAAACCACTTCAAAGTCCAATGCAAAGCTACAGTAAAGGTTCACGGGGTCTTTCCGTCTAGCAGCGGGGAGATTGCATCTTCACAAACACTTCAACTTCGCTGAGTCTCGGGAGGAGACAGTAGGGCCATCGTTACGCCATTCGTGCGGGTCGGAACTTACCCGACAAGGAATTTCGCTACCTTAGGACCGTTATAGTTACGGCCGCCGTTTACTGGGACTTCAATCAAGAGCTTGCACCCCATCATTTAATCTTCCAGCACCGGGCAGGCGTCACACCGTATACATCCACTTTCGTGTTAGCACAGTGCTGTGTTTTTGATAAACAGTCGCAGCCCTCATTTCTCTGCGGCCTCATTTAGCTCCGGTTGTACACCTTCACCTACTAGAGGCACACCTTCTCCCGAAGTTACGGTGTCAATTTGCCGAGTTCCTTCTCCCGAGTTCTCTCAAGCACCTTAGAATTCTCATCCTACCCACCTGTGTCGGTTTGCGGTACGGTTCGATATTAGCTGAAGCTTAGTGGCTTTTCTTGGAAGCAGGGTATCGCTCACTTCGTCTACAAGTAGACTCGTCATCATGCCTCAGCGTTAAAGCAGCCCGGATTTGCCTAAGCCACACGCCTACACACTTAAACCAACTCTTCCAACCGTTGGCTGAGGTAACCTTCTCCGTCCCCACATCGCACTAATACCAAGTACAGGAATATTAACCTGTTTCCCATCGACTACGCATTTCTGCCTCGCCTTAGGGGCCGACTCACCCTGCGCCGATGAACGTTGCGCAGGAAACCTGGGGTTTTCGGTGAGGGGGCTTTTCACCCCCTTTATCGCTACTCATGTCAGCATTCGCACTTCTGATACCTCCAGCATCCTTCTCAAGACACCTTCACAGGCTTACAGAACGCTCCTCTACCATATGTACATGGTACATATCCGCGTCTTCGGTTATCAATTTGAGCCCCGTTACATCTTCCGCGCAGGACGACTCGACCAGTGAGCTATTACGCTTTCTTTAAATGATGGCTGCTTCTAAGCCAACATCCTGGCTGTCTATGCCTTCCCACCTCGTTTTCCACTTAATTGATCATTTGGGACCTTAGACGGCGGTCTGGGTTGTTTCCCTCTTGTCCCAGGACGTTAGCACCCCAGGACTGTCTCCCATGCTCGCACTTGACGGTATTCAGAGTTTGCCATGGTTTGGTAAGTCGCGATGACCCCCTAGCCATAACAGTGCTTTACCCCCGTCAGTGATACATGAGGCACTACCTAAATAGTTTTCGAGGAGAACCAGCTATTTCCAAGTTTGTTTAGCCTTTCACCCCTAGCCACAGCTCATCCCCTGACTTTGCAACGTCAGTGGGTTCGGACCTCCAGTGCGTGTTACCGCACCTTCATCCTGGCCATGGCTAGATCACTTGGTTTCGGGTCTACGCCCAGCAACTGTGCGCCCTATTCGGACTCGGTTTCCCTACGCCTCCCCTATTTGGTTAAGCTTGCTACTGAACGTAAGTCGCTGACCCATTATACAAAAGGTACGCAGTCACGGAACAAGTCCGCTCCCACTGTTTGTATGCATCCGGTTTCAGGTTCTATTTCACTCCCCTCCCGGGGTTCTTTTCGCCTTTCCCTCACGGTACTGGTTCACTATCGGTCGATGATGAGTATTTAGCCTTGGAGGATGGTCCCCCCATCTTCAAACAGGATTTCTCGTGTCCCGCCCTACTTCTCGTACGCTTAGTACCACAATTGTGTTTTCATATACGGGGCTATCACCCACTATGGCGGCACTTTCCATTGCCTTCTATTAACACGACTGCTATCACGTACAGGCTCTTCCCATTTCGCTCGCCACTACTTTGGGAATCTCGGTTGATTTCTTTTCCTGCGGTTACTTAGATGTTTCAGTTCACCGCGTTCGCTTCACATGACCTATGTATTCAGTCAAGGATGACCCAAAAGGGCCGGGTTTCCCCATTCGGAAATCGTGGGATCAAAGCACTTTGCCAGCTCCCCCACGCTTATCGCAGGCTATCACGTCCTTCGTCGCCTATCATCGCCAAGGCATCCACCAGATGCACTTATTCGCTTGATCCTATAACCTCAAACACGTTTTACCGTGATCTCGGTTTAGAGTATCGGTATTTACGACTTGTTGAATAGTTTCTCAGGCTATTCAACGGCTAGTCTTTCGACTAGCAGATACAATCAACCCAATTTCATACTGTAAGGAGTGAGGCGTAAGGCGTGAGGCGTAAACCTCAAACCCAACTTCACTCCTACATTGTTTAATTAGGAGATATTACTTCTTCTATTTTGTTAAAGAACGATACAGCCAATTAAATCGCCGCTGATTTAAGAAATCAGAATTCAAACAACTAACGGTGTTAATTGCTTCAATTGTGATATCTCGTTTAAGCTAGTTTGGAACAGGTTTTACACCTTACTCTTCACGCCTAACACCTCACAGTTTGATTGGTGGAGGATGACGGGATCGAACCGACGACCCCCTGCTTGCAAAGCAGGTGCTCTCCCAACTGAGCTAATCCCCCAATCTGGCATTACTAAGCTGTTTCCACTGATGAATCAATGGTGGGTCAAGCTGGAATCGAACCAGCGACCCCCGCCTTATCAAGACGGTGCTCTAACCGACTGAGCTACTGACCCAGCTTCCAACCAAGTCCGTAACCCAACAATGAATTGCTTCATTGCTCAGCTACTTTCTCTGTATCTTCAAAATCTACAGCCGATGAGTGTGAGTACTTGACCCGCAGGTCTTTCTCTTGAAAGGAGGTGATCCAGCCGCAGGTTCCCCTACGGCTACCTTGTTACGACTTCACCCCAGTCATGAATCCCACCGTGGTAAGCGGCCTCCTTGCGGTTAGCCTACCTACTTCTGGTGAAACCCACTCCCATGGTGTGACGGGCGGTGTGTACAAGGCCCGGGAACGTATTCACCGCGACATGCTGATCCGCGATTACTAGCGATTCCGACTTCATGCACTCGAGTTGCAGAGTGCAATCCGGACTACGATCGGTTTTGTGAGATTGGCACCCCCTCGCGGGTTAGCGACCCTCTGTACCGACCATTGTATGACGTGTGAAGCCCTGGTCATAAGGGCCATGAGGACTTGACGTCATCCCCACCTTCCTCCGGTTTGTCACCGGCAGTCCCACTAAAGTGCTCAACTGAATGGTAGCAACTAGTGGCAAGGGTTGCGCTCGTTGCGGGACTTAACCCAACATCTCACGACACGAGCTGACGACAGCCATGCAGCACCTGTGTTACGGTTCCCGAAGGCACTCCTCGATCTCTCAAGGATTCCGTACATGTCAAGACCAGGTAAGGTTTTTCGCGTTGCATCGAATTAATCCACATCATCCACCGCTTGTGCGGGCCCCCGTCAATTCCTTTGAGTTTTAGTCTTGCGACCGTACTCCCCAGGCGGTCAACTTCACGCGTTAGCTGCGTTACTAAGCTCCGAAAAGCCCAACAACTAGTTGACATCGTTTAGGGCGTGGACTACCAGGGTATCTAATCCTGTTTGCTCCCCACGCTTTCGTGCATGAGTGTCAGTATCAGCCCAGGGGGTTGCCTTCGCCATCGGTGTTCCTCCACATCTCTACGCATTTCACTGCTACACGTGGAATTCCACCCCCCTCTGCCGTACTCTAGTTAGCCAGTTCACAATGCAATTCCCAAGTTGAGCTCGGGGATTTCACATCGTGCTTAACAAACCACCTGCGCACGCTTTACGCCCAGTAATTCCGATTAACGCTTGGACCCTACGTATTACCGCGGCTGCTGGCACGTAGTTAGCCGGTCCTTATTCTTCAGGTACTCTCATCCCCGGTGGGTATTAGCCACAAGGATTTGCTCCCTGACAAAAGCGCTTTACAACCCGAAGGCCTTCTTCACGCACGCGGCATTGCTGGATCAGGCTTGCGCCCATTGTCCAAGATTCCCCACTGCTGCCTCCCGTAGGAGTCTGGACCGTGTCTCAGTTCCAGTGTGGCGGATCGTCCTCTAAGACCCGCTACTGATCGTCGCCTTGGTGAGCCTTTACCTCACCAACTAGCTAATCAGCCATCGGCCGCTCCAATAACAAGAGGTCTTGCGATCCCCCTCTTTCCCCCGTAGGGCGTATGCGGTATTAGCTATCCTTTCGGATAGTTATCCCCCATTACTGGGTACGTTCCGATGTATTACTCACCCGTTCGCCACTCGCCACCAGACCGAAGTCCGTGCTGCCGTTCGACTTGCATGTGTAAAGCATGCCGCCAGCGTTCAATCTGAGCCAGGATCAAACTCTTTCGTTTAATCTCTAAGCTAAATGTACTACTTGGCTTGTACTTCAATACTCAAAGAAACTGCGAGATAAATTCCGAAGAATTTGTCTTTCAATTTTCTTTTCAATTGAGTGCAAGCACTTGATTTGACTTACGAATCAAGCACTCACACTCATCGGCTGTAATTTGTTAAAGATCGGGCTGAACAACCAGAGAAACGACTACTTCGTTTCGCTGCGTCATCAGCAGAGAGGCCGAACTATACCCACGCCCCTAGAAGTCGTCAACACCTATCGGCGAAGAAAATCCAACAAAGGTGCTAAGTGATTGATCGGAAAGGAAACGAAAATCGAATTATTTTGGCAAAAAGCGCAGAAAGACAAACAACAGCACCAGCGAAACGCTCAGCAAAACGCGGAAAAACCAGCAAAAATTGCGCGCAGTGGGCAGAAACAACGAAACAGAACACTCAAACCGAGCAAAACCAGATCCGAAAAGCACTCAGCCCGCTGACGCGGGCAGTGAGAGTCTTGCCAAAAGTGCTTATTACTATTCAGCAGTAATATTAGGTGCGACAATTCGCCCCATTCAATTGCTTATATGTAGGAAGCAGCATGCCTTGGCAAGAACTCCGCCTTACCACCGACTCGGCACACGCCGAAGCTTATTCTGATGCACTGTTTGATTTGGGTGCGCTGTCTGTGTCAATTGAAGATGCGGCTGCAGGCACCAGCGATGAAAAGCCCATCTTTGGCGAGCCAGGCGAGCCAGTCGATCAACTATGGGATACCAGTATTGTTCTGGCGCTGTTTGAAGCTGATGCTGAAGTAGCTCTCATTGTCGCCGCGGCGGCGAATCAATTGGAACAGGCCGAGCCCAAGTTTGAGATTGTTATTGTTGAAGAGCAAGACTGGGTGCGCTTGACCCAATCACAGTTCGACCCTATCCCGATTTCGCCACGTCTGTGGATTACACCGACATGGCACGAATGCCCTGACCCTGCTGCAGTCAATATCCAGCTCGATCCTGGCTTGGCATTCGGCACCGGCAGCCACCCCACGACACGTCTGTGCTTGCAATGGCTGGACGCCAATATCAAAGGTGGCGAGACCGTGCTGGATTATGGTTGCGGTAGCGGGATTCTAGCGATTGCAGCGATGAAGCTGGGCGCAGGTCCAACCGATGGCATTGATATTGATGCGCAAGCCATGATCGCTTCGGAGCAAAATGCCGAGCAGAACGGCGTGACGGGCCGTTTCTTCTTGCCTGATGCAGCACCCGCGCAAACTTATGATGTGGTGGTCGCCAATATCCTGACCAATCCACTCAAAGCGCTAGCTCCACTCTTGGCTGGCCGCTGCCGCGTCGGAGGCCAAATTGTGCTGTCAGGCATTTTGTCGGAACAGGCGCATGAAATTGTGGCCATCTATGGCGAGTGGTTTGACTTTGTTGCACCAAAAGAACACGAAGGCTGGGTGTGTTTAGCGGGTGTACGTAAATAAAGCGTAAATATCGGTTAAAATCGCCGCCATGACTCAAATCACGCGCTGCCCTAATTGCAGCACCTCATTTCGCGTTACCGATGATCAACTTGCAGCACACCAGGGTAAGGTGCGCTGCGGTCGGTGCTCCTTTGTGTTTAACGCGCGTGATTTTTTGCAGCGAGTTGAAAAAGCCGAAGCTACTGAAAAAGCGCAAGAGAGTATTGCTCCACAGGGCAATACTGAAAAGCCCGCCAAGGCAATACCCATAGAAACAATCATCCATGCAACTCAAGTAGCACCAAGCAGTGCTCCGCTGAATCCTCCACAAGCAGAGCCTGCGCCAGCAGTCGAGTTAGCAACCCAAACAACGGAGAAACCCGCTGAGCGCAAAAACGAGCGGGATCTGCAACGCGCACTGGCGCGTTTGATCAAAAAAACGCAGCGCCCAAAAACGCGCAAGGTGCGCAAACCATCGCGCCATACCATTGCGGTACGCGAAGAAAATCTGCCATCCGACGCAAATACCACTGCAGCGCTGCGCCAGCCTAGCGAAATCGACACCGAAGCCGAGTACCGCCCGATTCTGGATGATTCGGACGATCTGTTCCTCCCACCCAAGCGCAGCCGCTGGGCTTGGTTATGGTCATTAGGCAGCCTGCTGCTGCTGCTGGCGCTGCTGGCTCAGCTCGCTTTTAATTTCCGCCTGGAATTAAGTCAGGAATTTCCGGCCTTGCGCTCCAAATGGCAGGCCGTGTGCGTCCACCTGAAATGCGAGATGCCTCTGCCACGGCAGGCTGACTTGCTTAGATCGGAATGGTCGGAGCTGACCTATATTCCCGATCACCCGACGCTGATTCAGGTTAAAGCCACTTTGCGTAATCTAGCACCATTCGAGCAGGCGCTACCCAAACTTGAGCTGACGCTCACCGATGAAAATGAAAGAGTGGTCGCCAAAAAAGTCTTTCTCGCCAAGGAATACCTAGCTCAAACCGAAGCGGGTCAGCAGGCTATTTTACCCAACGATGAATTGCATGCGTTTTTGCAACTTGATCTGGGCAACCTTAATTCCACGGGCTACTCGCTCTACTGGTTCTATGATTGAGCTGGCGCAACCCTGCGGCGCTTCCCACTTGTAATTGCCAAGTCAAAGACCATACTGAGAAGATCATTTTTCAGGGGAACCGAGATGTCTACCGTTATGCTCAATGGCACGCCAGTCAGTATTGGTGGCCGCTTTCCACACGTGGGCGATACCGCACACAGCTTTATGCTGGTTGATACCAATTTGCAAGATGTGGCGCTATCCAAATTCTGGGGCTTGCGCAAAATAATTGCCGTGGTGCCCAGCCTTGATGCCGCCATTGGCCTGACGATTGCGCGCCGACTGGAAAAGCTGGCGTATGAGCTCAATAACACCAGCATCATGACCGTATCGGTTGATACGCCCTACGCTCTGGCCCGAATTGGTGAAGCCGAGGGCTTTCGGAAAATCCAGTTGATGTCGACATTGCGCGGGCGAGATTTTCATAAGGATTATGGCGTCATGATCACTGACGTGCCTCTATCAGGACTGATGACCACGGCCTTATTTGTGCTGGATACCAACGATACCGTGCTGTATGCCGAGCTGGTTGCCGAATTGATGAACGAGCCCAATTACGATGCAGCAATGGAAATCCTCAACCCGCCACCGGCCGAAGCAGAGGGCGAATAAGCGGCGTACCTCAAACAAAAAGCCGATTTTCGGCTTTTTTTTATGGCCACTGCCCCCATATCTGCTTTGGCAACAATTAAATCAATATCTTGCCCATACTCAACGACCACTTAATGATTGGAGATTTACCCATGTCCACAGTTACTCTTGGCGGCAACCCTGTCAACGTAAACGGCAACTTTCCTGCAACAGGTAGCACAGCACCTGCGTTTTCGCTTGTTGCCAAAGACCTGTCCAACGTTACCTTGGCCAGCCTGGCTGGCAAGCGCAAAATCCTGAATATTTTCCCAAGTGTCGACACACCAACGTGCGCCGCATCGGTACGCCGCTTTAATGAAGCCGCATCCAAACTGGAAAATACCGTTGTATTGTGCATTTCTGCTGATTTGCCATTCGCACAAAACCGCTTCTGCGGCGCCGAAGGCCTCGAAAATGTAGTAAATCTTTCAATCATGCGCGGCCGCGAGTTCCTGGCCGCCTACGGTGTGGAAATCGCCGAAGGCCCACTGGCAGGCGTGGCAGCGCGTGCGGTAGTTGTACTCGATGCGAATGATCAGGTTCTGCACAGCGAATTGGTTGCTGAAATCAAGGAAGAGCCGAATTACGCCGCTGCTTTGGCCTTTCTGGCTTAAGCAAAAAGATGCATTAGCTCCATCGCCAAAATCAGTTGGCCTTTCTGGGCGGATTAACCGAGCAAGCTGGCGGCGGTGACTGAATAAGGGCAAATACCGTAAAATGCACGATGACGGGTTTGCCCTTTTTATATGCGCCCTACTTTGTTAAACCGCAGCACCGAGACAGAAAGTCACCATGAGCGATTGGCCCAGCGAGCTATTTGAAAATCACCCGGCCTTCCAGCCCATCCGTGCGCACCTGTCACGTTTTTCAGCCCCACCCAATTATCAGGACTGGGCGGCAACTCCCGTCGTGGCACACAGCGCCAGTGGCGCGCCCATTCGCTTTGTCCCTAGCGAACAAATTAGCGAATATTATGAGCTGGCCATTTACCAGCACGGCCAGGTTGCGACGCGGCTGAACTGGCATGACACGTTTAACGCCATGATCTGGCATGCTTTTCCACTGAGCAAATCAGCGCTAAATGCCATGCATCACCGCATCATCGCCGCCGATCCGGCCGCAAAAGCCCGTGGACCTGCGCGCGACGCTGCCACGCTGTTTGATGAATGCGGCTTCATCCTGCCCTACTGTGACGAGCAATTATTGGATTATCTGATTGCGCATGAGTGGACCGAGCTATTTGTCGATCACGCAGCAGCATGGGGCCAGCGGATTTCAGCGTTCTCGTTTGGGCACGCCAATTTTGAACATCTGCTCGCTCCTTTTATCGGCCTTACCGGCAAATGCTGGCCAGTCAAAGTGCAAGCCGATTTTTTCCAGCGCGATACCGCAAGTCAATGCCAAGAACTAGATCAGATACTAGCTCGCCTGATCAATGACCATTGCTTGCAAAAACCACGACAATTACCCGCACTACCTTACCTGGGCATCCCCGGCTGGCATCCGCAACAAAACGCCTCGTTCTACGAAAACCGCCAATATTTCCGAAAAAAGCGCATCCGCTCGCCAAACGATCATTGAGTTAGTTTTAATGTGGCCGCATTTGCGCTGATTTTGAACGACAAACAGGCTAGATTGTTTAAATAATGACGACGAATGCAGGCAGTCCCCAAAATTGTAATTCACTTCACCAGAATTCATAGCAAGTTGTCCTTAGGTCAGCGAAGCGCAAAACTAACAGGACGGGCTTTGTCTAACGCAGTAAAATAGAAATCACGCACCTCTGGTGTTTTTTTCACGTCTCAGGATTGATGCAGTGTTTTCGTTCTTCCGCAAAAAAGGTCCAGACGGACAAGAAGTCCTTACCCAAACAGCGCCGCTGACCCAGCCGGGGTCGGCACCCGAGACGCGGCCGGGCATGCCATCAGAGGTCGGCCCAGCAACGGCTGCGCCCTCACCCACGCCGAATGACAATCACTATGATTTGTCGCAGCTCTCGATTGAAGTCTCCAGCAGCAGCGACAGCATTAGCCCCGCCGAAGAACAAGCGGCCATGATGCATGCCAATGGCCAGCTGGCTGCCGCTGCCAAGGTTTTGTTGCTCGACAAACCCAATTTCGCCGGTAAGCGCCGACTGGAATCATGGATGATGCTGTTTGAATTATTGCAGCAGCACAATCAGCGTGAAGCGTATGAAGCACTGGGTTTGGATTTTGTCGTGGAGTTTGAAAAAACCCCGCCAACCTGGCGCGAACAAAATACTGTGTCGAATAAAAAACCAACCGCCAGCGGCTACTTTGCCCTGAGCGGCAAATTGTCGATCGAGAATATTGATAAATCGATTCAGACTTTTTATCAACTACATAAAAATAATGATTTATTGCGCGTCGATCTGACTAAAATCACCGCCATTGACACCATTTCTGCCGCCGAGATTCTGGCCGCACTGCAGCAAAGCCACAAAAAACCCAATAGCCTGCAATTGATTGGCAGCGCCAAATTCATCGAAATTTTGAAGTCGCATATTGAAGTGGGTCGCCGCCAGCCTGCTGAGGCACCGTTCTGGCTGCTGCTGATCGAGCTGCATCAAGTCTTGGGCTTGCAGGAAGAATTCGAAAACATCGCGATTGATTATGCGATTACTTTTGAGGTCTCTCCACCGTCGTGGGACCCGCGCCAGGCACCCAAATCGGCCGCACAAATTGCCAGTGATGAAGCACAGGCCAAGGCCGAAATTCATGCGGCTGAACAGGAAAAAAACCGCCTGATCGGCAGCATTTCCAGCGATAAACCCGAAATGCTGACGCGGCTGAACGAGCTGGTTCAGGCGCATGCCACCCCGGTGATTGATCTGAATGCCATTGAGCGCATTGATTTTGACTCGGCCGGGCAAATGCTCAATCTGGCGATGGACTGGCTGCAACAGGGCAAGCAGGTGCGCTTTGTTAACGTCAACCCGCTGGTTCATACCTTGCTGCGGGTGATGAGCATCACCGAGATGGTCAGCGTTGAATTGCGCAAATAATCCGGCTTGCATTTCGGCCGGACTGTCGCCATCTAGCTCACATATCTGATCAAACGCTGGAGTAATGTATGGAGCAATTTGACGGCACCACGATCGTCTCGGTACGCCGGGGCAATCATGTCGCAGTGGGTGGGGATGGCCAGGTGACGCTGGGCAATATTGTGATCAAGGGCACGGCGCGCAAAGTGCGCAAGCTGTATCGCGATCAGGTGATTGTGGGCTTTGCGGGCGGCACCGCCGACGCTTTTACGCTGTTCGAGCGTTTTGAAGCCAAACTGGAAAAGCATCAGGGACATCTGACCCGTGCCGCAGTCGAGATGGCCAAGGATTGGCGTACCGACCGCATGCTGCGCCGCCTTGAGGCAATGCTGATTGTCGCCGATCCAAGCGCCACGCTGGTCATCACCGGCAATGGCGACGTACTGGAGCCGGAAGGTGGCATTGCCGCGATTGGCTCCGGTGGCGCTTATGCTCAAGCTGCAGCGCGCGCTTTGCTGGAAAACACCGATTATCCACCGGAAGTGTGCGTCAAAAAAGCGCTCGAAATCGCGGGCGATCTATGTATCTACACCAATCAGAATCATGTGGTGGAAAGCATGGGCGCGCAAACGATTGCGCTGAGCGACCAGAGCGATGCGCTGTAAGCCTGTTCAAACGCGCTGAATCAGCCCCATCAGGCGGCATTTCTCGTAAAATGTCGCCATGACCGATCCCATCCGCTTACTGCGCGAGCTTGATGCGCAGCATTTTACTTCTGGCACGATGATTGCCGAACGTCTGGGTATTTCTCGTGCCAGCGTCTCGACCGCACTGGCGCAAGCCGAACAATTTGGCATTACGCTGGAGCGGCGCAGTGGTGCTGGCTATCGGCTAGAACAAGATATCGATTGGCTTAGCCTCGATACACTCCAGCAGTATCTACCGCCAGACAGCATTCTGCATATCACTCTGGCCGATACCCTTGAATCGAGCAACCGACAACTGCTCAAAAACCCGCAGCATGGGCACGTTCTGGCGTGCGAATGGCAAACTGGCGGGCGTGGCCGTCTGGGGCGACGCTGGCTGGGTAGCCTGGGCGGCAGCCTGATGTTTTCGCTGGCCTGGCAATTTAACGGCGGCCCGGCTCAGTTGGCGGGCTTGTCGCTGGCGGTTGGGGCCATCGTTGCGCAGAGCCTGCGCGAGGCGGGCGTGGCACAAATCGGCCTGAAATGGCCGAACGATTTATTGTTGCAGCGCGATGCCAGCGCGGCGCAGAGCGGTAATCCAGACAATACGGACTATGCCAAAGTGGGCGGCATCCTGATTGAAATGCAGGGCGATGCGCTGGGGCCGGCACAGGTAGTGATCGGTATTGGTCTGAATCTGTCTTTTCCGCATCACTGGCAGGATGAGCTTGATCAACAGGCTGGCAGCCTGCAAGCCGCCGGGCTGCGTGACAGCCGCAACGCCCTGCTGGGGCGATTGTTAGGTGCGCTGGAGCAAGGACTCGGCCAGTTTACACAAAGCGGCTTTGCGCCCATGCTGGCGCAGTGGGAATCCTTGCACGTCTGGCAAATGCAGATGGTCAACGTAATCGCGCCCGATGGGCAAACCCAGACCGGCCAGCTGCTTGGTCTAGCCGCCGATGGCTCCTTAAGGCTGCTGTGCTGCGATGGTGAAAAACTGATTCACACTGGCGATGTCAGCCTCAGGCGGCTGGCATGAACCCACCTTTACTGATCGATCTGGGCAATACCCGCATCAAATGGCGCTTGGGCGAAAATGCAGCAGCGGGCAGCGCCAGCACGGTCGAGGAATGGATCAGCCAGTGCGCCGACCTGCCCCGCCCTGCTGCGATTCTGATTTGCGCCGTGGGCGCGCCCGAGCGCTATCAAGCGCTGGTGCAATGCTGTCTGCAGCACTGGGCTTTACAACCCCAACGCCTGCAAGTGAGCCGCTCGGCACTGGGCGTGCACAACCATTATCAGGATTTAAGCCAGCAAGGCACTGATCGCTGGGCTGCAGTGCTGGGCGCCAGAACGCGCTTTCCGGCGCAGAATTTGCAAATTGTCTCGGCTGGCACCGCGCTCGTCGTCGATACGCTAACGCGTGATGGTCAGTATCTGGGCGGTAGCATTGGCCCCGGCCTGGGCCTGATGAAACAGGCTCTGTTTCATGGCACCGCGCAACTACCACTCGCCCACGGGCAGCTTGTTGCATTTGCGCGCAATACGCTGGACGCGATCGAAACCGGCTGCCTGCGCGCCATCAAGGGTATGTTAACAGAGAGCATACTAAATATGGCCTCTAGCAATATACCCATCGACCAAACAATTATCTTCGGCGGAGATGCCGAACGCATCGTTTCGCAGCTTAACCTTGCTGCGCAGACAGTAGATAATCTGGTCCTTGACGGCCTCTACGCCCTTTACCTTGCTGCCGACGGAGCATTTACCCAATGAAAGCCATTTTTGCCCTGCTCGTCATCGCCAATCTGCTGGTCTTTGGCTGGTATCAGCTCGACGCTCAGCCGATGACGGTCACACTGCAAAGCCGAGAGAAAAACGCCTCGGCAGTCAAAGTGGTGACCGGCATGCTTGGCAATAGCCCGGAGCCGACGGCGGCACCGCAAGAATCCCCGGTGAGCGAAACATCAAGCGAGCCTGAAGTGAGCCCAGTAACCAGTCCAGTCACCAGCCCCGAGCCGACCCGGGCAGCCAAAGCCACAGCAGCCCCTACGCCGCTGCAACTGGCCTGTGCCCGCTGGACAGGCATCACCGGCGAGCAGATTGCCACAGCCCGCGACAAACTGCGTGCGCTGGGCATCAACGCCACCGAAACCAGCAGCGGCGAATCGACCAAGGTCTGGGTGTATATGCCACCGCTGGAAAGCATGGAAGTGGCCAAAACCAAGGCGGCGCAGCTGGCCGAGCTGGGTGTGACGGATTACTTTATCGTGAACAATGGCGGGCGCTGGCAAAACGCCATCTCGCTGGGCATTTTCAGCACCCGCGAGGCCGGTGAGCGTCATCTGGCCGAATTACAAGCCAAAGGCGTCCGTTCAGCTGTGGTGCGCGATCGCGATGACACCCTCAAGCAAGCCAGCTTTAACGCGCGCAATCTCAGTGAAGCGCAGCTGGTGCAATTGAACAAAATCAGCCTGCAATTCAAAGGCTCGGTGGTTCGCGAACTCAATTGCAAATAATTGGATCAACAAAAAGCCCGAAATATCGGGCTTTTTCATTTCAGTTGCAGAGCTGAGTGAGCGCAATCGCGAATGACAATCAGGGGTAGCTATATTGCTGCCAGCGCAATTCCGGATCGCGGACAATATAGATTTCCGGCGCGGGGCTCGCCACGGGCTTAGCCGCCACCGTCTCACCCCAGCTTATTCTTGGCTTGGTCGCCGTCGTTGCACTGCCAGCAGCGTTCGTTGCCGACTGGAAATTCGGCAAGACCTTGCCAGCAGGCAGGCTGCCAGCGGGCATCACCCGCACCAAACCTGGCGTCACCGCTTCGGTCGCTGCGGCATGCGAGGTATTCCGGCTGGTTTGATGCGTTGCCGCGGCACGGCGAGGAGCTTTGGAAGGGACATACTGGCGCACCAGCGGCGCATGGGTCTGCGCTACAGGGCGGCTGCTGCCGTATTTGGGCGGCACATACTGCACCACAGGTGGCTCGGTAGGTGCTGCGGCTGCTTCATGCGCCGGCGGATCGGCCTTGAGCTTGCCGCCCGGCTTGAGGTTTTCCACCTGAGTGGGCGGAGCATTCTTGATCGTACCGTGCGTGGCCGCGGGTTTGGCGCTGGCTTTTGCGCCAGCAGTTGGCGCTTCATTGGCCATCAGTAGCGCGGGGAACATCAGACAAACCGCCAGATAGTGCTTCATTTTTTACCCTCCCGACCGACAAACCGGACGTAATCACCCGCCTGAACTGCACTACCGGACATGGCACCGACCGAAAACAGCGGCTGTACCTGCATCACCTGTACATTACCCACGATCTCTTCGGGCAAACCCAGACTCATGCTTGGATCAAAACTGGCCGCCGCCAGCGGCAATGCACCGGGCTGTATCCGATACACCTGCAGGGTATCGCCCACAGCGACTTGCGAGGTAACGCCTGCATCAAAATACACCCGACCTTTTTCGACCCGGGTAATTCGGGCTGAAAAAGGAATACAGCCAACATCCTGACTCAGCAAATCAACGCCTTGCTGCAATTTGGTATCAACCAGACGGCCAAAATCGGTTTCTTTAAAACCCGCCGTACCCATGCTGGTGGCGCTATCCTGCATCACCGTCCCGCTCGCTTTGCCTGCCAGCAGATGCCGGTTGATCAATGCGCCCGACACGCCGTCAAACACAAACAATTCGTACTCGAAGCGCCGCGCTTGCGGCGTGGCTTTAAAACCGAAGCCGGTAAAATCAACCAGCGGCAAATTCAGCTCCAGCTTGCGCTCGCCCGCTTTCACATCGCCACGGTGGCGGCTCAACGTGTAGCGCTCGCCACTGGTCGACAAATCGCGTACCACTGCGCCAACAATAAACTGCACGGCATAGCGACGCGCCATTTCACGGACACGCTCGGGCTGCAACAGCGGATCGCTCAATTGGGGCTGCAATTCAAACACCGCTTCCGTTTGCGTACGCTGGGGTAAAAACGCGCCGCTATCGTGAAACTTGCGCACCATTTCCAGCTGCAAGCCTTCGGAAAAACGGTCCAGATCGGCCATTTGCACCGGGCGCTGAATCCAGATATGCGAGACCAGAATTTTGCGTTTGTAGCCACCGCCATGACACTGCTGAACACGAGGGCTGGCAGCGACAGTTTCACTCGTCGGCGAGGGCTGCTCGGTCTGCGTTACTGCAGGATCGACATCCACGATGACATGCAAAAAACCATTGCTCTGCCACTCCTTAAGCTGGCGATATTCACCCAGCGGAGCACCCCGCAACTGGCTGGATTCACCCCACTTGTGCCCTGACTGTTGCGTATGGCTGGTCAGATTCGCGCCATTGAACAAGGCGGCATTTTCCAGTGCGTCGGCAATCGCCGCGCGGCGAGCCGATTCCAGCCCTTCGCTGCCCAAGGGCGCAATGCCCTCATGCTGCGCGGCCAGTACACTGGCGCTCAGCCCTAGGGCCAGCACAAAAGTACGCAGCATCATCACAGTGACAGATAGAAATTCTGGCTGGGCTGCACTTTCATCGACACCGGCTGCGGAACGACTTTCATCGGTGCAGCATCACTGGCAGGTGCTTCGCCTGTCGCACTATGCGCGGCAGCCGATTGCGCTGCACGATAAAAATCACCGCCCAGCGTCAATTCCAGTGTGGTTTCAAAAGCGCCATCAGGCAGTGGCGTTACAGTAACGACGCGTGCACCACGAAGATGCGCCTCAACGTAAGCGCGAAAGCCATCATTATTCATCGCCATGGCCGATACCGAGCTATTGCCGGTAATTTTAATCCCGGCAACGGTCTCAGCCAGCGAACGATAAGCGTCGAGCTTGGCCGCCCGCATGGCCAGCAAACGGCGCTGCGAAGGAGACAAGCCATCCATCGTAGGCATAGCCCCATAACCCACGGCAGTAATTTTGCCGGGCAATACCACCGGCGGCTGCGCAACGCCTTCGGACGAATGGGCTACGGTATGCTGTGCGGTGCCAGCACACGCGCTCAAACCAAGCAGCAAGCTGCTTGCCAGCGCAAGGGACAAGGCAGATTTCAATTTAAACGGCTGAGGCATCATGCTCTCCTGACGATATCGGTTGGGCTTTTTCCACTCTAGCCAGCGCCAGACGAAAAGCCAGTGGCTCGCCCCTCCGGCCCGACCATCAGAGCCGATGACGTGTGCTGACCGTCGCGCCAGAGCAAGGGAGCCGCCCTCTTCGGACTATATCGGCAGGCTGGCTGTTTTCTACAGCCTGCGAGATGACAACTTGCTTAAATTTTCTTAAAGACCAGATCCCAAACACCGTGACCGAGCTTGATGCCACGGTTTTCGAATTTGGTCAGCGGGCGATAATCCGGGCGCTCGGCGTAGCCGGTTTCACTGCTGGCGGTGTTTTGCAAAGCCGGTTCGGCGCTGAGCACTTCAAGCATTTGAATCGCGTAATCTTCCCAATCGGTTGCCAAGTGCAGATAGCCGCCGGTTTTAATCCGCGACACCAGCTGTTTGACGAACTCCGATTTGATCAAGCGACGCTTGTTATGGCGCTTTTTGTGCCAAGGGTCGGGGAAGAAAATATGCGCGCCGTCGAGTGAATCGGGTGTGAGCATATGCTCCAGCACTTCAACCGCGTCGTGCTGGACAATGCGCAGATTGGTCAACGATTGCTCGCCGATTAATTTGAGCAAACTGCCGACGCCGGGCGTGTGCACTTCAACGCCCAAAAAATCAGTTTCAGGGCGTGCTGCCGCGATTTCGGCAGTTGCCGTACCCATGCCAAAACCAATTTCCAGCACGCGCGGTGCTTGGCGGCCAAAAGCGGCGTCCAGATCAAGCGCGGCAGGCGTGTAATCAATGCAGAACTGCGGGCCAAACTCTTCCAGCGCACGCGCCTGGCCAGTCGATAAATGCCCCTGACGCAGCACAAAGCTGCGAATCGAGCGGCGACGCAGATTCTCTGCGCCGTCGTCGGCAATCTGTGTGTTTTCGGGCGCGTCGTTTGACTCAGCAACGCTGCCTAGGTGTTCGTTTTCAGTGCTCATGGCATATCCTTGCGATGCAAAAACGCCGCGCTCCCTGACCCAAATGATCAAGCCGCAACGGCGTTTTGTTCAATTTGCGCATTTTAATGCCCACGACCGTTTTCACCAAGTACGGCTGGCAGTTTTTACTGGCTCATACTGATGAGGCCTGTTCATTCCAACGCGGGCTTAGTTGTGATTTGTCGCCATCAACACCGGTTGAGTTTGCTTGCTGATTACATAATAGCCATAGCCACAAACGCAACAAAGTTGCTTTAGCACTAGAAAATCATTATCATTTACCTGGATTTTCAAAGAAAAATCGACTACTTCAGGAGAGAAGTCATGACATTCAAACCAATCGCAGCCGGTATTTTATTAATGATTGCGGCACAAACCTATGCCTACGAAGACTCGGGCACCGTCGAAGCAGGTCATTGGGAACTTGAGCTGGGAATCGAACGAGCATCTGCTGCCAACGGAGATGAAACAGCTCTGGAGCTCGCGGCCACTTTAAGTCATGGGCTTGGCAA
This sequence comes from Chitinibacter sp. FCG-7, assembly GCF_040047665.1. NCBI lineage: Bacteria > Pseudomonadati > Pseudomonadota > Betaproteobacteria > Neisseriales > Chitinibacteraceae > Chitinibacter > Chitinibacter mangrovi. The sequence goes on from NZ_CP157355.1 coordinate 967,983, forward strand.
GAATCTCGACATTTTCATTTCTGCCCCTTACCAATCGAACAAAGTTGCAGATGAAAGCAGGCAAAAAGGCCTGGCAGATATGTCCTTGGGGCTCAAATGGCGATTTATCGAGCACGACAATCTGAATCTGGCACTGGCTGCCAGTGCCAGCCTGCCCAATGGCGATGAGAAAAAAGGTCTGGGCGCAGGTCGCAGCCAATACGCCGCCAACTTGATCGCCGATTACCAGCTGAGTGAATTTACCTTTTTTGCCAATAGTGGCTACACCTATGCCAATAATCGTGCGGGTGAAAATAAGGACATCTGGAATTTAGCACTGGCAGCTGAATACGCCTTTAGCGAGACTTTCGCCGCTAATCTCGAATGGAGTAGCGAACGCAATACCGAGGCTGGAGTCCATCAACACCCAGCGTATCTGGGCGCCGGTATCACTTGGAGTCCGGCTGAGCAGCTCGATGTGGATTTGGGTTATCAACATGGTCTCAATCATGCTGCGGATGACCATATTGTCTCTGCTGCGGTGACGCTGCACTTTTAAATCACGCCACACAGCACTCGATTGAAACGATAGGATTGATGATCATCAGCAGCACGATGATCATCAATCATGATTACAACAGCAGTACGCTCACACACCCAGACTGTAATAGCGATACACGGTATCGAGCTGATAGCCGAGTGATTCATACAAAGCCTGCGCCTTGCGATTGGTATGCGCGGTTGATAATTCCAGCCAGGCCGCGCCGCTGTCGCGCGCATGCTGCGTGGCTTTGCTCATCAAAGCGCGCGCTACACCTTGCCCTCGCGCCGCGTCACTGACGAATAAATCCGACAACAGCCAGATGCGCTCGGCGGCAATCGAGCTGAACACCGGATAGAGCTGGATAAAGCCCAGCGCAGCACCAGCATCATCCTGTCCAAGCAAAATCACCGATTCACGCAAACTCAGCCTTTCAGCGATAAAAGCACGCGCAGCGGGCAGATCATGCGCTTGCTCGTAAAAAACGCGGTAAGCGGCAAACAGTGGTGCGATCAGATCGAGATCGTCGAGCGTGGCGTAGCGAATCAGCATCAATGGCATCCATATAAAAGGGTATTGGCCTGCAGGATAGTTGGAATCTAATCTGCAGGGCAATACCCTATTGGACTTGTGTTAAGAACAGTCAATTTCCGCACAAATACAATCGCTTCAAATCGCCAGCGAATAATGACGGAAAGCTTGATCCTGTTGATAGCCAAGTGATTCGTATAATTTCTGAGCTAGTTGATTAGTATTGGCTGTTGAAAGTTTTAGCTTTGCTGCACCAACGCTCAGCCCATGTTCTTTTGCCCGCTCTAGTAGTTGCCTAGCTACGCCCTGCCTGCGAGCCGTTTGTGCCACAAACAAATCATTGAGCAATAAAATACCTTGGCATGCCACCGAACTAAATGCTGGATACATCTGAACAAACCCTAGCGCCTCGTTCGTCCCACACTTCTCATCCAGAGCCAGTAAAATCACCGACTCACGCAAACGAAGTCGATCGCCAATAAAACGTCGAGCAGCGGGCAGATCATGCGCTTGCTCATAAAAAACGCGGTAAGCGGCAAACAGCGGTGCGATCAAATCCAGATCGTCGAGCGTGGCGTAGCGAATCAGCATCAATGGCATCCATACAAAAGGGTATTGGCCTGCAGGATAGTTGGAATCTAACCTGCAGGGCAATACCCTAATAATGTCGATTTAAAAACACTGTGTTTTCAAATCGATCCTGGCTAAGAAATTTATTTGGCAGCAATCAGGCCCGATGTCGGGCTCGACGGATCGGCGCTATACAATTTGCGGGGTACGCGACCAGCCAGAAAGGCGTCGCGACCGGCTTGCACGGCCAGCTTCATCGCGCGCGCCATACGGATCGGGTCCTGCGCGCCGGCAATGGCGGTATTCATCAAAATCCCGTCGCAACCCAGCTCCATCGCCACTGCGGCGTCCGATGCCGTGCCGACACCGGCGTCGATCAGTACCGGTACATTAGCCGAATCGATAATCAGGCGCAGATTCCACGGATTCAGAATCCCCATGCCCGAGCCGATCAAGGACGCCAGCGGCATAATCGCGCAGCAGCCGATTTGCTCGAGCTCTTTGGCGATAATCGGATCGTCCGAGGTGTAAACCATCACGTCGAAACCGTCTTTCACCAGCGTCTCAGCCGCTTTCAGCGTTTCGCGCACATTCGGATACAGCGTGTTGGGGTCGCCCAGCACTTCGAGCTTCACCAGCTTGTGGCCGTCGAGCAATTCGCGCGCCAGGCGCAAGGTCCGCACCGCATCCTCGGCGTTGTAGCAGCCCGCAGTATTGGGCAGATAAGTGTATTGCGACGGTGGCAAAGCATCGAGCAAGGATGGCTGCGATGCGTCCTGACCGATATTCACGCGGCGAATCGCCACGGTGACAATCTCAGCACCCGATTCATCGACCGCAGCGCGCGTTTGCGCGAAATCTTTGTATTTACCAGTCCCAACAATCAGCCGTGATTGATAAGTTTTGCCTGCAATTTGAAAAACATCATTCATTATTCTTGCCCCTGTTGGAATCAATAAGCGAGGTATATGCCTACAGGCCAGTGTCAAAAAGGTCTAGCAGGCAATACCAATTAACCACCGCCGACGGCGACCACCATCTCCAGCACATCGCCATCGAGCAGCTGCGTGCTGGCGTGTTCGCTTTTGGGCACGATCTCGCCATTGCGTTCAATCGCAATGCGTTTGCCAGTGAGCTCCAGCTCGACGATCAATTGGGAGACGCTCAGTGACTCGGCAAACTCGCGTGCCGCGCCATTAATAGAAATCTGGATCATGGTTTAAACCGATATGGAAAACTTGGCTGCGATATTAACATGCAGACCGAAAGCTGATTTGATGCCACGCAGGGATTGACCGATTTTTCGCTGATTTGCAGCAGCGCGGCCATTGGAGGCACGCCCTGCTGCCAGGTGACCAGCGAGGCTAAGCGCGCACCCGCTGCAAACGATAGACCGTAGGCAAAGCGCGCAAATGCTTGAGCACTTTCGCCAGATGGATGCGATTGTGTACTTGCAGCGTGAATTGCACACTCAGATAACGCTCGTGCGATTCAACGGCATCGCCCATCGTCACCGCCGCAATATTGGCTTCAGCTTCGGCCACCACCGCAGCCAAGGAGGCCAGCGTACCACGCTCGTTTTCGGCCAGAATCTTGATCGGTACGTCAAACAGCCGCGCAACGTCCGGATCCCAATCCACATCGATCAGCTTGTCGGCGTCAATACGGCCTTTGGACACTTGCGGGCAATCGTGGGTATGCACGACCAGGCCGTGATCTTTTTTCACAAAGCCCAGAATCGGATCGCCCGGAATCGGGTTGCAGCAACGGGCAAACTGGATGGCCATGCCTTCGGTGCCACGAATCGTGACCGACATCGGTTTTTTGCCCTGCCGCCCTTCCTCAGACCAGGTTCCTGCCAGTTGCAGCAAGCGCTTGGCCACGACAACACCGAGTTTTTGTCCCAACCCAACATCAGCTAGCACCGCTTCGCGGGATTTTTCACCACTTTCGCGCAGGTATTTTTCCCAGACCTCATCATTCACATGCAGCGGCTGATGCAGCGCCGAGAAAGCTTGATTAAGCAGACGCTCGCCCAAATGCACTGATTCATCAAAACGCATGGTTTTGAGAAAATGCCGGATTTGCGAGCGCGCCTTGCCGGTCGTCACAAACGAGAGCCAGCTTGGATTGGGCTTGGCGTGCGCCGCCATGACGATTTCAATATGATCGCCATTTTTCAGCTTGGTCCGCAACGGCACCAGCTCATGGTTCACCTTGGCCGCAATACAGCCGTGCCCCACATCGGTGTGGACGGCGTAGGCAAAATCAACGCAGGTTGCGCCATTGGGCAAGCTAAGGATTTTGCCTTTCGGCGTGAACACATACACCTGATCAGGAAAGAGATCGACTTTCAGATGTTCAAGAAACTCGACGGCATCGCCCGACTCGACCTGTAATTCCAGCAGCGATTGCAGCCATTGATGCGTTTTTTGCTGTACTTCGGAAAAACCTTCATCGCCACTTTTATACATCCAGTGGCTGGCGACACCTGCATCAGCAATCCGATGCATTTCGGCCGTGCGGATTTGTACTTCAATGGGGGTGCCATACGGGCCGAACAGCGTGGTATGCAGGCTTTGATAGCCATTGCTTTTGGCAATGGCGATGTAATCTTTAAATTTGCCCGGAATCGGCTTAAACAAAGCGTGCAAGGCGCCGAGCGCCAGATAGCAATGCGCATTGTCTTTGACGATAACGCGGAAAGCATAAATATCGAGCACCTCGGAGAAGCTCAGGTGCTTTTCGACCATTTTGCGATAGATCGAAAACAGATTTTTCTCGCGACCCGAAACCTGCGCTTCGATCTGGTGCGCGGTCAGCTTGGCATTGATCGAGTCGAGAATTTTTTGCACCACCTCACGGCGGTTGCCGCGCGCGGCTTTCAACGCTTTGGACAACACATGATGCCGACGCGGGTGCATGTATTTGAACGCCAGATCGTCCAGCTCCTGATACACGGCGTTCAGACCAATGCGGTTGGCAATCGGCGCGTAGATTTCCATTGTTTCGCGGGCGATGCGTTTTTGCTTGTCAGCACGCATTGAATCCATCGTACGCATATTGTGCAAACGGTCTGCCAACTTGATCAGCATCACGCGCAAATCGCGCGCCATCGCCAGCAGCATTTTGCGGAAATTTTCTGCTTGCGCTTCTTCCTTGCTTTGAAATTCCAGCTTGTCGATCTTGCTCATGCCATCGACAATCTCGGCGACCGCTTTGCCGTATTTTTCGGTCAACTCCAGCTTGGTGACGCCGCTGTCTTCCATCACATCGTGCAGCAGCGCGCCAGCCAGCGCCTGCGCATCGAGCTTCCACTGCGTGAGAATCGTCGCCACGGCCAGCGGGTGCGAAATATACGGCTCGCCCGAGCGGCGCATCTGGCCGCGATGCGCGTTTTCAGCGAATAAAAAAGCCGCCCTTAACATCTGGCGGTCTTCTGGCTTGAGATAAGCCGTGTGCTCGGTCAGGAAGCGGTTGGCTTCCTCAATCACGTCAGGGGCTTCCTGCAGTGCAGGGACATCCTCAATAGTGAGCGCCGAGTCTGCTGTCATCATTAACCACGGTTACGCGTCAGAATGTCAACACCAACTAAACCGGCAGCCATTTCACGCAAAGCCAGCACGGTAGGCTTGTCACGGCCATTGTTGTCCACTTGCGGGGACGAGCCGTTTTCCAGCTGGCGAGCGCGGTAGGCAGCAGCCAAAGTCAAATCAAAACGGTTTGGAATACGATCCAGACAATCTTCAACCGTGATACGGGCCATAATTTATTCTCCGAAATACTCAATGCAGGCGCGCCAGCGGATATATCCAGCGGACGAAACCATAGATTATAACATCATGCCGATGATTTTAGCCTTTCAGACTTGAAATCAAGGCGGTATGCCGGTTGGACTGGCGGGCCAGCGTCAAACGCTGTGCACGGACCACCGCCACAATATCGCGTACCGCATCATCAATGTGTTCGTTCACGATCACATAGTCAAACTCATCAACATGGCTACATTCCTCACGCGCCACCGCCATGCGCTTGGCAATCACATCTTCACTGTCTTTGCCACGATTGCGTAAGCGGGTTTCCAGTGTATCCAGCGACGGCGGCAACACAAAAAGGCCAATCGCTTCGGGGAACAAACGCCGTACCTGCTGCGCGCCTTGCCAGTCGATTTCCAGCAAAATATCACGGCCATTCTGGATTACTTCATTGATCCAGACTTGTGATGTGCCGTAATAGTTGCCATAGACTTCAGCGTGTTCCAGCAACTCGCCTGCATTGATCATGCGCTCGAATTCGGCGCGTTCAACAAAGTGATAATCCTTGCCATTGACCTCACCGGCGCGTGGCTGGCGAGTGGTATAAGAAATCGACAGCTGAACATTCGCATCCGCCGCCAACAAGGCCGCCACCAGCGTCGTCTTGCCTGCGCCCGACGGGGCTGTCACGACAAATAAATTACCTTTGGCCATGTTTGGCTCCAAGTAGATTGAATATGACCTTGAGTATAAGGGAACTCGGGACGATCAGAAAACTGGATCACGCTTGGGTATAGCATCCAGCAGAAATATAGCGAGAATTGCCGAAGTTAGATCAATTACCGCGATGTCCACGCTCGATCGTGACGCCCACCCGGCCTACGTCTTTCAGAATATTGAGTTTGGTCACGGACACCCTAATCCAGGGAGCGCCAAAATCATGCAGCAGAATGTGGGCAATATGTTCGGCCAGCGCTTCGATCAGCAGAAAGTGTTTTTCTGCCATCACGGTGCGCAAATGCGTCACGACTTTGTCGTAGTCGATGGTATCGACCAGATCGTCCGACACACAGGCGCGCGCTGAAGGCAGGCCGATTTCCAGATCCAGCTCAACGGCTTGCGACTGGGTGCGCTCCCAGTCATACCAGCCGATAACCGTTTCGGCGCGCACTTGCTGCAAATAAATAATGTCCATGTTCGGATCGTGCGACCGCCGCCGCAGCGCAGAACGCTTTGAGCGGGTGGCGGATTCGCTATAGAATCAAAAGCTCACGATTGTAGTGGAATTTGGGATGAACCTCACCTTAGTATTTTTCATCATTGCCGCCTATCTGATCGGCTCGCTGTCGTTCGCCGTGATTGTCAGCCGCGTGATGGGGCTGGCTGACCCGCGCAGCTATGGCTCGAATAATCCGGGCGCGACCAATGTACTGCGCTCAGGCAATAAAAAAGCCGCTGCGCTCACTTTGCTGGGCGACGCGCTCAAAGGCTGGGTGGCCGTTTTTGCCGCCCAACAACTGGCGCCGGTTTTCGGCCTAGGCGCAACGTTTGATCAAACCATTGCAGCCGTTGCACTCGCCGTCACGATTGGTCATATGTGGCCGGTATTTTTCAGCTTCAAAGGCGGCAAAGGCGTCGCCACCGCTGCAGGCATTTTGCTCGCGCTCAATTTATGGCTGGGCTTGGCGACGCTGGGGATCTGGCTGTTTGTGGCGAAAGGACTGAAAATTTCATCGCTATCAGCGATCTGTGCAGCGCTTGCCGCGCCTTTTCTGTGCTGGTATTTCCTGCCTGTTCCGGCTTATATCGCCGCGGTAATTGCCATTAGCGTGCTGCTGATTGTGCGTCACAAGCAAAACATTGTCGGTTTGCTGAGCGGTAAAGAGGGCAAGATTGGTGAGAAGGCCGAGTCGTGATGCCTGCGATGAAGTCTTCAAGCAAACAGTAGGCAATAAAAAACCGAGCCAGCAGCTCGGTTTTTTATTGGGTGATGCTCAGTGATAAAGCCGCTTAGCTTGCCTGCTTAGTGTGATCACGCACAATGCGCGCTTTTTCGCGCTGCCATTCGCGCTCTTTCTCGGTCTGGCGTTTATCGTGCTGCTTTTTACCCTTGGCCACGCCGATTTCCAGCTTGATGTAGCCACGGGTGAAATGCATATTCACCGGCACAATGGTGTAACCGGCGCGATCAACCTTCATCGCCAACTTTTCGATTTCGCGCTGCTTGAGCAATAATTTGCGAGTGCGAACGACATCGGGCAGCACGTGCGATGAGGCATTGATCAGCGGCGAGATATGGCAGCCAAACAGCCAGAAGTCGCCGTTTTTATAAATGACGTAGGATTCTTTGAGCTGAACACGGCCGGCGCGAATCGACTTCACCTCCCAACCTTCCAGCACTATCCCCGCTTCAAGGCGTTCTTCAATAAAATATTCGTGAAACGCCTTACGGTTGTCGGCGATAACCATGCCGTATCATCCTGCACTGCAAAAAGAAAGAATTCTAGCACCCCGAGGGGCTCACTGACCATGAAACGTATTTTTTGCCTGTACACCGGCGGCACCATAGGCTGTGCCGACAGCCCAAATGGACTGATACCCATGCGTGGTATACTACCAAAACTTATATCTGACCTTAATCAGCAGCATATACCCAGCGCAGAAATCACATTGCACGAGTATAGCCAGGCGCTGGACTCGTCATCCATCGGCCCGCAGGAATGGCACACCATCGCCGAGCAGATCGCCAGCCGCCTGACACAGTACGATGCGTTTATTATTTTGCACGGCACCGATACCATGGCCTGGACGGGTGCCGCACTGCACTGGCAGCTGGCCAATCTACCCAAACCAGTCATTTTAACCGGCGCGCAAAGACCGTGGATCCACGCGGGTAGCGATGCACCGGCTAATATGCGGTTGGCGCTTGACGCCGCCTGCAGCACGCGGGCGGGCGTTTATCTGGCATTTGGTGGGCTGGTACTGCCAGCCTATTGCATCAAGAAACTGGATGCCGACGCCGACACGGCGTATGGCGCGCCCAATCAGCCCATTCAAGTGAGTTCCCCAGTGATAACACCGTCTGGAGAAGCATCTAGTGAAAAGTCTGCAGAGCAGGCCGAATTTGCTTTTCTGCCGCTCGACGCCAGCCGCAAAGTGCTGGCACTCAAACTCTACCCCGGCTGTGAAGCGGCAATCTGCGCCATGCTGGGCAGTCAGCGCTGGGATGGCATCATGCTCGAAAGCTATGGTAGCGGCAATCTACCCAACCACGCGGCGCTGATTACCGCCTTGAGCCAGCAGGCTAGCCACGGTTGTGTGATTATCAATTGTACACAGTGCATCGCGGGCGAAGTGCGACAGGGGCTCTATGCGGCGGGCGATATTTTGAATCAGATGGGGGCATGGCCAGCGGGCCGACGCACGGTGGAAGCGGCGACCACCTGGCTTTACACGCATTTGGGCCGTGCCACGAGCGATGTTTTGCGCCAGCAGTGGCAATCAGTCGCCAGTCTGTGATATAGTCGCGCCCTGTTGTGATTTGGCGCTCTGCCAAGCTCACAACGCCTACGATTCTTTGCGGTGGATGGTCACCGTAAAGGCTTCGACGGCGGGTCTCCCCGCATAGCTAGAAGGTCAACCTGGTCAGGTCCGGAAGGAAGCAGCCACAGCTTTTGATGCTAGTGCCGGGGGTCGGGCTCGCCACCTCCTCCCCTTTTTAGTGATTCAGCTCTGTTATTGCTCTGCAATACATTGCTACGTATATCTCTGCACGCCAGAAGTCATCTAGTCCACAAAGCAATACCCCTACCCTCACACCTCACACCTCACACCTCACACCTCACACAATTATTGCGCCATATCAAAACACGCCTGCGCGCAAAAGCGCACTATACGTTTCGCAAGCTGATGCTTCGTGTATCTCCAGTGGTCATTGAGCGCCGATCTTTTGATCGGCGTTTTTTTTCGCCTTGAAAGCCCACGCCCTGCACTGCATAATCGCCA